>DATBWU010000417.1:0-7766 GCA_036514635.1 Anaerolineae bacterium | reverse complement strand
TGAGGGGCGAGCCAGTCTGGGTGGCGATCACTCTGCCCGTGAGACCTCGATCGATGCCCAGGTAACGAACGAGCATCGAGAGAACCTGATTGGGGCGCAAATACACTCCGCCCCGATCGACGATGCCAAAGCGATCCGCATCGGTGTCTAATCCCAGACCCAGAATGGCCCCGCTTTCTCGGACCTTCTCCTTGAGCGAATTGATAAACGGCTCTTCGGGGTTAGCATAGTCCAGACCGGGCAAAGTGGGATCCGTCTCGGCGTGAATGACCGTATAGCGCACACCGATCTCGCCTAGCAGGCGAGTCAAGTAGCCGCGACCCGCTCCGTGCATTTCGTCGACGACCACGTGCTGTCCGTTGAAGTACTCGCGAATGCGATCCAGGTTCAGCGCGGCACGCCGGTTGTCGTTTCCGCTGTTCAGGATCCAGTGCGTGTAATGATCGATGGGATCGAACCCTCGCAAGCGGCCCGACTTTTCCGCCGCGTCAAGGCTCGCGTCGGGGGTAGGCAAGTCGAGCAATTGAATCTCGTTGATCCGTGAGGCGATAAAGTCCGTGAGGTTGGTCGGGGCGGGGTAGCCGAGGCGCGGATTGAACTTGATCCCCTGCCATTCCGGTGGGTTGTGGCTGGCCGTGCAGTTGATCAAACCGGCAACCTCGTCGGGCTTCAAGTAATCGGTCAGGTAGTACACCAGGGCCGGTGTCGGCGAATCGCGATACGCCATGTCGACCATGAAGCCGTTCGTCAGGCAGACTTCGGCGGCCCAGCTCGCCACCTGGCGCGCGTTCAATCGACTGTCGTACCCGACGACGATCCGCCTGCCGCGCAAGTCTTCGCCCTGGGCATAGCGTGGCACATCCTGATCTTTGAGGAAGTCGCAAATCGCCTGGACGACCTGCTTCGCCCGCGGCTCCGTCAGGTCGCGTCCCCAACGCCCTCGCACACCGGAGGTGCCGAAGCGCAAGTATTTCCGGTCGTAAATCGCTTGCAGCAGGCCGGGACTTTCCGCACTGCCAGCGAGATAAGCATCGTCCGTTCGGAAGCGAAAGCCGTAAAGGCGTTCGACGATGTTCCCGACGTGAATCACACGGAAAGGCATGAAGCGGTCCGGGGCCGCCTGAGGAGTCATGTCATCCAGCAGCGGAAAAATCTCGGCCTCGATGTCGCGCTTCAGCGAAACAAATGGCGGGCGAGACAAGTAGGTCTTGGCGAGACCGACCGCACGTTGGCGCAATCGGCCCAGCGCCGGCAGTAATTGCTGGCTGAGCATCTGGAAGCGCGTTTGATCAGCGCCGGGGGCCGGGCGGTAAGTCTCGTGCCGGTATTGACCGGCCTCCGCCATCAGGGTGAGCAAGACACTGAACACCTTCGCGGATGCAGACCGTGACCAGGTGCGCTCAATCACCTCGCTGTTGAGAGTCGATTCCAGGGCGTTCAGAAACTCGTCCATGCCCTGCACAGCCCGCTCCCCTGCCTCCCAATCCTCGGCCCAGGTCAGCGCGCGATTGAGAGCGACAAAGTCATTGCCAATCTGATCAGCCGTTAGTCCATTCGCCATTGCAACTCCTTCCAGAATCGTGTTGATGGCTGGAATCTCGAAAGCCTGCCCTCGCACTCACACTGTGATCCAGGGCGATTGCATTTCAAACCGCCGCAACGAATTAGCAGCGAATAAACGGATGAAGTCCGCGTGAATGCGCCATCCGTTTACGGGAGCACTGCACCGCATGTGTTCGTTCCCCATTCGTTGCATCGCCCGTCTCTCACCAAATGCGATTGCCCTACACCGTAATCTCTATGCGATTGCCATCGGGGTCTAAGACACAACTCTCGTAATAGCCATCGCCGGTATGGCGTGGCTCGCCGACGACGGCATAGCCGTCATTCTGAAGCCGGGCGGTCAAAGCGTCGACCTGCGCCTCCGATCCTACAGAAAAAGCCAGGTGGGCGTACCCGATGACTTGCTCCTCAGCCGCGCGGCGCGATTCCGTCACGGCCGGCGACTGCATCAACTCCAGGCGAGCGCCCGAAGGGAAGGCCAGAAAGTACGATTCGAACTGCTTGCGAGCATTCACGTATTTCTGGCCGGCCCGCGCCAGAAAATAGGTCTCGTAAAACGCCTTGAGCCGTTCCAGATTCTTCGTCCACAATCCCAGATGTTCGATGTGCATGGCCGACTCCAGATTCAAGCAATCCCCCGATCATATCGAGACCTGTTTAACCGCACACCTGCCCCTGCGCTGCCGCGCAGCGGCGGTGCCAGGGGGAGCACGCTGAGAACGCTGAGGAACTGAGAATCTCCGCGTTCTCTGCGCTCTCGGCGGTGAGAGCAACACCGGCGAGGGAGACTCCCGGGTTCACACCGGCTGCGAGTCCTCAGGCATCAGCAGCCCGCCCTGGGCACAATCCAGGATTTCGATGAAGCCGTCATCCGCGCCCGCTACCGATTGGACCTTCCGGCAGACGCGCCAGGCCAGTTGAGCCAGTTGAGCCTGGGTCAGTTCTTCGTCGGACTCCAGCATGGCCCGAAACTGCGCTTCGGTTCCTGAATAGCGCAGATTGACTCGCTTGAGCGCGGGGAACTCGACCCGAGCCTGAGCCTCAAGCTTATCGAGAGCAGCTCGATCCAGGCGCGGCCCGTGACCGACGTAGGCCGAAGCGATCACTTGAGGCATTTTCTGGATCACGCGGGTCAAGTCGGCCAGCGAACTCGCGCCCGACTCGACGAATACGCGCGTCATGAACAAAGCCGTCCGTATCCCGTCGCCCGTCGTGTGCTCGTTATCCATCAGCACGACGTGGCCGGCCTGTTCACCGCCCAGCGCGTACGCCTCGGAATCCGGCGATTCAGACCTCAGCTTCACGAGCACCTCGACAACATACTTGTCGCCCACGGGTGTTTCGGAAACACGAAACCGGTTCGACCGGGCGAATCGAACCAGGCCCTCATTCCGCATGTGCGTCGTCACGAGTGAACGAGCGACCAGTTGCTGGCGCGCCTCGAAGTAGTTCGCTAGGATCGCCAGCATGTGATCGCCGTCTACGACGCCGCCATGCTCGTCGACGAACACCACCCGATCCGCGTCTCCATCGAATGCCATCCCGAAATGCGCGCCATAGTCGCGTACGACTCGAGCCAGATCGTTCGGGTGTCGCCGGACATACTCTGAACCCGATCGGTCATTGATATTCAAGCCGGTGGGCGAGGCGTGAATCGCGATCACCCGCGCACCCAGGCGAGCCAGGCACTCCGGCGCGAACCAGGAGGCCGCGCCATTCGCGCAATCGACCGCTATCGCCAGGTGGTTGAGTTGAAGGTCCCGCTGCTCGGCCAGAAGATTCTCGATATACAACTCGTGCAGCCCTCGCCCGTCGATCGATCGACCGCATTGCCCGTACTGCGGCTCCTTCTCCGGCGATTCCAGCAGCCACCGCTCAATGGCGACTTCCATATCTTGAGGGAGCTTCAAGCCGTCGCCGCCGAAGAATTTGAGGCCGTTCTCGTGAACGGGGTTGTGCGAGGCCGAGATCACTGCACCGGCTACAGCCCCCAATCGACGCGCCAGGTAGGCGACTCCCGGCGTCGTGATGACACCGGCATCGATAACCGATACGCCGCTCGCCAACAATCCGGCGGTCAGGGCGCTCTGAAGCATCGGCCCCGATTGGCGCGTGTCGCGGCCCACGACGAGCGTGCCGCCGCGCGCCTCGCCCATCAGCATCCGCCCGGCGGCAAACCCCAATCGAACTACAAAATCGGGAACGAGAGGCCAAGCGCCTACCTCGGCGCGAATGCCATCTGTGCCAAACAATCTGGTCTGGGCCATGTCCTTCCTTAAATCACGCGACCGTCACAACGGCCACTACAGGCAGATGATCGGACGCCTGGCGGGCCAGAGGCGTATCTTCGATGATCCAACATCGAAAGTCAACCAATCGGGCAGCCGGGTATACGAAAATATGATCGACCGGTTCACCCATCTTGAAGAGATGTGTCGGCGTATGATCATTCTGCGGGACGAGGCGGACGAACTTGCCTTCGGCCTCCAGTGCATCGGCGATGCACGGTTCGCTGGCCGGCGCATTGAAATCGCCCAAGAGGAATGCAAGCTCGCCGCGAGACAGAATATGATCACGCGTGAGATCAAGCAGGCGACGGCATTGTTGAAGTCGCATCTCTTGAGCCTGTTTCGCTTTGCCGGGTATTTCTCGGTCAAGGCCGCCGCGTTCGCCGCGCAGCGTGCTCAAGTGGGTGCCGATCACGAAGGGTGACACAGTCTCGACACTAATGCGGCCGAGCGCTGCAAATCGAGGATCAGTGTCACGAGTGCCGTCATACTGCACGGGTCGAAACAAAGGAACGTTCCTGGGCTCGCCGGGCAGAGACGCGTTCCCCAATCGAACGAAACTCCAGCGCGATAACATGGCATTACCGTGTCTCCAGTCGAGCCAGTCCTGGAAAATCCCTTGCCCTAATGGAAATGCTCCTTCAGTGACAAAGTGGGGCCGAAATAGCAATCTGCTGCACGATACCCCAGCGCTTCGGCTGCTGCTAGGGTTACACTGTATAGGCGTTGCTCGGCATCGAGCCATTCGGCGGCTTCCTGAAGGACTAAAATATCCGGCGATACCTCCTGAATCACTTTGATTACGCTGTCAAACGCCGATCCGGAATCTTTTCTTCCCCCGCCGATGTTGTACGTCATTAACCTGAGACGTGCGCCTCCCACTATCGCCGACATGACTCAGTTCCCGGTTATTCTCGAAGCTGGATTTGACCTTGAGCCAAAATCTGGCGGAACTCGGCGTCATCCACTTCCCGGCCGTGCCGCCACAAGATTTCGATCTGTTCCTGATATGTCCGGAAATGCTCAGTATCAGGCCCCGTCAACTGAAACGTGGGGCATGGCGTGCCTGATTTGCCCGACAAATAAATCGTGATGAGCATTTTGTCATCAGCCCGAATAATCTGGGCAAGATGATAATATTCCGTGGTGAGACGCACTTGCAGATTTCCCCTGGCAGCATCGGCCAGGGTCTCTCGGTATCGGGCGATGGTCACGAGCGTCGACTCAATTTCATGCTGCATTTCACCTTTTACACCTTTTTCGTGATACGCGCGCCAGCGTACAGCGTCTCCATGTGGATCATAAATCAAAATACGTGCCACACTCCCATGCGCGACATTTCTAAAGAATCTTGCCGCAAAGCTTGTATCATCGCCGTGATCCTCAAACCATCGCGTATAAAGCGTGTTGCTCACAATATCCACACTCTTAGCCCTGCAAACGCGATCTTTCCAGACAGCCAGTCCGTCGACCGAAGCGTGTTCCCAGACTCCACGTTTGGGCCAGATTCGCTCAATGCCGATATTGCGATCAACGATGTCAGAATGGACGATCAGGGAGCGATGAATCGAATCAAGTTTTGAGTCGACCTCGCTGAAGTCGTGTGTCATCTGAAGCTCGAGCTGCGTGCCGCCCAAAAATTCCCACACGAAATCGACCAGGCCGACGGCTATGAAAACCACAGCGAACTGAAGCAGGATATCTTTCAAAACCGAGTCTGGCACCGAGAGCGAGGCAAAAAACACCAAGCCGCCCAACACCACAAAGAAAAACAGGCGCGTTCGATAAGTGGGTACACTTAAGAGTCGTTTGATTCTTTTCCGGTAGTTCATCGGCGACCTCCTGTGCAAAACGGTGAGGCCGGCTTCCGTCTAGTCAGCGCCTCACCCGCGTGATCTCCGTGACATCCGGGAAGTGTTTTCCATCGCGCATAGCTTTCAGATCGGACTCGACCATCATCGCCAGCAAGTCTTTGAAAGCCACTTGCGGCTCCCAGCCCAACACACGACCGGCTTTACTCGCGTCACCGACCAGCAGATCGACTTCCGCCGGGCGATAAAAACGAGGGTCGCTGACGACGTAATCCTCGTAGTTCAGCTCGACGGCCTTGAACGCCACTTCGCACATCTCGCGGATCGAGTGCGTCTCGCCTGTAGCGATGACGAAGTCGTTTGCCTCGTCTTGCTGCACCATCAGCCACATCGCGCGCACGTAATCACCGGCGAAGCCCAGATCGCGCTGTGAGTCGAGGTTACCCAGGTGCAGCTTGTCCAGGCGACCGAGCTTGATCGACGCGACGCCGTGCGAGATTTTGCGCTCGACAAACTCCAGCCCGCGCCGGGGCGAACCGTGATTGAACAGGATGCCCGATGTCGCGTGCAAGCCGTACGACTCACGGTAGTTCACCGTGATCCAGTGCGCGTACGCCTTAGCCACGCCGTACGGGCTGCGTGGGTAGAACGGCGTCCGCTCCGTCTGCGGCACTTCTTGAACCTTGCCGAACATTTCGCTCGAGCTGGCTTGATAGAACCGAATCGCCGGATCGGCCAGGCGAATCGCGTCGAGCATGCGGGTGACGCCGAGCGCGGTCGCTTCGCCGGTCAACACCGGCTGCTGCCACGAGGCCGGCACAAAGGACATCGCCGCCAGGTTGTACACTTCGTTCGGCTTGAACTCGCGCAAGATGGCGATCAGCGACGCCTCGTCGAGCAGGTCGCCCTGCGCCAGCGTGATGCGATCCTGAATGTGCTCGATGCGATCCAGGTTGATGATGCTGGTGCGGCGCACCATGCCCACGACATCGTAGTCCCTCTCCAGGAGGAACTCGGCCAGATAGGAACCATCCTGGCCTGTGACACCTGTGATCAGCGCAACGGGTTTGCTCATGGGGTTTCTCGTATCCTTTTTCGCCAGTCGTCGAGCACATCGCGCAGCGTCTGCTCGAGCGGGATGGCCGGCGCCCAGCCGGTCCGGGCGATGAATTTGCTCGCGTCGCAGTACGAGACAGGATTGTCGGTGGGGCGCAGGCTCAGGCGATCGGGATCGACTTCGACGCGGATCGGCAGCGTACTGAACCCGAGCAGGATGTCGAGCACACGCTGTATGCTGCACGGCTTGCCCGATCCGATGTTGTAAACTTCACCCACCTCGCCAAGCGTGATCGCCAGTCGATACGCACACACCATATCGCGCACATCGGTAAAGTCGCGTTGCGCGGCCAGGTTGCCCACCTTCACCACCGGTGGGACCAGCCCGGCCTCGATGGCCGCGATCTGTTGGGCGAACGACGATGCGACGAACTTCTCGCTCTGGCGCGGGCCGATGTGATTGAACGGGCGCACCCGCACCGCCTGCAAGTTGCGGCTGAGCGCGTACTGCAAGCCCATGAAATCCTGGGCGATCTTGCTCACGCCGTAGGGGCTATCCGGTCGCAGCGGGCTGTCCTCGCGCACAGACAGGCTCTCGGCCCCCGCCAGCCCGTACTCCTCGTTCGAGCCGATGACCAGCACTCGCACCGACGGACGATGCTGCAACAGCGCCTCGAAGAGATTGATCTGCGAGCGCAGGTTCGTCTCATACGTATCCCACGGATCGGCCCACGACTGCGGGACGAACGCCTGCGCAGCAAGATGAAAAACAAAGTCGGGCTGAATCTGTTCGATGAGGTCGTGTGCGGCTTGAGGGTTGCGGAGATCGGCGATCACCGCTCGCACGCCCGGAACAACGAAGCGCATATCCCCGGGGTCCCGAACGTTGCCCCAGACTTCCCAATCGGTGGCCGCATTCAAATGCTCCGTGAGATGCCCACCCACGAATCCGGCCACACCTGTAATGAGCGCCCGCAACCTTCTTCCTCGACTAAACGTGATGAATTTCTCAAAAATATTATACCTAAGTTCAGAGGCGGCGGCAAAC
>DATBWU010000416.1:0-4483 GCA_036514635.1 Anaerolineae bacterium | reverse complement strand
CGCGCAATATCCGCGCTGCGTTCGATCCAGCCGCCCTACAAATCGATCGTCAGCCCCTCGCGCGCCACGATCGAGTTCGGCCAGGTCGCCGCGACCTCGCGGCCGATCTCATCCATGAACTCGTCATCGTGTCCGGGCTCGTGGTGGAACACGCAGAACGTCTTGACGCCGGCTGCGTTGGCCAGGCGCACCCCGTCCCTCCAGGTGGAATGGCCCCAGCCGCGCCGGGCGACGATCTCGCTGTCGGTAAAGGTGCAGTCGAAGATCATCACCTGCGCGCCGCGCGCCAGCGACAACAGATCAGGATCGATGTCGCCGGGCGGGAGTTCGGTGTCCGTCAGGTAGGCCAAAACCTTGCCGTCGAACTCGACCCGGTAACCGACCGCTCCGTCCGGGTGGTTGAGCCTGGCGGTGCGCAGCACGACGCCTCCGCTCAGGTCGATGGTCTCGCCGGGCAGGAAATCACGGCACTCGATGGCGGCCTTGAAGCTCTCGACCTCGATCGGGAATAGCGGCGGGCTCATCATCGTGCGCAGGGCCTGCTCCAGGGTGAACGTCGGCAGGAGATTGCCGGCCCAGATGCGCAGGCGATGCCCCTCGGCAAACAGCGGGGTGAAGAACGGCAGGCCCGAGACATGATCGAGGTGACAATGGCTGAGAAACAGGTCGGCATCGAGGACGGCCCGCGACTGGAGCAGATCGTCGCCGAGCGGGCGCAGTCCCGTGCCGGCATCGAAAATGAGCATGCGCTGCCCGCAGCGCACTTCCACACACGGCGTATTGCCGCCGTAGCGCGCGGTGCGCGGGCCCGGGCAGGCGATGCTGCCGCGCACGCCCCAGAATCTTACGCGAAACGATGGCGCCATTGATCCTCGCTGGAAGACGGTCGTGGCTGGAGAATAGAGCGGCCGCTCAGCCGCCGTTCAAAGCATGCACCATCCCGCGATCAAAGAGAAAATATGGACGTTCGCGTCAGGCGGACATGTGACGGCCGTCACAACTGAGCGGGATGTCGCGCGCGCCGAGCCTGCGGCGCCCCGGATCGCATTGGCGAGCAAGAGGCTTGACCAGCGGCGAGCGATCATGACTTGGCGAGGCTTGCCGGCCGCTCCGCCGCGCGCCGCGCGGCCTCCGCTTCGACCGCGCGCGCCAATTCGGGATAGTGCGCCGCGAAGATGCGATAATCGGTCACGTCGAGCACCAGAAGCGTGGTCGGCATGGTCGCCGTGACAGTGGCCGTTCGCACGCCGCCCCCGAGCAGCGCCATTTCACCGAAGAACGCCCCGGGCCCAAGCTGGACCGGAGGCCCGCTGCCGGTGACTTCGACCTGGCCGTCGGCGATGAAGTACATGCAGTCGCCCTGGCGGCCGCGGCGCACGATCACCGTGCGCTCAGGTGCTTCGAGCGGCCGCAGCATGCGCGCGATGTCAATGATTGCAGCCGGGCTCAACGGCCGAAAGAACGGAACCTTGGCGATGATTTCCCACGTGCGCACGAAGTCGCGCCGGCGCGTCTCGGCCGCAAAGCCTGTGGCGAGAATGCCGGTCCACAAGCCGAACACGGCGAGCCCGGAAATCATCACGATGCCGGCCGTGATCCGGCCCCACGTCGTGGCCGGCACGAGATCGCCGTAACCGGTCGTCGTCAGCGTCGTCAGCGCCCAGTAAAGGGCCGAAGGCAGCGTGCCGAACGCGACCGGTTGGGCCTCGCGCTCGAACAGGTGCACGGCGACGGCCGACATGAAAAAGACGAAGGTAAACACCACGACCACGCAGGCGAGCGGCTTCGCCTCCTGGAGAAACACGCGGCCCAGCAGCGAAAATCCGGAAGTGGCGGCGGGCAGCTTGAGCAGCCAGAACGAACCCATGAGCCAGGCCGTGGCCGGTGCGACGCCGACGGCATGCGCGATCACGATCGGCACCACCGCCATGGCATCGGCCAGGTGCGCCAGACTTACGAAATGCGCGCGCGGATTGGTCGCTTTGCGCCAAACTGAGACATGCACCGCCCATTCCAACACGTAATAGGAAAAGCAGAGCCAGAGGACGACGTCCGGCCAGTACCACGCGCGCAGGGGCAGAGCGGGCACGGTGTTGGCAACCACCGATGCGAGACCGACCAGCAGGACGACGGGGCGCAGGGATTCGATGAACCCGGCGAGACGGTCGAGGCTGGGTTTGGACATGACGTGCCAGGCGCGAGCGTGGATCGAGGCAATTACGACGCGCCTTCGCCTTCGGGTCAACAGTGGAGATCGCGGCTCATGCGCAGGAGCACCACCGACATCCACCGATCAACTTCCGCTGACCGAGGTAACATCGCTTTATTTATGATTAACAATGCCTTATAAATGGAAAAAAGGGGCCGGGAGTGTGATTGACAATCGGTAAACGAGATTGTCGGTTTCGCGATACCTATAAAAATCCCGGTCACCGGGCGGTCGACCCGCAATTCGCGTGAGCCTTTTCCGCTCCGGCGGAGGGGGGAGTTGTAGATGTTGAATGGCGCTCACTTCGAGAGCGATTCCGACGCTCGCGTGGTGCGAATCGCACTGTCGGACGGCGCGCCGCCCGACCGTGTCGTGATCCACGACACGCAGCTTTTGTTTTCAGCGAAATTCAAGAAGGTCGGCGCCGATCTGATCCTGACCGGCGAGGATGGCAAGACGGTCGTTCTCGTCGACTATTTTCAACTGGCGAAGCGACCCGACCTGGTCTCCGCCGACGGCGCGACGCTGTCGGCGAGCCTGGTTGAACGGCTGGCCGGCCCCGAAAATCCTGGACAATACGCCCAGGCCGGCGCGCCCGCCGGCGCGCAGGTCATCGGCCGCGTCGAGCGCGTCAGCGGCAGCGCCACCGTGCAGCATGCCAACGGCGTCGTCGAGGAGCTCAGGGTCGGCGATGCCGTCTACAAGGGCGATGTGGTGCAGACCGGCGATGGCTCCGCCCTTGCCCTGAGCTTCGTCGACGGCACCGCCTTCAACATGAGCACCAACGCCCGCATGGTGCTCAATGAACTCGTCTATGAGGCGAACAGTCCATCCAACTCCGCGCTGATCAGCCTCGTCAGGGGCACGTTCACGTTCGTCGCCGGGCAGATCGCCAAGACCGGCGACATGAGGGTGGACACGCCCGTGGCCACGATGGGCATCCGCGGCACCACGGTCAACACCACGATCGACGCCGACATCGCCGGCAACGTCTATTCCGTTACCTACTCGCTGATGACCGATCCGGACGGACGCATCGGCTCGTTTCAGGTGCTCGATCGCGTGACCGGCGCCGTTCTCGCGACGGTGGCCAGCACCGGTACCCTGCTCAGCCTGACGCCGACCGCCACGCTGCAGGTCCTCGCGCAGGAGACGCAGAAAACGCCGGCCCAGATCCAGACCGAGCTTGCCGTCGCTCAGATCCTGTTTCCGATCTTCCTTTCCAATCCGGCCAACATCACTGTCCCGCCGCAGCCCCAGGATCTGCAGCCGCGATCACCGCAGGCACCGCACACCCAGGTCCCCTATCAGCCCGGTCAACTGCCACAGCAACAGCAGCAGCAGGGGCCACAGGGCGAGGAGGGCAATGGCGGGGAAACGCGCGAGATCACGCTGCGGGTGACGATCGACATTTTCGGTGAGGACCAGCAGACCTTCCAGCAGCAGATCACCGCCGTCGTTCCGGCAAATTTCGCGCCCCTGATCTCGGTCGAGACGCCGCCGCCGGTGATCGAGGCAACTTCATCCGATCCTGGAACGCCGATCGCGAGCGCGCACATCGTCATCAGCGACATCGAGGACGAGGCCGCCTTTGACGTGGCGGCGCTGACGGCGGCTGGGTGGATCGATCTCGGCGGCGGAAATTTCAGCAGGACCGGTTCATTCGGCACGGCGACGCTCGATACCACAACTAGCATCATCACCTACACGCTCAATAATGCTCTCGCCGACAGCTTGGGCCAGGGCGACGTTCAACTCGATACTTTCGTGATCGCGGTCGTCGATGCGCTTGGCGCGACAACGACGGCCAGCGTCGATTTTACCGTGACCGGCGTCAACGACCCGCCGCTGGCGTCTGACGACGGCCAGACCACCGGCGAGGACACCCTGCTTTCGGCATCGGTGCCGGCGGCGAGCGATGTCGACGGGGTGATCGCGAGCTACGCGCTGGCGGGCGGCGTGGCGCAGGGCGTGCTGAGTTTTGGTGCCGACGGCAGCTACACGTTCGACCCCAACGGGGAGTTCGAGTACCTGGCGGCCGGCGCCCAGCAGGTGGTGAGCTTCAGCTATGTGGCGCTCGACGATGCCGGCGCGGCCTCGGCGGTGGCGAGCGTCGCGCTGACGGTGACCGGCGTCAACGACGCGCCGCTGGCCTCCGACGACGGCCAGACCACCGGCGAGGACACCCTGCTTTCGGCATCGGTGCCGGCGGCGAGCGATGTCGACGGGGTGATCGCGAGCTACGCGCTGGCGGGCGGCGTGGCGCAGGGCGTG
>DATBWU010000415.1:0-8038 GCA_036514635.1 Anaerolineae bacterium | reverse complement strand
CGCGGGACACGTCGCCAACATCTCGGCCAAGCACGAAGGCGGCGATCCGGAGGTGGAGCAGACGCGCGAGCATCCTTCGGACATTCTGGATTACTTCCGCGACAAGGCCGAGGCGCTGGCGAGCGGCGAAATGTCGATGCTGGAGCGCAACTACCTGGACAAGCACGAGGCGGTCAATCGCACCGCGCGGGCCTTGACCGAGCACGGCCTGAGCTTCATCGCGGCGAGGCATTTGCATCACGCGCACGCGGTGGAAGCGGTCCCGGTGTAAGCGGCGACGAAGGACGAACGACCGAGGAGCGCAATAGTCCTTCGTCCTTCGTCGATCGCCCTGCGACAGCCTGGAGAATGTGGTACAGTTCGTCCTACCTTGTCACTTTGAGCCAAAGGGCCTGTCATGCTGACCCCGCAGAGCGGGGCAGGTGCGCGCAGCGCCGAAGCATCTCGTTTGGGCCGAGATTCTTCGCCGTCGCTGCGCTCCGGCTCAGAATGACATGGGCGTAGCGCCGATCTGACAAAGTAGTGTTAGTGCGGATGAGGTGGCGGTATGAAACTCGCGATTACGGGCAAGGGCGGCGTCGGCAAGACAACGCTGGTGAGCCTGATGGCTTACATTTATGCCGACATGGACATGCACGTGCTGGCAATCGACGCCGATCCCTCACCGTGTCTCGGCCCTGCGCTGGGTGTGCCGCCGGATGTGTTGCAAGCGTTGACGCCGATCGCCGAGATGGAAGACTTGATCTACGAGCGCACCGGCGCGCAACCGGGCACGGTCGGCGGTTACTTCAAGCTCAACCCGCGCGTCGATGACATCCCCGACCGGTTCTCGGTGATGCATCGCGGCATCCGGTTGCTTCAACTCGGCGCAGTCGAAACGGGCGGGTCGGGCTGCATCTGCCCGGAGAGCGCATTGCTGCGCGCGCTGACCACACACATCCTGCTGCGCCGCGACGACGTGGTGCTGTTGGACATGTACGCCGGGGTCGAGCACCTGGGCCGGGCCACCGCCGACGCCGTCGATGCGATGATCATCGTCGTCGAGCCGAGCGGGCGCAGCCTGGACACGGCCAGGCAGATTCAGTCGCTGGCGAACGACATCGGCATCCGGCGGCTTTATCTGGTCGGCAACAAAGTACACGCGGAAGAGGATCGGGCCTTCATCGACCGGCGCTCGCCCGTGCCCGTTCTGGGTCACCTGCCGTACACGCCGAAAGCACAGGCCGCCGATCGGGATGGGCAGGCCGCCTATGATGCCGTGCCGGAACTAGTGGAGGCCGCGCGGGCGATTGTGCGCGAGTTGCAACAGGCGATCGGCGACGCCGCAGGGTGAAAACGTTTCCATTCGACAATTGGAGAAGAAGCGCCTTCACGCGACATGGCTCACACAGTGACCATGTCGCGTCATATTACTTGCGGGCCACGCCGAACCATTGCCGCTGTTTGTCAGAGCAGCCCTGCTTGCGGAATGTGCACAGAGAGTCTGTGGCGCTGGTGGAGAGTACTAATGCATCAGGCGCTCGATCGCGCGGCGCACGAGCACAGCCGCCACCTCGCGCCGATACTCGGCGCTGCCCAGAAAGTCCGATGGCGGGTTGAGATCGGCCCTGGCGCGTTCGACGGCGTGTGCATCGGGCGGTTTGCCTTGAAGCGCCTGCTCGATGCGAGATGCGCGCACCGGCAGCGGCGCGACCCCACCCAGCCCGATCCGCACGTCGCGTAACACTCCGTTTTCCAGTTGCGCCCGGATCGCCGCACATACGATCGGCAGATCGGCGGGCGTGCGGCCGACCTTCTCGAATGCAACGGCCTGGCCGGGACGGGGCAGGGGGACGGTCACTTCGGTGATCAGTGAAGCGGTGAGCAGTGACGCGCGCTGTGAGAGGAACGCTTCGAGCGCAACTGTCTTGCGACCCGGCTCGATCGTCAGCGAGGCATCGAGCGCGAGCAGCAGGACGGCCAGCGGATTGTTGTTCGTCGCCGATACGAGTGTCCCGGCGATCGTCCCCGCCTCGCGCAGATTGCGCGCCACGGTCAATTCCAGCACGCGCGCCAGTTCCCCGCTCCAGGCCTGAGCCGATTCGGGTGAGTCGATGAGTGTTTGCAACGTTGTCGTCGCGCCGAGACGCAGCGCAGCGCCGTCGCGCCGGATGTACGATAGACCCAGGTCGCGCAGATCGACGATGGCCTCTACATTCAGCCGGCCTTCGGCGACCAGGCCGGTGCCGCCGCCGATGGGTAATGTAGTCACGTCATGGCGTGCCAGGAGCGCCAGTGCTTCTTCGAGTTGTTGAGGGCGATGGTATTCGCGAATGCTTCTCATGCTATCACCCGATTCATCTTTGTTGCTCCAGCCGCTCCACGCCGGCCTCCAGTTTGACAGTGGTGGATACATTGATCGGGCCGCTGCCTTCCTTCTCCAGCTCCGCCACGCCGCCGAACTTGAGTTTGGTTACGTATGGGAAGAAGAATGCGATGAACACGCCGACGAAAGCAGCCAGAATCAACGCCGTGAATTGACCGCCGTCGATTTTGCCCAGCGTCAGGAGGACAATCGCCATACCGCCCAGCGCGACGGAGAGCGTTACCAGGATATAAGGCAACCATTTGGGAATGGAGGTGTGAGTATCGCTTCCATTGCGAAGGCTTCTGAGTGCCTTCAAATTCTCGCGCGCTTTGAGGAATGGATCGCCGTGCGTGGTCGGCCCTTTCACGCGAAGCTCCAGACACTGTTGAAAATCTGCGATGGCTTTGTCCTGCCGGCCGATCTTGGCGTGAGCGTAACCGCGCTGGAGAAGCAGATGAGGCTGATGCTCCTGCTGCTCCTGAGGTGTACCTACCCTGAAGAGCAGTTCGGTCGCGGTATCGATATCGCGGGTGGCCGCTTCATACCACTTGGCGTCGCCGGTTTCATCGCCCAAATCGATCTCAATCTCGGCCAGCGTGTGGCGCGCATACCAGAGTCCGGGATCGCTCTGGACAGCCTTTAGCGCTTCTTCGCGCGCCGCCTCGGGGAAACCGGACTTTCTGAGCAAGTCGGCCAGGTTGTTACGCGCCGAAGCCTGATTGGGATCTAGCTCCAGCGTTGTGCGGTAGACGCGCTCGGCGTCCTTGTACTTGCCTGTTTCACCTAACGCATTGGCCAGATAAAGGTGCGGGTCCGGGTTGGTAGAATCCAGCTCAACCGCGCGGCGATAGGCCGTCTCGGCGTCGGCCCATTTGCCCTGCCGTTCGAGCATCACGCCCAGATTGAGGTTGGCATCATACCGGTTGGGGTCGAGCGCGATGGTCTTGCGGTAGACCGCTTCGGCCTCCGCAGATTTCCCCTGCTCGCCCAGAGCGTAACCCAGCCTGAAATTTGCGTCCGCGCCGTCGGGCTTGAGTTCGACTGCGCGGCGGTAGGCGGCCTCCGCTTCGGCCCAGCGGCCTTGCCGTTCCAGCATCAGGCCCAGGTTGAAGTGTGCGTCAGACCGTTGGGGATCAAGCTCGACGGTCTTGCGATAGGCGGCCTCGGCCTCGGCCGGCTTCTGCTGCTCGCCCAACACATAGCCCAGCCGGAACTGGGCGTCCGCGTTGTCAGGCTCCAGTTCGATCGCGCGGCGATACTCCGGCTCCGCTTCGGCCCACCGCTTCTGCCGTTCGAGCATCACGCCCAGGTTGAAGTGCGCGTTGTAGCGATCGGGGTCAAGCTCGATCGTCTTCCGATAGGCGCTCTCGGCCTCGGCCGATTTCTGCTGCTCACCCAGGACGTAGCCCAGCCGGAAGTGAGCGTCCGCGTTGTCAGGCTCCAGTTCGATCGCGCGGCGATACTCCGCCTCGGCCTCGACCCATCTCTCTTGCCATTCCAGCATCACGCCCAAGTTGAAGTGCGCGTTGTAACGGTCGGGGTCGATCTCGATGGTCTTGCGATAGGCGCTCTCGGCCTCGGCCGATTTCTGCTGCTCACCCAGGACGTAGCCCAGGCGGAAGTGGGCGTCCGCGTTGTCGGGTTCCAGTTCGATCGCGCGGCGATACTTCGCCTCGGCCTCGACCCGCTTGCCCTGTTTTTCAAGGTCCAGTCCTTGATCGTAATAGTGCTCGGCAGAAAGATCGACTTCCATCGCGACCTCCAAGTGTGACGAGTGGGCTGTTGGCGATCCAGGCAGTCAGGCTTGATGTGCGAATTGGATCACGTCGTGCGCCAGCCGCGCGCGATCCTCAACAGACTTCATCAAGGCATCGGTCACCAGCACGCGAATTCCTGCTCTCTCAATCTCGAGCGTCTGCCCGGCATCAACACGGTCGATCACGAACATATCGAGGAAGTCCGCGTAATGCCGCGCCACGCTGAGCGGCGACGGCTCATAGCCGAGTTCGCGCAGCATCTTCGCCGCCGGCCCTTTCACTGCCTGCCCACCGATGATCGGCGACACGGCGACGACCGGCTTGCGTTTCAAGCGTTCGCGCAGGTCGCCGAGTGCCAGTATCGGATCGATGCTCACGAACGGGTTGGACGGGCACACGACCACCAGATCGGCGGCATCGAGTGCGGCGATGACTTCCCCGGTTGGCTGCGCCGACTCGATCCTGTCAAAGCGCACATCGCGCACCGCCGGCTCGCAGCGCCGATGCACGAAGTATTCTTGGAAGGCCAGCGCGCCTTGATCCGTTTCGACGATTGTCGGAACCGGCGAGTCGGTCGCAGGCAGCACGCGCGCCGCCACCCCCAAACGTCCGCACGCATCAGCCACAATATCTGTCAAGCGCCGGCCTTGCCTGAGCGCCGCCGTCCGAAACAGGTGCATCCCCAGGTCGCGATCGCCCAGCCGGAACCACGTCTCGCCGCCATAGCGACCCAACATGTCCATCGCGTGCCATGTCTCACCGGCAGTGCCCCAGCCCGTCTCCGGATTGGCGATGCCGGCTAGCGTGTAGATCACCGTATCCAGGTCGGGACAGATGCGCAGGCCGAGATGATCGAAGTCGTCGCCGACATTGACGACCACCGTCAGAGAATGATCCGCCAATCTCCACGAATCTTCACGAATCAATTCGTGATTATTCGTGTGAATTCGTGGATAAATAATCTGCGCCAGGCCGTGCGCGAACTTCGCCCCGCCCACACCGCCGGCCAGTGCCGCGATGTTCACTCACACGCTCCCGTAGAAAGACGAAGGACGAATGACGAAAGACCAAGGACGAAAGACGATAGACGATTAACCACCGTTCGTCATTCGTCGTTGGTCGTTTGTCGTCTCAAGGCTTGCCACACCCTCTCTGGCGTAAAGGGCAAATCGCGCAGGCGCACCCCGGTGGCGTGATGGATCGCGCTCGCCAGCGCCGGGGCCACACCATCCTTTGGAATCTCCGCGACGGCCTTCGCACCGTACGGGCCATTCGGCTCGTGCGTCTGAACGAGAATCACGCCGAGTTCCGGCATCTCGTGCGCAGCGTAAATCTTGTAGCGCGTGAAGTCGGTTGCCAGCGGCGTGCCCTTCTCGTCGTAGACCATCGCCTCACACTGCGCGTAGCCCAGCGCCTGCGTCATCCCGCCTTCGATCTGGCCGGCTGCCGTGACCGGGTTGATCGCCACACCGCAATCGACGGCCATGATCAACTGCTTCACCTCGACCTGCCCGGTCTCGATATCGACCTCGACCTCGGCGTACTGCGCGGCGAAGGGCGGCGGCGAAGCATACGACATGTGCGACGCGACGGCTTGAATCTGCTTCTGATCCTCCTGGTGGATCGAATGCAGCGCGACCTCTTCGAGCGAGACGCTGCGCCCATCGCGCGTAGCGGCCCACACGCGCTTATCCTTCAGCCACATCCGATCGGGGTCTGCACCTTTAAGCAGATACTTCGCCGCGTGCTCGATGATCTGCCGCGCGACATCCTCGGCAGCTTTCAGCACCGCGCCGCCGGAAATGTACGTCGTGCTGCTGGCATACGCTCCGGTGTCGAACGGGGTGAAGTCGGTGTCGGATGAGTAGATGATGATGTCCTTCAGCGGCACGCCGAGCGTCTCGGCCGCGATTTGCGCCAGCACCGTGTCGGCCCCCGTGCCGATGTCAGTCGCACCCACCTGAAGATTGAACGAGCCGTCGTCGTTCAGCTTGATGCTGGCCGCGCCCATGTCCAGCCCGGCAATCGCCGAACCGTGCATCGCCACAGCCATGCCCAGCCCGCGCCGGATATGCGGCCGCTTCGGATCGATCCGGTAGGCGTCGCCCAGCGCGCGCCGCTCCCAACCGATCGCCGCCGCGCCCTGTTGGACGCACTCTTCCAGGCCGCTCGACGTGACGACCTGCTCGAATCCCTCGCGGCCTTCGCCCATCGCCCGCGCCATGACCAGAGGATCGCCCAGCTTGATCCAGTTCAGCCGCTTGAACTCGATCACGTCCATGCCGATCGCTTCGGCCACCTCTTCCATCAGGCTCTCCAGCGCAAACTCGGCTTGCGGCGCGCCGTAGCCGCGATACGCGCCGGGCGTGGGAATGTTGGTATAGACCACGTCGCACTCGAAGCGCAGGGCCGGCGCTTTGTACGTCGAAAGACCGCGAAAGCCGCTCACCATCTGCACCGTCAGCCCGTGCGTGCCGTACGCGCCGGTATTGCCGATGGTGTACATATCGATCGCGGTGAGGTGGCCGTCGGTCCTCACGCCCGCGCGGAAAGTGGTGATTTGCGGGTGGCGCGATCGGGCCGACGTGAACTCCTGCGCGCGCGTGTATTCGAGCCGGACGGGGCGGCCCGTGGCGAGCGTCAGGTGCGCGCAGATGTCCTCGATCAGCATCTCCTGCTTGCCGCCGAACCCACCCCCGATACGCGGCTTGATCACGCGGATGCGCGAGACCGGCAGGCCGATCAGCGGCGATAGCATCCGCCGCACGTGGAATGGAACCTGCGTGCTCGTGCGTACCACGAGGCGATCGTCTTCGTCCCAGTACGTGATGCAGATGTGCGGCTCGATGCTGGCCTGCTGCACCTGATGCACCGTGTACGTCCGCTCGATGACGCGGTCGGCTTCGGCCATCGCCCGGTCGATGTCGCCGTGCATCGCGTGAATGTGGTGCACAATGTTGTGCTGCGCGTCGTGGATGCCGATCGCGTCCGGCTCGTCGTGGATGATCGGCGCGCCGGGCTTCATCGCTTCAACCGGATCGAATACCGCCGGCAAAACTTCATACTCGACCTCGATGAGATCAAGCGCCTCTGCTGCAATCTCTGGCGTCTCGGCGGCGACGAACGCCACGCGGTCGCCCACGTGCCGCACTTTGTTGTCCAGGCTGACCTGGTCGTATGGCTTGGGGTTGGGGTACGACTGCCCGCCCGAGGCATACAGCACGCGCGAAATGTCCTTGTACGTCAGCACGGCGTGAACGCCGGGCAGCGCGCGCGCCCGGCTCGCGTCGATGCGCTTGATACGCGCGTGCGCGTGCGGGCTGGTGAGCAGCGCGGCGTGCAACAGGCCGGGCAAGTCGATGTCGTCGACGAAGGCAGGCCGGCCCTTCACCAGTTTCGCCGCATCGACTTTGATTTCGGGTTTGTTGACGACGCTCGTCTCGGCCTTGGGTGGAACGACGATCAGCTTGGGCGGCGCGATGGTTCGGGTTTCAAGGCTTGGGCCAAAGAACCCGGTGACTTCAGGTGGCTCATCGGGTTGGCGACTGTCCCCTTCGCTTCGCTGCGGGGATCTGTGAGAGTCGCCTCTTACATCAAATAACCCGGGCGGCGGAGAGATCGCCGGCTGATCGACCGGCGGCAGCGGCTCGCCGCGCAGCGCGGCGGCGGCGCGCAGCACCGCCTGCACCGGCTTGACGTAGCCCGTGCAACGGCACAGGATGCCGCTCAGCGCGTCACGCACCTCAGCCTCGCCGGGGTGGGGGTTGCGGCTGAGCAGCGCCTTCGCCGCGAGCACCTGCGCGGGCGTGCAGTAGCCGCACTGGATCGCGCCGGTCTCGACGAACGCGTGCTGGATCGGATCGAGTACGCCACGCCGGCCCGGTCGATCGGGCGACACACCTTCGATCGTCAGAATCTCGCGCCCGCCGGCTTG
>DATBWU010000414.1:0-2396 GCA_036514635.1 Anaerolineae bacterium | reverse complement strand
CGGCGCGCCGATCGTGACGCCGGCGATCACCCCGCCGACGATCTCCACTTCGTCGTGCTCGATCTTCATGCGCGGCCCGGAGCCATATCCGGTCTGCCGGCGCTCCAGGTCTACGTTGATGTCTTCCGGGCGAAGTGGCAGACCGGCGGGCACGCCTTCCAGAATAGCAATGACACCGGGGCCGTGCGATTCGCCTGCCGTGAGAAACCGCAACATACCATCCTCAATTGTTGATTGATGATTGCGGATTGCGGATTGAACAATCAGAAATCCGCAATCATTAAGGCTTGCTCTGCCGCACGTCTCATCACCTCGCGCGGGGCGGTGTTGCCCGTCCACAACTCAAACGCCAGCGCCCCCTGCTCGACCAGCATACCCAACCCGGTCGCCGCGCGCAATCCTGCGGCGCGCGCCTGCCGGACGAGCAGCGTCTCCGCCGGGTTGTATACGAGATCGTAAACGAAGGCCTCTAGCGGAAACGGCGTCCCGTCGATCCACGGCGAGGCATCGACGTGGGGTGACATGCCGATCGGCGTGGCGTTGACGATGAGCGCGCAGTCGTCGCTGGCTTGCATCAGGCCGAGCGGCGTCCAGTCGAACACGTCGACCGGCGCGATGCGACGCAACGATTCGGCCTGCGTCCGCCGGCGCGCAACGACGCGAATCTTCGCGCTGACACCGGCGCAACCGGCCACGACCGCTCGCGCCGCGCCACCCGCACCGAGAACCAGCACGGATCGATGCGACAGGCCAATGCCGTGCGCGGCCAGATCGGCGAGCAGCCCGGCCGCATCCGTGTTGTGGCCGATCAGTTTGCCGTTGCGCTTGACCAGTGTATTCACCGCGCCGATCGCTTCGGCCACCGGCGTCAGCCCGTCGAGCAGCGGCACGATCGTTTCCTTGTGCGGCACGGTGACGTTCGCACCCGTGTAATCTTCACCACGAATGCGAGTCACCGCTTCGGGCAAACGATCCGGCTCGACCGGCATCGCTGCGTAACGCCAGCGCATGTCCAGCGCATCGAACGCAGCGTTGTGCATCGCAGGCGACACCGAATGCGAAAGCGGATAACCAAGCAGGGCAACGAGAGAACCCATCTGATTGACGAGTGATGATTGCAGATTGCGGATTGTAGTCGACGATCAGCAATCCGCAATCCGCAATTCGCTTCCTCGCAGCGATCGCATCAGGTCAATGAAGCCGGGGAATGACTCGTCGATGCACTCTGCTCCGTCGATCACCGTCTCGCCTTCGGCGACGAGGCCCGCGACGGCGAGCGCCATTGCCAGTCGATGATCGCCGTGGCTCTCGACGCGTGCGCCGTGCAGCGGAGTCAGGCCCTCGACGACGAAGCCGTCTTCGCGCACCTCGATGGCCGCGCCCATCTTGCGCAACTCGGCGACGATCGCCGCAATGCGATCCGACTCTTTAACGCGCAACTCGGCGGCATCGCGCACGACCGTTTCGCCTTCGGCCTGCGTCGCGGCGACGGCGAAGATCGGGAACTCGTCAATCATTCGTACCACGCGCTCACCGTGCACCATCGATCCGCGCAGCGGATTTGCCCGCACGACCAGATCGGCCACCGGCTCACCGCTCGACTCGTGCTCGCCATTCATCGCCACGCGAGCGCCCATGTCGCTCAGCGCATCGAGCAAGCCGGTGCGCGTCGGGTTGACGCCGACTGCACGAATCACCACGTCCGAGCCGGGCACGATCAGCGCCGCGATCAGCAGGAACGCCGCCGACGAGAAATCGCCGGGCACAGCCAGATCAAAAGCGGGCAGCGGAAGCCGATCCGAGGTCAGCGTGACAGAGTAATTCGTCGGGGCGGGCAGATGCTCGCCCCCGCTCGATGCGGGCGGCATCGTCAACGAGACGCCGAGAGAGCGCAACATGCGCTCGGTGTGATCGCGCGACGGGCCTGGCTCGTGCAGCGTCGTCGCGCCGTCTGCCGACAATGCTGCGATCAACAACGCCGTCTTCACCTGCGCCGAGGCGACCGGCAGCGCGTAATCGATCCCGCGCAAGCGCGCGCCATCGATCACTAGCGGCGGCTGATCCGTTCCGTCGCACCCCGCGATGCGCGCACCCATGCGCCGCAGTGGATCGGCCACACGGCCCATCGGCCGGCGCAATAGGCCCGGCGAGCCGGTCAGCGTGGACGAAAACGGCTGCCCTGCCAACGCGCCCATCAACATGCGGATCGTCGCGCCGGAGCCACGGCAGTCGAGCGGCGCGGTCGAAGGCCGCCAGTGCCCACCGTGGATGAGAAACTCATCGGCCGACACTTCAATCTCGATGCCCAGCGCGCGCAGGCAATCGATCATCGCCTGCGTGACGCCGGCGTTCAAGCCGTGGCGCGCGCGGCTCGTCCCGCCAGCCAGCGCGCCAAA
>DATBWU010000413.1:0-9794 GCA_036514635.1 Anaerolineae bacterium | reverse complement strand
CGGTCTGCGCGGCGGGCCATGCCTGCGGGCGGAGATGAGGAGCCATCCTCCCGCAGGTTTAGAAGCTGCGGAAGGGCCTGACAACGGAGGTGCGCGATGACCAAGCGGCAGATTCGCGCCTACTTCGGCATCACGCTGGTCTTGAGCGATGTGATTTACTCGACGCTGGCCTTCGTGCTGGCCTACTTGATTCGCCTGAGTGTGGCCGTGCCCGATCCGGCAGTGAACGTGGCCCCGCTCAGCGAGTACTTTGTTCTGCTGCTGGTCTTCGTCGGCGCGATGAACGTGGTATTTTTCCTGGCGCGGCTATACCACCTGCCGCGTGCGGCATCGCGCATCGATGAGTTTTATACCATCTTCGGCGCGGTGTCGATCAGCGCGATGATGTCCGTGGCGCTGTCGGTGCTCCTTTTCAAAAACACCACCCTGGAACTCAATTTCCCGCGCGGAATGGCGATTTACGCCTGGCTCCTGGCGATCGTGTTCGTGACGCTGGGGCGCTGGCTGCACCATTGGGTGCAGGCGCGTATGCAGGCGCGCGGCGTCGGGCGCGACCGGCTCCTGATCGTCGGCGCGGGCGAAACCGGCCAGATGCTTTTGCAGAAGATCAAGGGGTCGCCTCAGCTCGGCTACGAGGTGATCGGACTGGTCACGCGCAATCCCGAGTTCGCGCTGAGCGAGGTGTTCGGCACGGTCATCCTCGGCTGCACCGACGAACTGCCGCGCCTGATCGATGATCACCAGATCGATGAGGTGATCATCGCCTTGCCCGAAGCGACGCACAACGAAATCCTCGATCTGATCGGCAAGTGCGGCCGCGCCTCGCTCAGTGTGAAGGTGTTCCCGGATGTCTTCCAGATCATCGCCAGCCAGGTGACGATCGACGACATAGGCGGCCTGCCTTTGCTGTCGATGCGCGACGTGCGCCTGCACGGTTGGCGCGTCACGGTGAAGCGCGGAATGGACCTGGTCGGCTCGGCGGCGCTGCTGGTGCTGCTTTCACCGATCATGATGTTTGTCGCGTTCTTGGTCAAACTGGAATCGCCCGGCCCGGTGTTTTACATGCAGGAGCGCATGGGGTTGGATGCCCGACCCTTCAAGATGATCAAATTCCGGTCGATGCGCAACGATGCGGAATCGAACGGGCCGGGCTGGACGAAGGCCGGCGACCCGCGCCGGACGCGCGTCGGCAAGATTCTGCGCCGCCTCAACGTGGACGAGCTGCCGCAGTTGATCAACGTGCTGATCGGCGAGATGAGCCTGGTCGGCCCGCGCCCGGAACGGCCTGTGTACGTGGAGCAATTTAAGAAGAGCGTCCCGCGCTACATGGAGCGGCACAAAGAAAAGGCCGGCCTGACCGGCTGGGCACAGGTCAATGGCCTGCGCGGCGATACGTCGATTGCCGAGCGCACCAAGTACGACGTGTGGTACATCGAGAACTGGTCGTTCCTGCTCGACATGAAGATCCTGATCCGAACGCTGCTCCGCGTCTTCAACGACCGCAACGCTTACTGACAGTGAGCAGTGATCAATGAACAGTGATCAGTGAGCACTGACTACTCGTTGTACACTGCGACTCCAACCGCCCCAGGCCCCGCATACACGGCGAGGATCGGGGGCAGTTCCAGCACGTGCAATTCCACCGGCGACCAGGTCGATTGCGCCCAGGCGCGGATCGATTCGGCCTGCGCGATGTCGCCCGCGTGTGTGATCGCCGCGTGAACTCGTTCGCCCCGCACCCGATCGGCCAGCCCGGCTTTCAGCCTCTCCATCGCCTGATCCACGTTGCGCGCCGTGAAGGCGATGTGCGGCGCACCGTTCTCGTGACGCAGCACCGGCACACCGGGGGGCGACGCGCGGGTCTCTTCGCCGCTCAGTTCAAACGGGCCGGGCGAGTATCCCGCACGTTCAAACTGATCGAGGTTGGGCACACGTCCCGATCGCGCCGCGAACTTCAGCGATTCCAGCACGACCCACACCTCCATCCGGTCGATCGCGTGTTGGGCCGCCCCGAGGATCGCCTTCAGGTCCCCCCCAGCGCCGCGCGCGTGCGCCGCCGCCAGCACCACCAGCGCCTGACCGATCGACGTGTGGCGCGAATCGAGCACGGCGATGTTCAAATCGGGTGTGAACGAACGGGCCGATTCGGCGTGCTGATACGCGGCGGTTCGCTCGCGTGGCGGCGAGATCACCAGCGCCGCATCGACCTTACCCAGCAGCGACCGATACAGCGCGGCGAAGTCGCCGAGGGTTGGCGCTTTGGTGTTCGGCAGGTGGCGGCCATCGCGCAACAGGCGGAAGACTTCCTCGCGCGAGATGTGGATGCCGTCCTTCAGCATTCGCCCCCCGGCGAGGATGTAGTAGGGCAGCGCGTGCAGATCGTAGCGCGCGATCAGGTCGGCGCTCAGGCCGCAACTGCTGTCGGTGATGAGGGCGAGGCGTGTCATGCGGTTACGGTGTTCGGCGTGTCGGACGAATGACCGATGACGAAGAATGACATCGTGTTATGCAGTATCCTCGTTCGTCATACGTCCTTTGTCGTTGGTCGTCCCGGGTGTCGTCTGTGGCTCACCCAATCGATCAGCGCCGCCACCAGGGCAATCGCCATCGTGATCCACGGCGCGACGAGCACGGGTGTCGAAGCGCCGCGCGCGATCATCAGCGCGAAGGTCAAGATCGCCGCGACGGCGGCGGATAGCGGCACGAAGCGAGTCAGGCTCAAGATCGTCAGGCCGGTGATACTGCCGATGACGGTCTCCACCGGGGCCAGCACCAGCATCAGCCCGAACGCGGTCGAGAGGCCCTTGCCACCTTTGAAACCGAGGAAGGGTGAGGTGACGTGCCCCAACATCGCCGCCACGCCGACTGCTACCACGCTCCAATCGTCCAACCCGGCCTGTTGGGCGATCAGCGCCGGTACAGTCCCTTTCAGCAGATCGAGAATCGCCACCAGCCGGCCCCACCACCGGCCTACGTGCACCATCACGTTGTGCGCGCCGGGGTTCTTCGATCCGACGGCGCGAATGTCGACGCCGCGCGCGCGCGACACGATCACCGCGTAGGGGATCGAGCCGGAAAGATACCCCAGCGCAATCCAAAGGGCAAAGGCGGTATCTCTTGGCATGTGCAACGATTGTATCGATGTAGGGAACTCCGGTCAACTTGTCCGTTCTCAGTCCGTTGGCGAAACAGGGCCTTTCCAAAGTCAGGCGCTGCGCCGCGACCGGGAACGCCGGAGGGTGAACCGTCCGGCTGAAAGCGTGGGAGCCTGGTCAACCGGGCTGCCGGTCAATCGGCTTCAGCCGATTTCCACGCCTTCAGCCCGGAGTTTGAACTCCGGGCTCCGGGCGATGAAAATGGAAAAGCCCTGGTTGGCGAAATGTCTGGCTTTACTTTTGCTGTGAAAGTGATTATAATGTGCCTGGCTAAAGGGACTGGGAGGGAACTCTCAGTCCTTATGCCTTTACTCGATATACAGAAAGGGATGCGCCGCAGGCGCATTTTTTGACATAACGGGCATGTGTATGTCCGTGTCCTTTGCACGCTGAGTCGTGGAGGAGTATCTGACGTGAGTGAGCAAACCACGTACCTGACTCGTGATGGGCTTAAGAAGCTCCAGGAAGAGCTTGAATATCTCAAGACGGTCAAACGCCAGGAGGTCGCCGATCGTCTCCACGCGGCGATGGACGAAGGCGACATCGACGAGAACGCCGAGTACGACGAGGCTAAGAATGAGCAGGCCTTCGTCGAGGGTCGTATCCTTACGCTCGAGTCAATGCTGAAGAACTATGTCTTGATCGAGGAGCAGACCAAGGACAACGACGAAGTCTCACTGGGCAACATCGTCACCGTTATCGAAGGCGACAACCCGACGGAGAAGTATCACATCGTCGGTGCGGCGGAAGCCGATCCGACCAAAGGACGCATTTCCAACGAATCGCCACTCGGCAAGGCGCTGATTGGTCGCCGGGTCGGTGATACGGTGCAGGTCAGCGCGCCGGCCGGACTGCTGACTTTCCGCATCATGAAGATCGAATAACACTCGCTACGCGCTTGCCAACGTCCATGCGGCGAGCATTCGACGCATGGACGTTTTGTTAAACCTCACCCTTACCCCCGGCCCCTCTCCCTCTCCTGAGCTTTGTTCAGGAGAGGGAGAGGGGTGGCGACCTGCGCCGCGCTGCGCGCAGCGCAGTGCGGTGAGCCGGGGAGAGGGTGAGGTGGGGGTGAGGGATGGACTTATCCGAGCTCGAACTCGAACGCCTGCGCAAAGTCGAGCGCCTGCGCGCGCGCGGCATCGAACCGTATCCGGCCCGCGTGCAGCGCACGCACACCACCGCCGAAGCGATCGCCGCTTTCGAAGCGGCGGAGGCCAACCAGTCCGAAGTCAAAGCCACTCTCGCCGGCCGTATGGTGTTGTTCCGGGCAATGGGCAGGGCCTCGTTCGCACACATTGAGGATGGCGCGGGTCGGTTGCAGATGTACCTCCGAAAAGAGGAAGTCGGAGAAGATGCCTACCAGATGCTCCAGAAAGACATCGACCTGGGCGATTTCCTGGAAGCATCGGGCCGGATGTTCCGCACCAAGACCGGCGAGGTGACGCTGCACGTCGAGTCGTTTCGCATCATCGCTAAGGCGATCACTCCGCCGCCCGAGAAGTGGCACGGCCTCAAGGATGTGGAGACGCGCTATCGGCAGCGTTACGCCGACTTGCTGTCTAATCCCGAAGTTCGAGACTTGTTCCGCACGCGCGCGAAGATCGTGTCGGCACTGCGGCGCTTTCTAGACGAGCGCGGCTTCCTGGAAGTGGAGACGCCGATGCTCCAACCGATTTACGGCGGCGCGGCGGCTCGCCCGTTCGCCACGCACCACAATCAACTGCATCAAGACCTGTACCTGCGTATCTCGTTCGAGTTGTACTTGAAGCGGTTGCTCGTCGGCATGTATGACCGTGTGTACGAGATCGGCCGCGACTTCCGCAACGAGGGCGTGTCGTTCAAACACAACCCGGAGTTCACTCAACTGGAGTTCTACGCCGCTTATCTCGACTACAACGACGTGATGCGCCTGACTGAAGAGATGATCGGAACGGTCGCGCAGGACGTGCTGGGGATGACGCGAATCACGTCGGGTGGGCACGCGATCGAGCTTGCGCCGCCGTGGAAGCGCATCACGCTGCGCGACGCGATTGCCGAGTATGCCGGCATCGATTACGTGCAGTCTCTCGATGCCGATTCGCTGCGCGCTGCGATCCGGGCGAAAGGCGGGCACGCGCCCGACGACGCGACATGGGGCAAGCTGGTCGACGGGCTGCTGGGTGACCACGTCGAGCCGAAGCTGATTCAGCCGACGTTCGTCTACGACTACCCGCGCGACATCTCGCCGCTCGCCAAGCGCAAGCCGGGCGACGACCTGCACGTCGAGCGCTTCGAATTTTTCATCGGCGGCGTCGAGATGGGCAATGCGTTCAGCGAGTTGAACGATCCGCTGGATCAGGAGGAGCGTTTCCTCGACATGACACGCTTGTACGGAGCGGAAGACGAGGAGGCGCACCCGATGGACGAAGACTATCTGCGCGCCATGCGTTACGGCATGCCGCCCAACGGCGGCTTCGGCATGGGTGTCGATCGGCTGGCGATGCTGTTCACCGATAAAGACACCCTCCGCGAAGTCATCCTCTTTCCCCATCTGCGCTCGCGCGAAGCATGAACACGGCAGATTGGTGATTATTCACATCTCACCACGGAGGCACACAGGCACGGAGAGAAGCCTCTTGAAATCTTCGTGCACTCCGTGGTTATATCGACTTGCGCGTTCTCTCGATGGCTCTCCGTCCGCGTCCTCGCGGACAGCCCGCGAGACGCGGGCCTGGAGCATTTGTGTGCAATCACCAAGTGTCTGCGTGTTGACACAGCGACTGCTTTGGATATAATCTTGCCATCGGCGTCGACGGAGACAAGTAGATCGAGTCGAGTTGACAGAGAGTCGCCGCGCCCCGCGTGGCGGGGCAAGGTGTGAGGCGATAACTCGTGCGGTCGAAATCCATCTCCTGAGCCGTGCGGCTGGTCCCCGTTAGCGGGCTGCAACGAGGTCGCCTTCTTCGGAAGGCGACAGAGCCAGGTGGCACCACGAGCGTCCCTCGTCCTGCGCAAAGGACGGGGGATGTTTTGTTTTGTCCCTTTACCTCACCCATCCCCCAACCCCCTTCCCCTCTCCCCCACCGGGAGAGGGGAAGGGGGCACGGGGGTAGAGGAGGATGTGTGTTCGAAGGTATTTATCCACCCATCCCGACGCCGTTCGATGAATCAGGCGCGCTCGCGCTCGATCGGCTGGCAAGCAACATCGAGAAGTGGAACAGAGCGTCTACCGGAACCGGTGGCCTGTCCGGCTATGTGGTGACAGGCTCGAATGGCGAAGCGCCACACGTGGGGCCGGACGAGATCGGGCGGCTGGTCACCGCCGTGCGAAAGGCGGCGCGACCGGACATGAAGGTGATTGCCGGGACGGGCCAATTGAGCACACTCGCCACGATCGACGCAACACGGCGCGCTGCCGATACCGGAGCCGATGCCGCCCTGGTCGTCACGCCGTTTTACTTCAAAGGCAGCATGACCGCCGATGCGCTCAAACGCCACTTCGTCGCCGTGGCCCAGGCGTCGCCCGTGCCGGTGCTGATCTACAACGTCCCGGCTAATACCGGCTTCAACATCCCGGTGTCGATCGTGCCCGAACTGGCCGCGCACGACAACATCGCCGGGATCAAGGATAGCGCGGGCGACATCAATCAATTGGCCGAGCTGGTGCGGCTGGCGCGCGGCATGAACTTTGAGGTATTGAGCGGCAACTTCGGCGCACTGCTGCCGTCGATGACCTTCGGCGTGAGAGGCGCGATCCTGGCGGTGGCGAATGTCGCGCCGGCGGAATGTGTGGCGATGTTCGAAGCGGCGTGCGCCGGACGGTGGGACGAGGCGGGTGCGCTGCACTTGCGGCTATTACCCGTCGCGCGTGCGGTGACGAGTCAGTATGGTGTGCCCGGGCTGAAAGCGGCGCTGGACGCGCTGGGTTACTTCGGCGGCGATCCGCGCGGGCCGCTGCTTCCGGCGTCGAACGAGGCGCGCGAGTCGATTGCGAAGATTTTGCGCGAAGCGGGGTTGCTGATGTAGTTGGATGGTTGGTTAGTTGGTTGGTTATTCCGTTTTACGCTTTACGTTTGGGAGGGCAACCATGTTGGACTTGGCTTACATCCGCGAGCATCCCGATGCAGCGAAGGCAGCGATGGAGGTGTTGGGCGCAGGCGATGTGCCGATCGACCGCATCCTGTCACTCGACGCCGAGCGCCGCCGATTACTCACCGAAGCCGACCGGCTCAAGAACGAGCGCAACACGGTTTCGCGCGAGATTGGCCGCATGAAGGACGAGGCCGAGCGCGACAAGCAAAAAGAGCGCATGCGCCAGGTAGGCGATCAGATCGCGGCGCTCGACAGGCAGATCGCTGGGGTGGAACGCGAATTAAACGAGTTGATGCTGACGGTTCCGAATCTGCCTGATCCGAGCGTGCCGGTTGGTCGGGACGAGAGCGAGAATCAAGTCGTGCGCGTTGTCGGCAATTCGAAGCAGGCTCAAGACTTCGGCTTCGCACCGCTGCCGCACTGGGACCTCGGCCCGCGCCTCGGCATCATCGACTTCGAGCGCGGCGTGAAGATCAGCGGCACGCGCTTCTACGTGCTGACCGGTCTCGGCGCTCGACTCCAGCGCGCGCTGATCACGTGGATGCTCGACGTGCACCTGCGGCAGGGCTACACCGAAGTATATCCGCCGTATCTGGTGAAATCGGATTGCCTGGTTGGAACCGGGCAATTGCCCAAGTTCGCCGAGAACCAGTATCACGACGCGGTGGAAGACCTGTGGATGGTTCCCACTGCCGAAGTGCCGGTCACCAACCTCTACCGGGATGAAATCCTCGACATCGCGCAGCTGCCGATCCACCATGTGGCCTACTCGGCGTGTTTCCGGCGCGAGCAAATGTCGGCGGGACGCGACACGCGCGGCATCAAGCGCGACCACCAGTTCGACAAGGTCGAGATGGTCAAATTCTGCACGCCCGAAACGAGCCTGGACGAGTTCTACACATTGCTCGACAACGCCGAGGAGGTCTGCCGCCTGCTCCAGATTCCGCACCGTGTCGTCCAGATGGTCACGGGCGATCTGTCGTTCACGGCGGCGATGAAGTGCGACGTGGAGATGTGGGCGCCGGGCTGTGGCGAATGGCTGGAAGTGTCGTCGGTCAGCAACTTCAAGGACTTCCAGGCGCGCCGGGCCAACATCAAGTTCCGCCGGGCGAAAGGGGCTAAGGCGGAGTTTGTCCACACGCTGAACGGATCGGGGCTGGGACTGCCGCGCACGCTGATCGCGGTGCTGGAGAATTACCAGCAGGCCGATGGCAGCATCGTCGTGCCGGACGTCCTGCGCCCGTACATGGGCGGCGTCGAGGTCATTCGCTAAGCGGATCGGATTTCACCGCAGACGCCGACACTTGCGCCGCACGCAGCGCGGCGCAGTGCGGTGAGGCGCGCAGAGGACGCTGAGAAGACTTCCGAAGTCTTGGAGACTTCGGAAGTCTGTGGTTACTCTGCTTCAAGCGCGTCGGGGACGGGCGCGGCGACACGTTCGTCTGGCGCAGGCCGAGGTTGGGGCCGGCGGTTCACCAACACCGCGCCGCCGATGATCAACACCATGCCTGCCAACAGCGCCCATTCGATCTGCTCCTCGTTGAAGACCGCGCCGAGGATGACGGCGACGATGGGCGAGATGTAAGCCACCATCGTCGTTTGCGTCGCGCCGATGCGCTGAATCAGGCCGAAGTACAGAATATAGGCGATGCCTGATCCGAGCAGCCCCAGCCAGCCGACGGCAAACCACGCCCGAAGCGGCACGTTCGCCAGCGAAGGCCGTTCGACCAGGAGCGCAACCGGCAAGAGCAGCACCACGCTCCACGTCATCTGTATCGCGCCGATGAGAATCGGCTGGACTCCCCCCAACATGCGCCGCGAGAAGATCGCGGCGATGGCGTAGGCGATCGACGCGGCGATAACGGCCAGCGCGCCCAAGATGGCCTGCTTGCCGGCCACGCTGTTGAAGCGCGGCGACATCAGCACCGCCACACCGACGAATCCAATCAACACACCGGACACCTTCAACGCCGTGAAGCGCTCGTCGTGCAGCGCAAAGTGCGCCAGGATCACGGTGAAGATCGGCACGGCGGCGACCAATACGGCGGCCAGCCCGCTGTTGACCTGATGCAGGCCGGGCGCCTCCGACCACGCGATCAGTGCAAAGGGGATGATGTTGTTGCTCAGCCCCATGAACGCCAGTGCGGCCAGCGTCTTCCGCGAGCGAGGCAGCGGCCTGCGCCGCGCCAGCAGGACGGTGTGCAAGGCCGCCGCGCCGATCAGCAGGCGAATCGTCACCAGTGTCAGCGGCGGCAGCGCTTCCGTACCGATCGCGATGAACAGGTACGACGATCCCCAAATCGCGCTCAACACCAGCAAAGCCATCGTATCTTTTCGATTCATGTGCTTCCCCACATTATGAACCTGTAACGGGGTTGCAACCCATACGCGCGCCTGCCCGTGCTACCCTGTTAGTCGCGGTTCTATAGTATTGCTCCGCCGAAACTATCACGACCGCGAAGATTTTTGGACGCAGACCCGCACTGCCCGCTGCCGCAGGCAGTGGGGCAAGTGTGAACGCGGATTTACGCTGATCGTGTTTTATCTGCGTTCATCCGCGCAAAT
>DATBWU010000412.1:0-39468 GCA_036514635.1 Anaerolineae bacterium | reverse complement strand
GTACGCGCACTTCAAAGCCTATCCCGCCGATCGCGTCATCGCGTTGCACGCCGAGGACGAAGGCGCGGTGCAGTACTTCGCCAAACTCGGCAAGCGCCGGCCCCCGCTGTGCGCCGAGCTGGCGGTCGAGCGCGCGCTGGCGATGGCCGCCGATCTCAAGCGGCGCATCCACATCTGCCACCTGTCCACGGCGCGCGAATTAGAGTTAGTCACAGATGCGAAGAAGCGCGGCGTGCAGGTGACGTGCGAAGTCTCGCCGCACCACCTGTTCCTGTCGACCGACATCGAGCGGCATCTCGGCCCGCTAGGACAAATGAACCCGCCGCTCCGGCCGGAACAAGATACGCAGGCGCTATGGAAGAACCTCGCCTCGATCGACCTGATCGCCACCGACCACGCACCGCACACGCTCGACGAGAAGCGTGGCCCCACGCCGCCGTCGGGCGTGCCCGGCCTGGAGACGATGCTGCCGCTCCTGCTCACTGCCGTTCACGAAAAACAAATGATGTACGTCGATCTGGTGCGCCTGACGTCCGCCGGCCCGGCCAGGGTATTCGACCTGGCCGAGAAAGGCCGCCTCGAGCCGGGCGCTCACGCCGATCTGGTGATCGTCGATCCTAACGTGCAGTGGAAGATCGAAGCGGCGAAGATGCGGACGCGCTGCGGCTGGACGCCGTTCGAGGGCTGGCAGGTGCGCGGCAAGATCGAAAAGGTGTTCCTGCGGGGGCAGGTGGCCTTTGACGGCGAGAACATCACCGTCGAGCCGGGGTATGGGCAGCGGGTGAAGCAACTGGATTGATTCAAAGTGACCGGCACCTCTCAGGTGCCGGTCACTTATTCTTCGCCCAGTTTCAAAATCGCCATAAACGCTTCCTGCGGCAACTCGACGACGCCGATCATCTTCATCCGCTTCTTGCCCGCCTTCTGCTTCTCCAGCAGTTTGCGCTTGCGGGTAATGTCGCCGCCGTAGCACTTCGCCAGCACATCCTTGCGCAGCGCCTTCACCGTCGTCCGCGCGATGATGCGCCCGCCGACCGCCGCCTGAATCGGGACCGCGAACTGCTGCTGCGGGATCACCTCTTTCATCTTGCGCGTGATCGCGCTGCCTTTCTCGTACGCCTGATCCTTGTGGATGATCAGCGCCAGCGCATCGACCGACATCTCGTTCACCAGGATGTCCATCTTCTGCAAGTTCCCGGCCCGATACTCGTCGAGCGTGTAATCCATCGACGCGTAGCCGCGCGTGCGGCTCTTGAGCTGATCGTGGAAATCGACGATGATCTCGGACAGCGGCAGACGATACGTGAGCACCACCCGGTTCGGGTCGAGATACTCCATGCCCACCTGCTCGCCGCGCCGGTGGATCACCAGGTCCATCACCGTGCCGACGTACTCGGCGGGTGTGAACACCTGCACCTTCATCCACGGCTCGCGGATCTCTTCGATGGACGATGGGTCGGGCAGGGCAGCGGGCGAGTCGATGCGGACGACTTCGCCGTCGGTCTTCGCCACTTCGTACTCGACGCTCGGCGCGGTGGCGATAATGTTCAGCCCGTACTCGCGCTCCAGCCGCTCTTGAATGATCTCCATGTGGAACAACCCCAGGAACCCGCAGCGAAAGCCAAAGTTCAGCGCCTGCGACGATTCCGGTTCGTACACGAGTGAGGCATCGTTGAGTTGCAGCTTCTCCAGCGCGTCCTTGAGTTGGTGATAGTCGTCGGTTTCGACCGGGTAGATGCCGGCGAACACCATCGGCTTGATCGGGCGATAGCCGGGCAACGGCTCCGGCGCAGGCCGCTCGACCGTGGTGATCGTGTCGCCGACGCGGCAGTCGCGGATCGTCTTCAGGCCGGTGGCAACGTACCCCACCTCGCCGGCTTCCAATCGATCGGCCGGCTTCATATCCGGCGCGAAGGTGCCGAGTTCCAGCGGCTCGGTTTCTGCGCCGCTCGCCATGAAGCGCAGGCGCGTCTTGCGCTCGATCGCGCCATCCATGACACGCACGTAAGCGATCACGCCTTTGAAGGCGTCGTAGTGACTGTCGAAGATCAGCGCGCGCAGCGGCGCGGCGGGGTCGCCTTTGGGTTGCGGAACGCGCTCGATGACGGCTTCGAGCAGCACGTCGATGCCGATGCCGGTCTTGGCCGAGACGCGCAGAACTTCCTCGGCGGGCGTGCCCAGCACGTGTTCGATCTCGGCGGCGATCTCGTCGGGCCGCGCCGAGGCGAGATCGATCTTGTTGACGACGGGGATGAGAGTCAGGTCGGCGTCGATCGCCAGGTACAGATTCGCCAGCGTCTGCGCTTCCACGCCCTGCGTCGCATCGACGACGAGGATCGCGCCCTCGCAGGCGTTCAGCGCCCTCGAAACTTCATAGGTGAAATCGACATGGCCGGGTGTATCGACCATGTTCAGTTCGTACGGCTCGCCGGACTTGGAGGTGTAAAGCATCCGCACGGCAGAGGCTTTGATGGTGACGCCCTTTTCGCGTTCCAGGTCCATCGAATCGAGCACCTGCGCGGTCATGTCGCGTGCGGAGATCGTGCCAGTGACCTCCAGCAGCCGATCGGCCAGCGTCGATTTGCCGTGATCGATGTGGGCAATGATGCAGAAGTTTCGGATGTGCCGCTCGTCCATGCTGCGGCGATTATACCATGCCGAAGAGGTGATTTTCACCGCCGAGAACGCAGAGAGCGCAGAGGCTTGCTATACTCAATACGGGCATGATTTGCACTTCGCTCTTTATCGACCTCCTTGAAACACCCATTGCGCCTTGCGCTTTTGCTCGCCGACCGCGTCCGCGCGGTCGGCCAGGACAGACGCCCGCGCGGACGCGGGCTTCGAGCGGTCTTGGCGTCTGTGGGCAACCTGTTAAAAGCGCAAGTGGTGGTGAGTTTTCAGACGGCCCTAAGGGCACTCTAGCGCCGTCGAGAAGAATTTCTCTTCGGCGCGGTTGCCGGCGCTATCGACGACGGCGAACGTGCCGTTGGCGGCGCTGGTTTCGCCCCACCTCAGTTGGTATGTGATCGGCCCGCGCGCAGGGCCGCCGATCTCCGAAATGTCGTGAAAGTAGGTGTAAGGTGGTGCGCCACCCTGTGCGGTGAGTGTGAAGTCAATCGTGAAGTACGCGCTGTCTTGGCAGGTCTTGCCATTCTCCACGACGTTCAGCGACAGAGGGCGGACGGGCGCTTGCGTGGCCGGTGCCGCTATCGGCGTGAGAGGGAGCGACGCGGTCGGCCCGCGTGCACTCGTGATTTGGATGCTCGTGACCCACACGCTGTCGGCGAGTCGCTGCGCGGGCGGATGGAGCAGCCGGCCCGCTCGCCCCAACTCCGCGACATACTCGACGCGCAGCCGCACCTGCTGCCCGGCGTATGCATCCATGCCGTAGGTCAGGGTCTGCCAGGCAGTGTCCTGGCCTGGCCTGGTTACGCTCAAGACGATGTTGTCGTTGAGGAGGATGTTGAGTGTGCCGCGCGCACTTCCATCGGGTGAGCGATACGCGATCGTCAAAAGTGGAGTCTCAATCGATACGGTCACGGTCTGCTCGACCGACGCGCCGACCCCGAACTGCGCTGCGTAACGGCTGATCGTCGAGCCGGCTTGCTCATTCGTAGCGACGACCTCGATCGGGCCGCTGGATACCCAGCCCTCGGTCGTTCCGGTCTCGAAGGAGCCGTTGACGACGATGGTCTGCGGACGGGTGATGACGACGATCGCCATCACGACGATGGCGATAGCGGCTACGCCGATCGCGATCTGGGCGCTTCGCGGCAGGTTGATGTTGGTCTGCCGCTCGACGTACTGCCCGGCCTGGATGATGTCGTCGCCGGCGACCAGTTTGTCTCGCCCGACGACGTCACCGCCAATGCCGACGTGTTGGCCCTTGACCGTCGCGCCGCCGCTGATGCGGGTCATATTTTGCTTGGCGGATTTCCCGGCCGGCTTGCCCGATGCGCGGCGGCTCGGTTTCTTCCCTTCGCGTTTCATCTTGACTCAAAATAAGTAGGCCGGAGTCCACTCTGGCCCGATATGGATGTCATGCAGGGCCATCGCCCGGAGTTCAAACTCCGGGCTGAAAAGAGGGAAGCGGGGTGAACCCGGCTGATCCACCAGTCGGCTTCAGCCGACTTCCATGTGATCAGCCGGGAGGTTCACCTCCCGGCGCTGCCGCGTGAGCAATTACGGAGATTCTTCGCGCGCTGTGCGCCTTCAGAATGGCAGTCAGCCGCTTACTCTTCAGTCTTCAAGGATGACCGCAGCGATGTCTTTGATGCCCTGCCCGATGATCGGCTGATTCAGCACGGTGTTCAGCGCGCCGGATACGCCGGGCACATTCTTCTTCAGCCACTTGAGCGCCTTGCCGACCACGCCGATGTCCGGCGTCTTCGACTGCGCCTGCGCCTGCAGATCGGCTACCTTCTGTTCAGCCTCGGCCATTTTATCTGCCGGTGCTTGCTTCAGGGCCGCTTTCAGCGGCTCGAACGCTTTGGCGACATCGCCACCCTTCACTATCTTGTCGCGTCCGACTACGTCGCCGCCGATTTTGACGTTCTTGCCGCTGATATCGACGCCGCCGCTGCGCTTACCGGTACCGGGCGTCTGGCGACTGTCGATCTTAACGCCCCTTTTCGCTGTGCCTTTAGTCATGAGAGGCTCCCCCTTATTTGAATTCACCGCGTCCGCAGCGGTGTCGTTGCCCTTTTGACGCGCTTCGGCCCGTCGGCGGGCAGCGCGAAGGTGAAGCGGCTGCCTTTGCCTTCGATGCTCTCGCACCAGATGCGCCCGCCGTGCAATTCGACCATGCTCTTGCTGATCGCCAATCCCAGCCCCAGCCCGCCGTGCTTGCGCGCGATGTGCGGCTCGACCTGGTAGAACCGCTCGAAGATGCGGTCGAGGTCTTTCTGCGGGACGCCGATACCGTTGTCCGCCACCGACACCTGCACTTCGCCGTTGACCGGCCGGCCCGAAATCTCGATGCGCCCGTTGGGCGGCGTGAACCGGATCGCGTTCACGACGATGTTGTTCAGCGCCAGCCGCGTCTTCTCCCAGTCGGCGTTGAGCGCCAGGTTAGGATCGGGCAGGTCGATCCGGATCAGGTGGTTCTTGGAGCTCGCCATGTCTTTGCACGCGGCGAGGACCGATTGGATCAACTCCGCCACGCTGAATCGGGTGGGGCTGACCACCGATTCGCCCGCGTCGACGTGCTGTAAGTTGATCATGTCGTCGATCAGCGTGCGCAACTGCTGCGCGCCTTTCAGCACGCCTTCCAGTTGCTCGGCGTGCTGGCCGGCGGCGTCTTCTTGCAGCATCGCCGCGTAGCCCAGGATCAGGTTGAGCGGCGTGCGCAGCTCGTGCGAGGCGATGGCGATAAAATCGCTCTTGCGCCGGTCGAGATCGTTCAACTTCTGGTACGTCCGGCGCAGCTCGGCCACCAGCCGGGCATTCTCGACGGCGACCGCCGCCTGGTTGGCAAACGTCGTCAGCACCTGGATGTCTTCTTCGCCGAAGTAAGCCGCGTGTTTCTTGTTGAGCGCCTCCAGCACGCCGATGGGCCGGTCTTTGATCGTCATCGGCACGCCGAGGATCGAGCGGGTGAGGAAACCCGTCCTCTGCGCGGCCATGCCGAAGTGGCGCGGGTCTTGGGTCACGTCGCCGACGACCAGCGGCGCGCGTTGTTTCAAGATCGTCCCGGCAATACTGCCGTCGATCGGCACGCGGACGTTGGCCAGTTCTTCTTTCTTCGATCCGGTCGAGGCGGCGAAGACCAGCTCGCCGCTCCGCTCGTCGAGGAGCATGATCGAGGCCGCCTCGGTGTCGGTCAACTCGGTCGAGGCTTCCAGGATGATGTTGAGCAGTTTGTCGATGTCGAGTGTGCCGGTCAGCACGCGGCTGATCTCCAGGATGCGTTGCAAGCGTGCCGCCTGCCGCCGCAGCGTGACGATCGTATCGCGCAGCGGACCGGTACCTGAGGTGGATGATTGACCTTGAGCCATATTTAACCGTGTCCACGACTCTTCACGAATCGCCACGAATCATTCGTGCAGATTGGTGGAGATTCGTGGATCAAGTTTTGCGTTTACTGCGAGACAACTCGGTCGATAGCCGACGCGATGTCGATGTGTGTTGTGCCGGTGGCGGGCCGCGCCAGCCAGGCCAGAAACTCCATATTGCCCGCCGGGCCTTCGATCGGCGAGCGGATTAACCCCCGCACGATCCAACCGCGATCCACGGCCCAACCGAGAACCGACTTCAACACCTGGCGATGCACGCTCGGATCGCGCACTACGCCGCCTTTGCCGACGCGTTCGCGCCCTGCTTCAAATTGCGGCTTGATCAGTGCGATCACATGCGCGTCGCTGGTGATCCAGTGAGCCACTGCAGGCAGGATCAGCGTCAACGAGATGAACGACACGTCGATCGTCACGACGCGGGCGAGGGTCGGGCTGCCGGTAATCGGATCGGGCGGCAAGGCGGTCAACAGTCGCGCATTCGTCCGGTCGAGCACCGTGACGCGCGGATCGTTGCGCAGTTTCCAATCGAGTTGGCCGTAGCCGACGTCGATGGCGATGACCCGCGCCGCGCCGCGCTGCAAGAGCGCGTCGGTGAATCCGCCGGTCGATGCGCCCACGTCCGCACACACCGATCCCTGAACCGGCGCGTCGAACGCATCCAGCGCGGCGGCCAGTTTGAAGCCGCCCCGGCTGACGTAGGGCAGCGGTGCTCGGATGCGAATATTGGCATCGGGCGGAACCAGAAGACCCGGCTTGTCGGCGACGCGATCACCCAGCAGCACTTCACCGGCCATGATCAGCCGCTGGCCGCGCGCGCGACTGTCTACCAGTCCTCGCTCCACGAGCAAATGATCGAGCCGGATTTTGGGCACGCTTCAAGCATATTCCAAGTGGGACAAAAGTCAAGGAGATTGATAACCACGAAGGCACAAAGACACGAAGACTGTTCTGGCTCTTTGCGCCTCCGTGTCCTCGCGGCTGACCTGCCCTCGCGTGCAAAGCACGCGGGGGTCGCGCCCCGCTCCGCGGGGTTGGCCGCCCGCGGGGATGCGGGCGTTGAGCCGCCTGACACGTTTTGCGTGCACACAGGAGTAGGCGTGCTTTGCGAGGACTCCGGCGGGGTGTTATAATGCGCGCCGTTCAGCGGTGGCGGTAATTGCCACCGCTGCTATGTGGGGAAGCCTGTGCGCAAACTGTACTTCTGGATCGGTTTGGTCATCAGCGCCGTTGCGCTATGGCTGGCGTTCCGCGAGGTTCATTGGGACCAGTTGGGCGATGTACTGCGTAGCGCCGATTACCTCTGGTTATTGCCGTCGGCCATCGCGCTGCTGGCGGCAATGGCCGTGCGCGGCGAGCGCTGGCGCTGGCTCTTGGGCGGGCGAGGCCGCGTGGCGTGGGCGCCCGCCTTCCGTGCCCTATCGATCGGCTACCTGGTCACCAATATCTTTCCGTTCCGACTCGGCGAGGTGATCCGGCCGGTGGTGCTGGCCCGCAGCAGCAAGGTGAGCGCCATGCAGGGCCTGTCAACGATCGCCGTCGAGCATGTGCTGGATGTACTGCTCCTGCTGGCACTGCTGGCGGTGATCCTGCCCGGACTGCCGCTGCCGGCTGAACTGGCCCTCGGCGCGCAGCGCAGTGCGGTGCTGTTCGGTGTGGCGGCTGTGGCGATGCTGATGGTCGTCTGGCAGCGGACGCGCATCGAGCGCGTCGTCGCATGGACGCTGCGACGTATTCCGCGCCTGCATCTCGAATCCTGGCTGCGACGCTTCAACGCGATCATGGACGGCCTGAACATGCTGCGCTCGCCGCGCCTGGCCGCCGCGACGCTGGCCTGGACAGTGCTGGCCTGGCTGCTGTCGGCGGTCTCCTTCCATCTGGCGCTGATGAGTTTCGCGCCTGATGCCCCGTTCACCGCATCGCTGTTCGTCACGGTGGCGACGACGATCGCTCTGCTCGCGCCGTCGTCGCCGGGCGCGATCGGTGTCTTGCAGTTCGCCATTCAGCGGTCGCTGCTGGTGTTTGCCGTTTCAGAGACGGTCGGGCTAGCGTATGCCATCGTGTTCCATCTGATGGAGATGGTCGTGATGAACGCGACCGGCTTGATCAGCCTGGCGCAGGAAGATCTCTCGTGGTCATCCATTGTCGCGCAGGTGCGGCGCGTGGAGTCCAAACCGCCGGCTCCGGCCACGGTGGAGGAAGCATGAACGTTCTGATCACCGGCGGCGCGGGCTTCATTGGCTGTCACGCCGCCGATCGTTTCCTGGGACGCGGCGATGCCGTCACGATTTTCGATAACCTCTCGCGGCGCGGCAGCCGGTCGAACCTGGATTGGCTGCGCCGGCAACATGGAGCAGATTCGTTTCGCCTGATCGAAGCCGACTTGCGCGAGTTCGAGCGGCTGGCGGAAGCGGCGCGTGGGCAGGACGTGATCGTTCACCTGGCCGGGCAGGTCGCCGTGACGACCTCGGTCAAGAACCCGCGCGGCGACTTCGAGGACAACGCGCTCGGCACGTTCAACGCGTTGGAAGCGGCGCGGCTGTCAGGCTCGGATCCGATCTTCCTGTACTCGTCCACCAATAAGGTGTATGGAGGCATGGACGATGTGGTGGTGGTCGAGCAGGCGACGCGCTATGCTTACCGGGATCTGCCGCAGGGCATCCCCGAAACACAGCCACTCGATTTCCACTCTCCCTACGGGGTATCCAAGGGCACGGGCGATCAGTACGTGCACGACTACGCCCGTATCTATGGATTGCGGACGGTGGTCTTCCGCCAGTCGGCGATTTACGGCCCGCGCCAGTTCGGCATCGAAGACCAGGGCTGGCTGGCGTGGTTCATCATCGCCGCCGTCACCGGCCAGCCCATCACCATTTACGGCGACGGCAAGCAGGTGCGCGACGTGTTGTATGTGAGTGATCTGATCGACGCTTACGAAGCCGCAATCGCGCGTATCGATCGCGTGGCCGGGCAGGTGTTCAACGTCGGCGGCGGGCCGGACAACACGCTGTCGATCTGGACCGAATTCGGCCCGATGCTCGAAGGTCTGATGGGCCGCGAAGTGAAAGTGGGGCGGGGCGACTGGCGCCCGGGCGATCAGCGCATCTGTGTGATGGACGTGCGCAAAGCGAAGGACGTGCTGGGCTGGTCGCCGAAAGTCGCCGTTGTGGACGGAGTGCAGCGACTGTATCAGTGGGTTGTGGAAAACCGAAACTTGTTTGAAACGTAAAACGGAAGCGTAAGGCTGGTATTTGCGTTTTACGTTTCACGTTTTATTCTTCACTTTTCCAACCATGAAGATCCTCATCGCGCTGACCTACTATCGGCCTCACACCAGCGGCCTGACCATCTACGTCGAACGGCTGGTCCGCGCGCTGGCGGCTCGCGGCCACGCGGTGACGGTGCTGACCTCGCAGTATGATCGTTCTCTGCCGCGCGACGAGCGGCTGGATGGCGCGCGCGTGATCCGCGTGCCGGTTGCATTCCGTGTCAGCAAGGGCGTCATCATGCCGACGTTCGGCTTCCTTGCCACGCGGCTCGCCCGCGAGCACGACTTGTTGAGCCTGCACCTGCCGCAGTTCGATGCGAGCGGGCTGGCGCTGCGCGGGCGGCTGATGAAGAAGCCGGTTGTGTTGACGTACCACTGTGATCTCAAACTGCCACCCGGGCTGTTCAATCGCTTCGTCGACAAAGTTGTCTTCCTCGGCAATATGGTCGCCGCGCGCTGGGCCGACGTCATGGTCGCCTACACGCAAGATTTCGCGACGCACTCGCCTTACCTGTCGCGCTACCTGAACAAGGTGCAGGTGATTCCGCCGCCGGTTCACGTCCACACGCCGACGCGCGCCGAGGTCGATGCGTTTCGCGCGAAGTGGAATCCTGACGGCCGGCGGGTGATCGGCATGGCGACGCGCCTGGCTGCCGAGAAGGGCGTGGAATACCTGCTCGACGCACTGCCGCGCGTGCGCGAGGCCTTCCCTGGCGCGCGGGTGTTGTTTGCCGGTCAGCATCAGAACGTCTTGGGCGAAGAAACCTACGCGCGCCGGCTCGCGCCGCTGATCGAGCGCGAGGGCGATGGCTGGACGTTCCTGGGCAACCTCGATCAGGTTCAGATCGCGTCGTTCTTCTCGTGCCTGGATACGCTCGTCGTGCCGAGCATCAACTCGACCGAGACGTTTGGCCTGGTGCAGGTCGAGGCCATGCTGCTGGGCACGCCATCGATCGCCAGCGACCTGCCCGGCGTGCGCCAACCGGTGCGAATGACGGGCATGGGCGAAGTGGTGCCGATCGGCGACAGCGCCGCGCTGGCTGAAGCCATCATTCGTGTCCTGAGCGATCGCGAACGCTACGTCAAGCCACGTTCGGACATCGAGGCGTTGTTCAGCACCGAGCGCACCGCCGAGCACTACGAGCGGCTGTTCGAGGAACTACTGTCGCAGCCGGCGCACCGCAGAGCATACGCGCCACAAGACTGACCACTGATCACTGATAACTGAGCACTTGTGACAACCGACGATCTGCTCTGGCGTCATCTCAAGGCGTTGCCCTATTTTCGGGCGCTGTTGCGCGCGGTCGAGGCGCGCTTTTACCAAGATATCGATCTCCCGGAGCCGGTGCTCGACGTGGGTTGCGGCGATGGGCACTTCGCGGCGATGGCGTTGAGCGATCGTGCGCCGATGATTGGCATCGATCCGTGGTGGCCGCCGCTGCGCGAGTCGGCCCGGCGCGAGGTGTACCGCGCCGTCATCCTGAGCGGAGGCGGGGCGCTCCCGTTTCCCGGCGGCTTCTTCGCCAGCGCGATCAGCAACTCCGTGTTGGAGCACATCTCCGATCTCGATCCGGTGCTGGCCGAGGTCAAGCGTGTGCTCAAGCCCGGCGGGCGATTCGTCTTCTGCGTGCCGAGCGATAAGTTCCTGCCATTTCTGTCGGTCTCGCGCGGCCTGCGTCGCATCGGCCTGCGCAGGCCGGCGGCAGCGTACGAGCGGTTCTTCAACCGCATCTCGCGCCACCATCACTGCGACGATCCGAAGACCTGGGCCGATCGGCTGGCGCGTGCCGGGCTGACGATCGAACGGCACTGGTACTACTTCTCGCGCGGCGCGCTGGCGACGCTGGAGTGGGGGCATTACTTCGGCGTGCCGACCGTCGTCGCCAAGAAACTCGTCGGGCGGTGGATCATCGCACCAACGCGCTGGAACTTGTGGCTGACCGATCGGCTGGTGCGACACTATTACGAGGAGCCGCTGCCGGAGCGGGGCGCATATCTCTTCTTCATTGCGCGAAAACCGACATCAGGAGAGCATTAACCACTTGTGGCTCTACCGACTCTGGCGGGAATTGAACCGCAACCCTCTGAAGAGGGCAGGCGAACGCAAAGGACGCCAAGATTTCCTAATGCTTTGCGCTCGCCTGCCCCGCACGCTGTTGGCGGGGTTGCGCCCTTTGCGGTGAGGCTTTTCCCGGCCAACCCGGTAGAGCCACACTTGTTTGCTGGTACATTCCTGGGTTGTAGCACTTGCGTAAGAGAGTTGCGGGATAATTGAAGAATGAGTCTGCATGATCCTCGACGATCTGTGCGCGGCGTATTGAGTCGGGCCGGACGACCCTCGAACGTGTTGGCCTACGCGCTGTTGGCGACGAGCGCCGCGCTGCTGGGCGCGTATGCGCTGCTGCGGCGGCGTTCGCATGGGACGCCGCGCGACACTGATCCGTCAAGAGACGCGATGAGAACATCTATGTCATCGTCCGAAGAGGATTCTCGCTTGATCGGCGGAGTATCCGTAACTCGTGGTGAAATCGCTGCGCCCGATCAACCGCCGGGCACGCGCCGCGCACCGACGCCGCCCGATCCGAGAAAGTTGATCCGGCCTGTTCACGTTGCGATGTTGATCGCCATCCTTCTGGTCGGGTTTTATTTCCGCTTCGCCGGACTGAACTGGGACGACAACCAACATCTGCACCCCGACGAGCGTTTCCTCACGCAAGTCCTGACCGGCATCGAACTCCCGAAGAGCCTGGGCGAGTATTTCGACTCGACGAGCTCGCCGCTCAATCCGCGCAATCGCGGATATGGGTTTTTCGTCTATGGCGATTTCCCGGTCATCTTCACGCGCGTAGCTGCCGAAGGACTGAACGATCTATGTGCGCCTACGCCGAACGCGCCGGTCGAGGCCACGACCGGCCGTCCCGCGCCGACGGCTTTCGATTCGGTCATGCGCGCGCTGGGCCTCACGACGTTCTGCTACCGCGCCGACGGATCGCTCCGCCCGCTGATCGGCTACGACGAAGTCGCGCTGATTGGCCGCGTGATTTCCGCGCTATTTGACCTGGGCACGCTTGCCTGGCTGTTCCTGATCACGCGTGAGCTTTACAGCACCCGCACCGGGCTGATGGCGATGGCGCTCGGCGCGCTGGCCGTGCTGAATATTCAGCAGGCGCACTTCTTCACCGCCGACACGTTTGCCACGCATTTCGCCGCAGCCGCGATCTACTTCGCCGTGCGCGCCGCGAAAACCGGTGGGATGTCGCACTTTGTCGTCGCCGGTGTCGCCAGCGGCCTGGCCATCGCCAGTCGCATCAACGTCGCCCCGGTGTTGGGCATTGTTGCGCTGGCCGCGTTCGGGCGCGCGCTCCGCGCGTGGGATGATCCGGCCCGGTCGCGCGGCGCGCGCATCGAGCGGGCCTTGTTGCAGTCCATCGTCGCCGTCGTCGTCGCGTTCGTCACAGTGCGCATCTTCATGCCCAGCGCCTTTAACGGATTTCTGTTGTGCGCGGACGACCGGGGACCGCTGTGCCTCGATACCCGCTGGCAGGAAAACATGGGGTCGATCTCGCAGATGATCAGCGGCGAGGCCAGCTCGAACCCCGACGTGCAGTGGACCGATCGCAAGCCGATCGTTTTCCCCTGGGTGAACATGGTGTTCTGGGGTCTCGGTGTCCCGCTGGGGTTGACCGCCTGGATCGGCTGGGCGCTGGCCGGATGGAGCATTTTCGTACGCCCATATCGATCCAGGGCCACCCGCACGATCGGCGAATGGCTGCGCGCTGCCTTCTCGTCCGAGTACTTACTGATCTGGGTGTGGGTGACGGCCTACTTCGCCTGGCAGGGATCGCAGTGGGTCAAGTCGATGCGCTATCTGCTGCCGCTGTACCCGTTCATGGCGATCTTCGCGGGCTGGGCGTTGATGGCAATATGGGATCGGGCAAAGTCGGCGACCGGAGCCGCCTCCTACAAGCGGTTGGGTCGGGCGGTTGCGTATGCCACACCCGCCATCGTGATTGCCGGCACGTTGCTGTGGGCAATTGCCTTCACCGAGATCTATCGCCGCCCGACGACGCGCGTGGCCGCATCGGAATGGATTTATCAGAACGTGCCGACGGCGGCGACGTTACACTACAACGATGCCAGTGGGCCGCGCGATGTTCAATTGCCGCTGCCGAATGTGGCGACATTCCTGGACGCCCCGCAAATCACCGGCTTCCGCGTGCCGACGGATGGCGAACTGTTCAGCATGACCTTCCGCAATTTGAGAGACCCCGGCGTGGACGCTTCGACGGAATCGCTGACGCTGGTGGTCGCGCAAGACCCACTTGGATCGCAAATCGTCGCCGGTGGTTCCGTGAGCGATCCGTTCGCCGATACGGGCGGTGCGACCCGGCGGATCGAAGTCGCACTCCCAGCGGTGGCGCTGCAGCCCGATGTGGATTACTACCTGTTCGGCTACACCAGTGCTGGATCTGCTTCACTCATACTTGGCGCGGACATCGTCGTCGATTCGGGTGGCGTGCTTTTGACGATTAACGCGCGGGCAGCGGGAGGTCTCCCGCCCGGCGTGCTGTCGTTCCGTATACCACAAGAGGGCGTGTTGGTATCGGCCGCAGCGACGGTATCGAGCGCGCCGCAGCCCGGCGAAGCGGCCGACGCGCTCCAGGTGAAGATCGCGCTCGATCCGGATGGGACACAGATCGTCGCCGAGGGGCAATTGGAAGTCCCGGCCGGCGCAGCCCCCGGCTCCTACACGCTATCATTCAGCAATGCGCCTCTCACTGCCGATCAGCAGTATTACTTCATCGGCGAAGAGCTTCGCGGATCGTTCATGGCGACGAGCAGCACGCTGGCGAACGAGCATTGGGACGACGGCATTCCGCTGCGCACCGGCGGGCGTGATGGTTTCAGCATTTATCGCGGGATCGAAATCCAGAACTATAACGACGACACGCCCGAAAAGCTGAGCCAGATGCTCGACTGGCTGCAACAGGCCGACTATGTGTTCCTCAGCAGCAACCGGCTGTACGGATCGATCCCGCGCCAGCCGCTGCGCTATCCGCTGGCGAGCGAATACTATCGCTTGTTGTTCACCGGCCAGCTCGGGTTCGATCTGATCGGCGAGTTCGTCTCGTATCCCACGCTCGGCCCGTTCGAGTTCCCCGATCAAGAGACGACGCAGGCGCTTGGCATCTGGCCGGACCCCACTCGGCTGCCGGAGCCTGGCGTGATTTCTGTGCCGTATCCGCCCGCCGAAGAAGCCTTCAGCGTGTACGATCACCCGCGCGTGATTCTCTTCAAGAAGCGCGCCGATTTCTCGATCCAGGATGTCATCACCCAGTTGAGCGGCCTCGATCTGGAAGCCGCCTATCACGGCTTCAAGCCGCGTGACGAGACCGCCTCGCCCACCGGGCAAATGCTCAAGCCGGCGGATTTTGAAACCCAGCAGGCCAGCGGCACGTGGTCGGCGCTGTTCGATCGAAACGGCCTGCTCAACACAGCGCCGGGCGTCGGCGTCATGGTGTGGTACGTGGCCGTCGGCGTGCTGGGATTGTTCGCCTTCCCGATCCTGTTCGTGGTTGTCCCCGGCCTGGCCGATCGCGGCTATGGCCTGGCGCGAACGCTGGGCGTGTTGCTGCTGTCGTTCCTGATCTGGTTCCCGGCGAGTTTCCGCGTGCTGCCTTTCACGCGCGAGGCGGTTGTGCTGATGGTGATCGTGCTGGCGGCGATCGGCGGCCTGATTGCGCGCGCCCGATGGGGCGCAGTCAAAGATTTCCTCCGCCGCAACGCGCGCCTCATTCTGATCGAGGAGATCGTCTTCGCGGCGGCTTTTCTGTTGTTCCTGCTGCTGCGCTATGGCAACCCCGACCTGTGGAACCCGTGGCGAGGCGGCGAGAAGCCGATGGACTTCGCCTACTTCAACGCAGTGATCAAATCACAATACTTCCCGCCGTACGATCCGTGGTTCTCCGGCGGCTTCATGACCTACTACTACTACGGCTGGGTCATGCTGGCATCGCTGGTGAAGCTGCTGGGCATTGTCCCCGCCATCGCGTACAACATCGCCGTGCCGACGATCTACGCGCTGGCGGCGATGGGCACGTTCAGCGTGGCGCATGGGATCGCGAGCCGGTTCGGTGCACGCGCGCTGCGCCGGGAGGTGAACCTCCCGGCTTCAGCCGGCTGGCGGCCGGCTAGCCCGGTTCACCGGGCTTCGCGTTCTCAGCCCGGAGTTTCAACTCCGGGCGCTCGCCTGCCCATTGTTGCGGGTGTCATCGCTTCGGTGTTCGTCATGCTGATCGGCAACCTGGGCGAAGTGAAACTGCTGTACGACAAAATCGGCGAGCTGTGCACGACCGATGAGACTGGGGCGAAGTGCCGCGTCCCTGTTGAAACCGGCCTCGCGATCATCGATAACACGGAGAAGTTCGTCGACGGTGTCCTCAATCTGGTTACCGGGAAGAAGCAGTTGGTGTTCCCGACCGATTGGTGGTACTGGAACGCGACGCGTATCATCCCCGCCTCGGAAGGCGAGGCCGGGCCGATCACGGAGATTCCCTACTTCACCTTCCTGTATGCCGATTTGCACGCGCACATGATGGCGCTGCCGATCACGATTCTGGTGTTAGGGCTGGGGCTGTCGTGGGTGGTCCGCGTGCCGTTGCGACAGACTGCCAATACGCGAGTTGCCTCTTCGACCACGGAGACAGTGCGAAGTCTCCCTGTGGGACGGAGTCCACGGAGGGTTTTCTCCGTGCTCTCCGTGTCTCAGTGGTTCGCTTCACATGGGATGGACTTGCTCAGCTTGATTCTCGGTGGGCTGGCGATTGGCGCGCTGCGCGCGACGAACACGGCAGACTATCCTACCTATCTCGGCATTGGGCTGGTCGCGCTGGCGTTCGGCACGTGGGCCGCAGAACCACTCGCCGCGAAGGAAACGTGGCTGCGCTTCATCGTGCGCGTCGGCCTGATGTTCGGCGCGGCGACGATATTGTTCTCGCCGTTCAATTCGTCTGACCGATTGGGCAACACCGGCCTGGAAGGCTGGACCGGATCGAAGACCGTGCTGTGGGCGTATCTGTTCGCGCACGGTATCTTCCTGTTTCCCATCGTCACGTATCTGTATGTCGAGATGAGGCGCTGGGGCTTGCGCTGGACTTCCGCCGCGTGGAAGCGATTGGGTGAGTGGCGCTGGCTGGTCGGCGTGCCGATCGCTATCGGCGTGCTGGCGATGGCGTACTTCGCTGCCTTCAAAAACGTGTGGGTCGCTGTCGTCGCCGTGCCGCTGATGCTGGCGACGGGCGCACTGATGCTGAGGCCGCGCCTGCCGCCCGTGACGCGCTTCTGGCTGCTGATGGTATTCCTGGCGATCGCGCTGACGCTCGCCGTCGAACTGGTCGTGTTCCGGGGCGACATCAGCCGCATGAATATGGTCTTCAAGTTCTACTATCAGGTCTGGGTGCTGCTGGGTATCGCCGGGGCGGTCGCGCTGGGCTGGATGTGGCGGCGCGCGTCGATCGAATTGCCACGCTTCAATGGCGGCTGGCGCGCGGTGATGGTTGCGCTGGTGGTCGGCGGTATGTTATATCCACCCTCCGCGGCGATCAACGGCAAACTGCGAGAGCGCTTCACCGAAGGCGATCCACCCGGCCTCGACGGAATGGCTTACATGCAAGACGCGCATTACACCGAGGCCGACGAATCGGATGTGGCGCACGAGTTGAACTTGGGCTGGGACTACGAAGCGATCACGTGGATGCAGGATAACGTCATCGGGACGCCGGTCGTCGCCGAGGGCCGCTCGAAGCACGAATACCTGTGGGGCAGCCGTGTCTCGATCAACACCGGCCTGCCGACGATCCTGGGCTGGACTAACCATCAACGCCAGCAGCGCGGCGTGGTCGTGCCGGGCGCTGCCATCGATCGGCGCATCCAGGATGTGGCGTCGCTGTTTGGCGATCCATCGGAAGCGACGGCGCGCAAGATTCTCAACCGGTACGGCGTCAAGTACATCTACGTGGGCGAGCTGGAGAAGATGTATTATCCGGCCGAGTCGCTCGCCAAGTTCGATCAGATGGCGCAGGCAGGTGAACTGCGCGTCGCGCACGAGAATGCCGGTGTCAAGATTTACGAGGTCATCCGAGGGCAGTGATTCAGTGATCAGTGGTTCAGTAATCAGTGATCAGTGGATCGGTAAGCAGTAATTCACTGCTTCATTGGTCACCGTCTCACTAGATCATTGTCTCACCGATCACTGTCTTACTGATCACCGTCTCACTGATCACTGATTGACCATGTCTGACGCAACTTCTATCCTGATCTGGTGGTCGCTTCTTCAAGCGATGGGTCTGACGGCGCTGCCGCTCGTCTTTCGGTTGCTGCGCTGGCTGCCCGATCGCGGCTATTCGGTTGCCAAGCCGGCCGGCATGTTACTGGGCAACTACTTGTTGTGGGCGCTCGGATCGCTGGGGTGGCTGCGTAACACCGGCGGCGGCATCCTGCTGGCGTTTGGGCTGGTGGCCCTCTTGAGTGTGTGGGTGTATCGGCGCTGGGATGACGGGCCTAAGTTGACCGCGTGGCTGCGTGCGCATGTGGGTTGGGTGATTGCCTATGAAGCGGTGTTCTTGATCGCGCTCGCGGCGTGGGCGCTGTTCCGCGCGCACAACCCCGATCTGAGCACGACTGAGAAGTCGATGGAATTCGCCTTCATGAACGGCATTGCCCGCTCGACAACCTTCCCGCCGAGCGACCCGTGGCTGTCCGGCTTCGGCATCTCGTATTACTACTTTGGCTACGTGATGATGTCGACGCTGATGAAGACGTCGGCGGTGAACCCGGGCGTCGCCTTCAGCCTGAGCAACGCGCTGTGGTTCGCGCTGACGGCGGCAGGCGCGTTCGGCATCGCGGCGAACCTGGCCGCCGCGTCGAAGCGCGCGACGACGGCGGCGATCGTCGCCACGGGCCTGCTCGGCGCGTTGTTCGTGCCGGCGCTGGGTAACTTCGAAGGGCCGCTCGAAGTGGCGCATTCCAACGCGATCGGCTCGCCGGAGTTCTGGAGCTGGCTGGACATCAAGGAGCTTAACAAGCCGCCGGCGCCGGAGAAGCCGGGCGAAGTCCGCTGGCCGTTCTGTGATGCGAATGGCTGCCCGGCGCACCCGCGCGCGAGTCAGGGCTGGTGGTGGTGGCGGGCCTCCCGCGTCGTGCACGATTATCCATTGGATCGATCTAATCCCGAGTTGGATCAGGAATTGATTGACGAATTCCCGTTCTTCAGTTTCTTGCTGGGCGATATGCATCCGCACGTTCTGGCGCTGCCGTATGCGCTGATGTCGATCGCACTGGCATTCAATCTGTTTCGGATGGGATCGGCATCTGGGGCGACATCTGGAGATGTCTCCTACAGAAATGGGTGGCGAGGGTGGTTCTGGGATGCCGCGCCGATCGCGCTGACGTACCCGGTGTTCCTCGGCGCGCTGAGTTTTCTAAACACGTGGGATTTTCCGATTCACGTGTTCATCGTTGCGCTGGCCTGGGGCGTGGGCCGATGGTCATCCCACCCCGCCGCTCGCGCCGAGACTTCAAGCCGTGATTCAAGCGCACGGCCGGCGACCGGCTCCAACCTGTCGATCTGGGGCGACGCCTTCATTGCCCTGGTGCTCTGCGGCGTGCTCGGTGCCGTGGCCTACCTGCCGTTTTACTTCGGACTTCGGTCGCAGGTGGCCGGCATCGCGCCTAACATCTACAATCCGACGCGCCTGCCGCAATTCTTCGTCGTGTTCGGCCCATTCCTGTTGATCGGCACGGCGCTGATTGTGACGCTCCTCGTGCGAGCGGTGCAGCAGCGCCGCGTGAGCGCCGGGCGTGCGCTGCTCGCCACCTTCGGTGACGGCGCGGCGATCGTGATTGGGTCGGCGCTCGTCACGGCCAGCGCGACCGTGGTCATTCTTAGCCTGAGCGAGGGGACGCGGGCGAAGCTCGACGAAGTGTCGAGCATTCTGGCGGCGCAAGGGATCAGCCTGGGCCAGGCCCTGGTCGAGCGACTGAGCGATTTCAGCGTGCCGTTGTTCTTGGGCGTGGTGCTGGCGGCGATCGCGCTGATTTTGCGATCACGCCTGGCGGCGGCCCGCGAGGACGATGAGCCGGGCGCTCCCTTTGCCCTGGTGTTGTTCGCCGTCGGCGCGCTGTTGACGTTCGCGGTGGAGTACGTGTATCTGCTCGATCAGTTCGGCTATCGCATGAACACGGTCTTCAAGTTATATTATCAGGCCTGGGCGTTGTGGGGCGTGGCGTCGGCGTATGCGGTGTATCATCTGTGGGCCTCGCGGGAACGCCTGAGGAACGTCGCCGGCCGCCTGGCGTTGGGTGGTGTGCTCGCGGTGAGCCTCGCCGGTGGATTGGTTTACCCGCTGTTGGCGATTCAGAGCGGGACGGTCGGCCGCCCACTGCGTGAGATGATCGATGCGCAGACCGGCGAGCGGATCATTGCGCCGATTGACCCCACGCTTGACGCGCGCGCGCCGACCGAACGCTTCGCGCCGGATGAGGTGGCGGCGATCGACTGGCTGGCGCAGAACGCCAGCCCCGATTCAGTCGTCTTGGAAGCGCCGGGACAAGGTTTTCAGGACTACACGTCGCGCCTGTCGGGTTGGAGCGGCGTGCCGACTGTCGTAGGCTGGGTTGGGCACGAGGGCCAGTGGCGGGGCGCCTATGACGACATCAGCCCCCGCGTGACCGATGTCGATCTCATCTACAGCACGATTGACAAGGTGAAGGTGTTCGACCTGCTGCGAAAGTACCGCGTCGAGTTTGTGTACGTCGGGCCGAACGAGCGGGCGAAATACCCGCCGGAAGGGTTGGCGAAGTTCGGCGCGATCATGAGTGTCGCCTTTGAGCAGGGCGGTGCGACGATCTATCGTGTGCCCAGATCGATCATCACCTCGGCGCAATGATTTGAGGAGGCTCCTCATGGATTTCAAGGAGGTAGGCCGCTGGCCCCAAAACCAATGGTGGTCAATGTGGTCGAGGCAACGGATGGGCAACGAATAAGCGAATCCGCAACAGGTATGAGATAGCGCAAGCCGCATTCGTTTATCCGATGTGGATTCGTTGCATCGACCTCCTTAAAACACCCATTGAGCCTTTAAGAAAACTTCCAACTGCGTAAGTCCTGACGGATGTGGAAATGGCAGCCTCTTCTCTGGCGGCGACTGGAGTCGCCCCTCGAAGCCGAGCGATCACTGTTGAGACGGCGCTGTATGCCGGTGTGTTCGGCCTGGCGTTGTTCTTGCGCCTGTTCCGGTTGAGCCTGGCCCCGCTCTCTGAGCACGAGGCGGCGCAGGCGCTGGCCGCGCTGCGCGGCGACCCCGTGCCGTTGGGAGGCAGCCCGTTGTTGTACGCCGTCAACTCGCTGTTGATGCTGCTGTTCTCGCCGAGCGATGACATCGTGCGGCTCGTGCCAGCCCTGGTCGGCTCGATCGTCGTGTTGACGCCGATCTCCTTCCGCGATACGCTCGGCCGTTTTGGCGCGTTGAGCGCGTCGCTGGTTCTGGCGATCTCGCCGGTGGCGCTCGTCACCTCGCGCTCGGTCGATGGCGCAGTCTTGGCCGCCGCGTCGACGCTGGCCGCGATCGCACTGGCGCGGCGCTACCTGTTGCTCGGCGATGAGCGCAACCTGATCGGCGCGGCGATCGCGCTGGGCATTGGCCTGGCGTCCGGGCCGGGGATATATACGGCGCTCGTGGCGCTGGCCGTGGGCGCGCTCGTCCTGCGTTTCGTGTTCGGCGGCGAGTTGGCTGATGCATGGCGATCGACCTGGCAGCGCACGCCCCGCTCGCCACAACCGGCAACGATCGCGTTGGGGCTGATCGGCGCGCTCGCGCTGGCATCGACCGGGCTGCTCACTCGACCCGGCGGGCTGGGCGCGGCTGCCGACGTGCTATCGGCGTGGCTCGGCGCGTTTCAGGCGGACGGCGGTTCTTCGGCGTTCGATATCATTCAGGTCTTGATCGTTTACGAGCCGCTGGCGCTTACCTTCGGGACGATCGGTCTCGTGTATGTGCTTCTCCAGTTCCGACGTGCGCCTGCGGCTCGGCCCGATACTGATCTCGCCGCAGAGAGCGCGGAGCACGCAGAGCGTTCAAACAACTCTGCGCTCTCTGCGTCCTCTGCGGTTAAACTGGAGTCTCTCTTTGGCCCGTGGCTGGGATTGGGCGCGATGATCGCGCTGGCCATCGTGATCATGCAGCCTGGCCGCCATCCGGCCGATCTGGTGCTGCCCGTGATGCTGCTGGCTGTGTTGGCCGGATACGTGGTTCAACCGTTGGCGGAATCGGTGCGCGCTCACGCGTCGCTGTCCGCCGAGGGCATCGTGCTGTCGGTCGGCGGGATCGTCCTGGCGTTTTTGATGTTGATGCTGGCAGGCTATACGCGCGGCAAGTATCTGGTGATGAACCCGACTACGCTCGCGCTTCCCCCGGAAGTGCCGGCCCTGATTCTGACCGTGCTGATCATCGGTATCGTTGCGGGGCTGCAAGCGCTCATGGTCGGCCTGCGACCCACTCTGCGCGGATCGGGTGTGCTGGCGCTCATCGCGCTCGTCCTGGCATCGTTCTCGGCCGGGTGGGGGGCAACGCAAGTTCGCGCCGGTGATGCGCGTGAGATAATCTGGGGATCAAGCGTGACGACGCCCGGTGTGCGCCTGCTCGTCGAGACGGCGAACCAGATCGCCATCCGCGCGCAGGGCCATGCAAGCACACTGCCGATCCGGGTCGGGGTCGATGATCCGGTCGTGGGGTGGTATCTGCGAAATGTCGATGTTTCGAGCGGCACGATCGCGGGCTTCGTAACCCTTGGCGACGATCAGCCTTCGGTGCCGGACTCATCCTATATCGGCACCCAGATTATCATCCGCAAATCCTGGGATACGGCGGGGTTGACCTTCGAGGCATGGCTCGGCTGGGCGCTCTTCCGCGAGAGTGCCTCATTCCCGCCCCAAGTGACGCAGACTGTGACCTTGTGGGAGAAACAGGGCTCTCCCGACTCTGGCGGGAATTGAACCGCAAAGGCGCGACCCCGCAAAAAGAAGCGGGGCAGGCGGACGCCAAGTTTTCCTACAATACTTTGCGCTCTTGGCGTCTTCGCGGTGAGATTCCCCGCCGAACCCGAAAGAGCCAGAAACGGTAAAGCAACGAACACATGCGGTGCAGTGCTCCCGTAAACGGATACCGCTGGCGGCATTTGTTTATTCGTTGTGCCGAAGGCATCCGCTGCCTCGTTTGATCATACGCAACTTGTGAGAAGCCACCATGCAAACCGTAATCACTGAAGTGCAAGAGACCCCAGCCGATGAACTCAAGGCTGCCCGCGAGACGACCGGGTTGGACAAGCCGGTGTCGTCGCTGCTGCGCGTGAACTGGGAGACGGCGCTGTACGTCGCTTTCTTCGTGTTGGCCGTGTTGACGCGCTTCTGGGACCTGGGCGCGCGCGCGATCAGCCACGATGAGAGCCTGCACGCGCGTTATGCGTGGGAGCTGTACCAGGGCTTCGGTTATGCACACTCGCCGCTGATGCACGGCATGTTGCGCTTCCTGCTCGATGCGTTGAGCTTCGCCATGTTCGGCGCAGACGATTTCACCGTTCGCATCCCGGCTGCCTTCTCCGGCGTGCTGCTGGTCATGGCGCCGATCCTGCTCCGGCGCTGGCTGGGCCGGCGTGGCGCGCTCGTCGCATCGTTCCTGATCTTGATCTCACCGATGCTGCTGTACCACGCCCGTTACATCCGCGACGAGCCGTTCATGGCCTTATTCGCCGTCCTCATGGTCTGGGCCATGCTGTCCTACTTTCACGATCGGGCGACGAAGTGGCTGTACGCGCTGGCCGTGTTGGTCGCGCTGATGTACGTGACGATGGAGGCGGCATTCATCTACATTGCCGTATTCGGCGCATTCGTCCTCGTCGTCGCCGTGATCGAGATCGCCCGCGAGATGGGCCGCGAAGCGATGGTGAAGACGTGGCTGCTGGCGGCGGCGGGCCTTCTGATTCTGGGCATCTTGATGCTCTTGCTGAGGAGTGCAATTGGCGCGTCGGCTGCACCCCCGCCTGCCGCAGAGCCGTCCGCCGCGACGCCGCCCGCTGCCGGGCCGCCCCTCGTGCTGACTCTCCTGGCTGTAGCGCCTTTCCTTGCCATCGGCGCGGTCTTTGTGATCCTGTTAGTGCGGCTTCGCATGGTCGGGCTGCTGGCAGCCCTGGCCGTGTTGGGCGTGGGCCTGGCCATCGGCGTGCGCATCGTCGGCACTTTTCGATTGACTCCGCCGCCGGACGGCAGCGCGATCCCGCTCATCGATATCCTGATTCCCGTCGCGATCTCGGTCGTATTCGGCGCACTGATCGGCGGCGGAGCGTTCTACGTCCTGCGCCGCTGGATGCCCGACGCCGCGCGCCGCTCGCCGGCTCTGGGCCTGGTGGTCATTCTAGGCGGGCTGTCTCTCTTCATGCTCTCCACGTCCGCGCTGTCGGTGCTGAACTACGGCGCGGTCTACCAGCGCGTGGGCGACAACTATCAGGCCATCCCCGATGCCGGCACGACGACCGTCTACGGCGTGATCAGCGGCACGCGCACCGAAGTCTTTGTGGATGGGTACTTCTTCGCAAGTGGCAATTTCCCGTCGGACCCGGCCAACATGATCAACGTGGTGCGCCTGGTCTTCTTGTTCGCGTGTTTCGCGGGTCTGGCGATGGGCCTCGGCCTGTGGTGGAACTCGAAGGTGTGGCCGATCGCCGTCGGCCTCTTTGGTGGGATCGGCGTGACGTTCTTCACCACGGTCTTCACCAACGGCACCGGACTCGGCACGGGGTTCGTCGGGTCGCTGGGCTACTGGCTGGCGCAGCAGGCAGTCAATCGAGGCACGCAGCCGGAAGGCTATCATTTCTTCATCGGGCTGATGTACGAGTACCTGCCGATGCTGCTGACGATCGTGGCCCTGGTGTACTTTGGCTTCCGCTACGTGATGGGCCGATCGAACACGCTGAAGGTGGAGAATCCAGATAGCAGTGATCGATTATCCGTGCCGCTGCTGATGACGTTTGCCGTGCTGCTGTGGGCCGGGTTCACGGCGGCGGGCGAGAAGATGCCTTGGCACCAGACGCACCTGGCCGTGCCGATGGTCTTGATCGGTGGGCGGCTGCTGGGTGAATGGCTCGATCAGATCGATTGGCGCGGCGTGCTGGCCCGGCGCGAGTGGCTGGCCGCGATCTTAGTCCCGATCCTGGTGCTGGCGCTGATCGCCGCGGTCAGCTCGCTCGACGCGATGCTGCGCGCCGCCCGATCCGGCGCGGCGGCCCCCAGCCTCGATCAGTTGAATGCAGCCGGTGGCCTGCTCTCCGGGTTGTTGGTCGGCGGAGGCGCACTGGCGGGGTTATACCTGCTGCTCCGGCGGTCAGGGCTGCGGCCGGTCTTGCACATGGCCGGATTGTCCGGTGTGGCCGTGTTGTCGCTATTGACGATGCATACCGCGTGGATCTTCAGTTACGTGGAATACGACTATCCGACCGAGTTCGGCGTCTTCGCGCACGGCGGGCCGGGACTGAAGGTGGCGCTGTCCGAGATCGAGCAGTTGTCGCAGAAACTCACCGGAACGCCGAATGAGATCGAAGTGGGGTACGATTCCGAAGCGACCTGGCCGTGGCAGTGGTATTTGCGTGACTTCCCAAACAAGCGTTACATCGGCGGAGCGCCGACGCGCGCGGATGCCAACTTGCCGGTGATGATCCTGAGCGAAAACAACTGGGCAGCCGTCGATCAATCGGTCGGGAGCAACTACTACTGGTTCCAGTTTCACCGCATTTGGTGGCCGACCTACGATTACAATCGCATCCCTGAAATCATGCAGTGCCCTGAGGTGTTGACACAGCCCGACGGCACGGTCGTGCGCTACGCGGCTTACGACGAGAATGGCGACGGCGCAATCGACGCGCAGGAGCGCGACAACGGCGACGCGCGCTGCAACCAGCGCACACGCGATCTCCTCAGCGCGTTTTGGGACATCTGGTTCTTCCGCGATTACGCACTGTACGCCCGGCTCACCGGCCAGCGCATGACGCGCCAAAACTGGCCGTATCAATCCGATTTCCGCCTGTACATTCGCAAAGACCTGGCGGCCAAAGTCTGGGATCAGGCGATCAGCTCGGCGACGGCGACGAGTGAAGGGAGCGTGCCCGTGCCATTAGCGAGCGATCCCTACCAGTCGCGCTGGCGCGATGTGCCGGTGATCCGGGCGATCGGCTCGGCCGGATCGGGCAACGGGCAGCTCCAATCGCCGCACGGCATGGCGATTGCGCCCGACGGGTCGGTCTACGTCGCCGACTCGAACAATCATCGCGTCGTGAAGTTCGATCAGGATGGCAACTTTGTCTTGTCGTTTGGCAACTGGAGCGGCGAGCCGCCGAACAACAATCCGTTGAATCCCGATTGGAATCCGCCGCCCGGCACGTTCTACGAGCCGTGGGACGTGGCGGTGGGGCCGGACGGATCGGTATACGTGGCCGATCTATGGAACAGCCGTGTTCAGAAGTTCGATGCTGACGGCAAGTTTATCGCACTGTGGGGCGGCTACGGCGATTCGAACCAGCAAGCCTCCGGCGCAGAAGGCAAATTCTTCGGCCCGCGCGGTATCGCCGTCAGTTCGGATGGGCGCGTGTACGTAGCCGACACCGGCAACAAGCGCGTGCAGGTTTTCGATAGCGACGGCCAATTCCTGACGCAGTTCGGCGGCGGCGGGCTGCTTGACGGCAACCTCGACGAGCCGGTCGGCGTCGCCGTGAACAGTGCAGGCGAAGTCGCCGTCGCCGATACGTGGAACGGGCGCATTCAGGTCTTCAGCCGGGATGGCCAGGCGCTGCGCAAGTGGAACATCGAAGGCTGGCTGGACCTGTCTGCGCCGGACCTCGGCCAGTCGAGAGTCGGCAAGCCGTACCTGGGCATTGGCCCGGACGATCGCATCTACGTCGCGGATCAGGTCGGTAGCCGAATCCTGGTGTTCGACCCGCAGGGTCAGTATCTGGCCGCGTTCGGCAAGCTGGGCGCGGATCTCAGCGGTTTCTCCGCGCCGAGCGGCATCGCCATCGACCCGGAAGGCAACATTCTCGTCGTCGATACCGGCAACGGGCGCGTGGTGGTATTCCCACCCGCGACCGAGACGCCCTGAACCTGCGCAATCGCGCCGGGGCTATTCACACTCTATCGATAGCGCGGCTTCCCGCCTCAACCAAATCCATTAGACGCTGACTCACGCGGATGAACGCAGATGGTAACTGCTCACGCCCTGCGCGCGGAGATAAATCTCCGCGCTGAAATCACGGAGCCTGCTCAAGCAGGCTGGCTTGGGCCGGAGCCGGATTTATCCGGCTTGGTATGATTAGCCCGACGATTCATCGTCGGGCGATGCAGGCGGTGAGCAATTACCGCAGATGAATGAAAACAAAATCAGCGTGAATCTGCGTGTATCCGCGTCCGAAAATCTTCGCGGCCGTGATAGCTTCTTAAAAGCAGTGGTTCGTCATTCAAAGCCGTGCTATAATCACGGCGGTGATCCCACACGTTGTTCTCCACGCCGCCCACAGCCCGTTCCCGTACTCCTCGACGGAGGCGCATCCGTGAAGCTTCACGAATATCAGTCGAAGTCGCTCTTCGCCCGGTACAACATTCCGATCCCGCGCGGCGAGGTGGCGACGACGCCTGAAGACGTGCGTCGCATTGCGCACGACTTTGGCCGGCGCGTCGTGGTGAAGGCGCAGGTGCTGGTCGGCGGGCGCGGTAAGGCCGGCGGCATCAAGCTGGCCCGCGACCCTGACGAGGCCGAGCGCGTGGCCGGTGAAGTGTTGTCGATGGAGATCAAAGGGCTGCCCGTCCGCACGGTGCTGGTGGACGAGGCCGCCGACATTAGGGCAGAGATTTATCTGGGCGTCGTGATCGACCGCGCTCAGCGCCGCGTGGTGATGATGGCTTCGTCGGCGGGCGGTATCGAGATTGAGGAAGTGGCCCGCGAGACGCCGGAGAAAATCGTCCGCGTGGCGATCGATCCGTTCATCGGCCTGCGCGACTATCAGGCGCGGCAGGTTGCGTTCGGCATTGGCCTCGAGCGCGACCTGGCCCGCGACTTCACGCTGATTGCGCGCGGGCTGTACGAGTGCTTCATGGAATTCGACGCCAGCCTGGCCGAGATCAACCCGCTGGTCGTCACCGGCGATCGGAAACTGCTCGCGCTGGATGGCAAGATCGTGCTGGACGACAACGCGTTGTATCGGCACTCCGAGCTGGCATCCATGCGCGATTCGGCGGAGGAGGCCCCGGCGGAAGTCGAGGCCCGGCAGCGCGGCCTGACGTACATCAAGCTCGACGGCGACATCGGCTGCATGGTCAACGGCGCAGGATTGGCGATGGCGACGCTGGACCTGATCAAGCTGTTTGGCGGCAGCCCGGCCAACTTCCTCGACATCGGCGGCGGCGCGCAGGCGGACAAGGTTGCCGCCGCGCTGCGCATCATCCTGGCCGATCCGAACGTGAAAGCCGTGTTGTTCAATATCTTCGGCGGCATCGCGCGCTGCGATGAAGTCGCGCGCGGCATCGTCGCCGCGCTGCGCGAGGTGAATTCGCGAGCGCCGATGGTGGCGCGCCTGATTGGCACGAACGAAGCCGAAGGCCGACGGATTCTGTCCGAAGCGAAGATGGAAACGGCGACGACATTGGTCGAAGCGATCAAGAAGGTGGTGGCGCTGGCGCGGGGAGAGGACGCCGTGATCGAACTGCCGCCGGTTGACGTCCAGCAGCTGCGCGCCGAGCGACACCGGTCGGCGGACGGGCACAGACCGGCGGCGAAGAAGCCCGCCAAGAAAGTCGCCGCGAAGCAGAAGCCCGCTCGCAAGCTGGCTAAAGATTCTAAGGCTGGCATGGCTCGATTGAAAGCTAAGACTGGGCAGTAGCAACTTCTGACGCCCGGTTCGGAGGCCATGTTTATGGCTGTTCGAAAGCTTCGGTTTTACGTCGACCCAGCAACGGGCTTACCCCACATTTATAAACACAGCGTTTCTGAGGATGAGGTGGCTGAAGTATTGATGAGACCAGGGGAAGATCGACGAGGTAAGGAGGGGGCCAGAGTCGCAATCGGACAGACGGAAGCGGGGCGTTATCTCCGCGTGATCTACGTGTCCGATCCAACGCCTGGGAGCGTCTTTGTGATCACAGCGTATGACTTGCGAGGCAAGCCCTTGATCGCGTATCGGCGACGGAGACGGAGGCAAACATGAAACGCAATCGGTATCCTCTGGGGTGGAATGCAGAGCGCGTCCGCCGCGTTTTGGATCATTACGAGGCCCAGACTCAGGCAGATGCCGTGGCCGAGGATGAAGCAGCGTTCACGAGCGGGCGTCGAGCGGTCGTTGAGGTTCCGGTCGAATTGGTGCCCGTTATTCGCGGCCTAATCAGTCTCATATCGGATAAAGGTAAGCATCTTCCCGCGAGCAAAAAGGCGACAGGAAGGATCGAGCGGGCGATCGAGGCCAAAGGAAAGAAGTAGACCTTCTGCGCATGGGGGTTTGATGAGCATCCTCGTCAACAAGAACACGCGCCTGCTGGTGCAGGGCATCACCGGGCGCGAAGGTGAATTCCATACGCATATGATGCTCGAATATGGAACCACCGTCGTTGGCGGCGTCACGCCGGGCAAGGGCGGCGAGTGGGTCGCCACCGTACCGGTGTTCGACACGTGCAAAGAAGCGGTAGACGCCACCGGCGCGAACACCTCGATCGTTTACGTGCCGGCCCGCTTCGCCCCGGATGCAATGCTGGAGGCGGCGGATGCCGGCATTCCTTTGGTTGTCTGCATCTCAGAGGGCATTCCCGTGCTCGACATGATTCGCGTGCGGGCCTATCTGGATCAGCACGGCGTGCGACTGATCGGCCCCAATTGCCCGGGCCTGATCACGCCCGGCGAAGCAAAGGTCGGCATCATTCCGGGCCACATCTGCCGGCCGGGCAGCGTCGGCATTGTGTCGCGCAGCGGCACACTGACTTACGAAGTGATCGCGGCCTTATCGCAGCGCGACAGGGGGCAGAGCACCTGCGTCGGCATCGGGGGTGATCCGATTAACGGCACGTCGTTCATGGACGTGCTCGAGATGTTTGAGGAAGACCCGCTGACGGATCAGGTTGTGTTGATCGGCGAGATCGGCGGCACGGACGAAGAGCGCGCAGCGGAGTTCATTGCGGCCCGAATGACCAAGCCGGTGACGGCGTTCATCGCCGGGCGCACCGCGCCGCCGGGCCGGCGCATGGGGCACGCCGGCGCGATTGTGGAAGGCGGGTCCGGGACGGCCACGGAGAAAATCGCCGCGTTTGAAGCCGTCGGCGTGCGCGTCGCGCAGCACCCTGAAGCGATCCCTGACCTCGTCGGGGCAATGGCCTAGCACCACCCCTCTGCCACGGAGACACAGCGGCTTGCGATTCTCTGACGAACGACCGAGGACGAATGGCAAAGGCATTGGTCTATCGTCCCTAGTCCTTCGTGCTTTGTCTTTCGTCCTTCATCCCAAAGATTCCCCACTCGTCACGGCGCTCCTGATCGCGTTGATCGCCGCGCTGCCCCTCCTCACCCGACCCGGCCTGCCGCGCCACACCGATCTCGAATTACATGTCTTCCGCGCAGCCGAGTATCGATCGGTGTTGGCCGAGCGGCCGTTCGAATATCCACGCTGGGCGCCGGATTTCTATTACGGTTACGGCTATCCCATCTTCAACTACTACGCGCCGCTGGCCTATTTCGCGGCCAGTGTGATCTCGATTGCGCCGGGGTTCGACATCGTCGTTGCGATGAAGGCCATGCTCGTGCTGGCGTTTGTGTTGGCCTCGCTCGGCATGCTGGCGCTCGCGCGGCGGCATTACGGCGCATCGGCGGGAGTGGTTGCGTCTGCCGTTTACGTGCTTTCGCCGTATATGCTGTTCGTCGATCCGTTCATGCGCGGTGACGCGGCCGAGTTCCTGGCGCTGGGCATTTTGCCCTGGGTCTTTTGGGCCTTCGATCGCCCGCTCCAATCGCCGCGCCAGATCGGGCGTGCGGCGGCCGTGCTGGCGGCGCTTGTGTTCAGTCACAACCTGATGGCGCTGATCGGCGGGGCAATGCTGGCTGCGTGGCTCCTGTGGCGAGGCGTGTTCGTCGATGGGGTGGGGCGGTGGCCGCGCGATCTCACTGCCGTACTGATCACTGTCGGACTGACCGCTATCTTCTGGCTGCCCTTCATTGCCGAGCGCGGTGCTGTTCGCCTCGACGTGGCCGGGCCAGGCCACTTCGATTTTCGCAATCACTTTATCGACCTCGGCACGCTCCTGCGGCCATCGCCTGTGCTCGATCTCGGCGCGACGACGCCGCACTTCATTTACAATCTCGGCCTGGCTCAATGGGTGCTGGCCCTGCCTGCTCTGATGGCACTCCGGCGCATTTCGGGCGCACCGGCGCGAATCGCCGTGTTCTTCCTGCTTCTCTCGCTCGCGTTCATCCTGCTGATTACACCGGCCTCGCAGAGCCTGTGGGAGGCCGCTCCGGCGGCTGCATACATTCAATTCCCGTGGCGCTTCCTCGGCCCGGCCTCGTTCACGCTCGCGATGTGCGCCGCGTGCAGCGTGTCACTTGTGCACACCCGACCACAGATCACACGGATGCCACGGATGTCCTTTCAATCCGTGAAATCCGTGTTCTCCGTGGTTGCGTTTTACGCTTCTCGACCGCAAATTGCCGGTCCCCTCGTGCTTGGTCTGACACTCTTTGCGGCCTTGCCGACGATGTATCCGCCGCTTTGGGATGCCGATTTCGGCGATCCGTCACCGCGCGGAAGCATCGACTTCGAGTTGAGCGGTGTCGCCCTCGGCACGACTTCAACCGGTGATTTTCTGCCGCACACCGTCGCCCAGGTTCCGCCTCCGGCCCAACCGGTGATTGATGCCTTTCGTAACGGCCAATCGATCGACCGCTTCGATTACGCCACGGCTCCGAATGCTCGCGTGACCCCGGTGCATCTGAGCGGCCTGGATGCGGAGTACGAAGTCGCTTCGGGCAGCGCCTTCACCGCGCGATTCTTCGTGTTCGCGTTTCCGGGCTGGCAGGCCATGGTGGACGGTGAGGTTGTTCCGCTGCGCCCATCGAGCGGCGACGGCTTCATTCAATTCGACGTGCCTGCCTCAGCACGCACGTTGGGCATACACTTCGGCTCGACCCCGCCGCGTGACGTAGGTGGAGCGATTTCACTCGCCAGCCTCGGCGTCGTTTGCGTGCTGCTCCTGCTGCGCCGGCCTGTCCAACCAACCAACTATCCAACTATCCGTCTATCCAACTATCTGCTCCTCGCTGCGCTCGGCTTCCTCGTCTTGCGGCTCGTCATCCTAGATCGGTGCGACACTTGTTTCCGATACACCTCGCCGGCCGGCCAGGCGCTCGCCGCCTCGAACGAGCAGTGGGCGAACTTCGGCAATCACATCGAGTTGCTCGGTTTCGATTTGCCGCGCCTCGAGGTCGAAGCCGGGCAAGTGCTTCCGCTGACGTTGTACTGGCACGCGACGGCCCCGGTGCCGATCAACTATCAAGTCTTTGCCCACCTCACACGCCCGGCGGTGGTGCTGTGGGGGCAGTCGGACAAACTGAACCCCGGCGATTTCCCGTCGACGCGCTGGCCGCTGGACAAGTACGTATGGGACGATCACGTAATTCGCGTCTTGTCGGGCACGCCGCCCGGCGAATACACCCTCTCAGTAGGGCTGTACACGCTTGGCGATGGCCGGCGCGCGCCCATCATCGATGCGTCCGGGAGCATCGTCGGCGATAGTGTACAATTGAGCCTGCCCGTGCGCGTGATACGACCGTCTACGCCGCCTTCGATCGACTCGCTTGGCATTCAGACGCCACTCGATGTGAGTGTGGGCGGCCTTGCGCTGCTCGGCGCGTCGGTTGAACAGGCGACTCTGGCGCGACCCAACTTCGCGCGCGTGACGTTGTTCTGGCGCGCCCAGATTGATGCGCCGGCAAGTGTGACGGTCAGAGCGCGCATGATCGCCGAAAACGATCGGGTGGCAAACGAGATCGTGTCGCCTCCCGTTGGCGGCGCGTATCCGACATCGGCCTGGCGCTCCGGCGAGATCGTTCGCGACGTTTACGCCTTCTGGCTGCCACCCGATTTCCTGCCTGGCCGATACGCGCTGCGCGTCGCGCTTGCGGAGAACGGCGAGCCGGATATATCTCTCGGAGAAATCGAGGTGCTGGGACCATGAACAAGCGTGAGCGACTCGAAGCCGCCATCCACGGCCAGCCGGTGGATCGCGTGCCGATTGCGTTGTGGCGGCACTTCCCCGGGGACGATCAACGACCGGACGATCTGGCTGCGGCGACGGTGGCCTGGCAGCGTCGCTGGGACTTCGACTTCGTCAAGGTTACGCCGGCCAGCTCGTTCTGTCTGCGCGATTGGGGCGTGGACGATGAATGGCTCGGCAACATCGAGGGCACACGCGACTATACACGGCATCCGATCCGAACGCCACACGATTGGCTGTCACTCACGCCGCTCGATCCAGCCGCGGGGTATTTGGGCAATCAACTGCGCTGCCTCGAATCGATCCGCGCCGAGTTGCCCGATACGCCGATCATCCAGACAATCTTCAGCCCGCTCGCGCAGGCGAAGAACCTCGTCGGCGCAGATTGGGTCGCTATGCTGCGCACGCACCCGCGCGAGGCGCACCACGGGCTGGAAACTATCGCCGCGACGACGGTCGAGTTCATCCGCGCCGCTCGATCGACCGGTATCGATGGCATCTTCTATGCCGTTCAACACGCCAGTGCGCAAGTGATGAGCGAGGACGAGTATCGCGCTTTCGGCGTGGAGTACGACAGGCGGATACTGGCGGAATGCGGCGACTTCTGGCTGAACGTGTTGCACCTGCACGGCGACGCGGTCTACTTCGATCTGCTGGCCGATTATCCGGTGCAGGTGTGGAACTGGCACGATCGCGAGACGCCGCCCGATTTGCGCGGCGGCCTGGAGCGGGTGCGCGGTGCTGTGTGCGGCGGCATTGCGCGCGATGCGACGATGCTGCGGGGCACACCCGACCAAGTTCAGGCCGAAGCGTCGGACGCGGTTCGGCAAACGGGCGGGCGGCGGTTGATTATCGGCACGGGCTGCGTAGCGATGATCCCGTCACCCGACGCGAACTTGCGCGCCGCGCACAGCGCGGTACAATCCGGGACGCACTCGCACCAATTTTCATGAGAAACCCTGGTGATTACACGCAAGCCAGCGAACCACGGAGGCACGGAGACACAGAGGTTTCAGAGGGCCGCTTTCTCCGTGCCTCTGTGTCTCCGTGGTGAGATGTGAACCATCACCACATGAGAAACCCTATTGACATCGGCCAAAATCCTGTTGTACTATTACGGGCGGTCTGCCTGGGGAGCAAGCGGTAATGAGCGCGCTCGCCGAGATGTTGAGTGTCGCCGAAGCGCGCGCGGCCATCTTGCAGCGCTTTGCGCCGCTCGAACCGGAAACCGTCTCGCTCCTCGATGCGCTCGACCGTGTGCTGGCCGAACGCATCGCCGCCGATATCGATCTTCCGCCGTTTGCCAATTCCTCGATGGACGGCTATGCCGTTCGGGCCGCAGACCTGGCCGGCGCCACGCGCGATCATCCGGTGTGTTTGCGCGTTGTAGCTGACATCGCCGCCGGCCACCCGCAGCCCGTGGTCATCGCGAGTGGCACAGCCGCTCGCATCACCACCGGCGCGCCGATGCCGGATGGCGCTGATACGGTTGTGCCGGTCGAATCGACCGATGATCCGGCGCGCGGCGCGGGCGCGCTCCGATCGGCAGTATCGATCTTTCAAGAATTTCAGCACGGCTCGTTTGTCCGGCATCCGGGCGAAGACGTGAAGCGCGCGCAGACGGTTCTGGCGGCCGGCACTGTGATTCGCCCGCAGGAAGTGGCGATGCTGGCTGCCGTTGGGCGCGTGAGCGTGGCCGTCGTCCGGCGACCGCGCGTGGCCCTGTTTGCGACGGGCGACGAGCTGGTTGCACCCGATCGGGTTCCAGGGCCGGGCCAGATTCGCAACGCCAACGAGTACGGCACGGCGGCGCTGGTCAAACGCTATGGCGGTGCGCCGCTGTTGCTGGGAATCGCGCGTGATAGCGAATCGGAGACGCGAGAGAAGTTCGAGGCGGCACTGGCGCAGCACGCCGATTTGATCGTCACCTCGGCAGGTGTATCTGTTGGCGCACACGATGTTGTCAAGGACGTTGTGCGCTCGGCCGGCGAAATCACGCTATGGCGCATCCGCATGAGGCCGGGCAAGCCGCTGGCCTTCGGGCATTACGGCGGGACGCCCTTCTTCGGCCTGCCGGGCAACCCGGTTTCCGCTATGCTGACGTTCGAGCAGTTCGTGCGCCCTGTCTTGTTGAAGCTAGGAGGGCATTCGCGGCTCGACAAGCCGACGGTTTCGGTGACGCTGCTCGAGCCGGAGACGAGCGATGGGCGAGAGACGTACGCGCGGGCCTGGGTGGAACGAGGGGCCGATGGCTACGTGGCGCGCCTGACCGGGGGACAGGGGTCGAATGTCTTGAGCGCGCTGGCCCGGGCGAACGCGCTGTTGATCGTGCCCGATGGCGTGACCCGGCTGGAGGCCGGGTCGCGTGCGATGGCGCAAATGCTGAATTGGCCGGAGCAGATGGCTTAGAGCCTATCCGACAGCCTCGGAACGCGGACTTCAGTCCGCGCAGGCTAAAGCCTGCGATCCAGTTTTCGGATAGGTTCTTAGTCATAGGGCCGGGCCTTAGTGGAGCGTTACGTGTCCAAGAAGAAGACGAAACGCAGGAGCAGGGGTAGCGGTTCGGAAGTTTTCATCATCATCGGTCTGGGTGCGGTCATCATCGTGATTGGCCTGATCGCGCTGGGCGGCGGCTTGCAACCGCCTGTATCCGCCGAGTCGCTCACTCGCTGCAACGGCAAGCCGTGCCCGTCGAAAGGCAATCCTGATGCCCCGGTTCTCATGGTCGAGTTGTCGGATTATGCCTGTAGCCATTGCCGTAATTACAGCCTCCAGGTCGAGCCGATTATCGATCAGGAATACGTCCAGACCGGCAAGGTCCGTTACGTGAGCCACATCTATGCCCTGAGACCTCAGACCGAGTCGGCATCGGCTGCCGCGATGTGCGCGGACGAGCAAAGCAAGTACTGGGAGTTTCATCACACAGCATTTGCGAACCAACGGACCGATCGCTATCCGGGCAGGGATGATTTCTTAGCCTGGGGGCAGCAGATCGGGCTGAACATGGATGCGTTTGCCCAATGTATCGACTCGAATCGCTATGTGCAGGATGTCCAGTTCTCGGCGGCCGAGGGCGAGCGCGCCGGCGTGACGGGAACACCTTCGTTCTACATTGATGGGCGGTTCATCGTGGGCGAAATCTCGGTTGCACAGGCCCGCGCCGCACTGGATGCGGCCCTGGCCGGTCGATGAGGGCAGGCATGTGGGTGCATCATAGACTGGCGTTTATCGAGATAGTCTTGTGCGCCGCCGGCGCAGGGGTCGCGGCGATTCTGGCGACGTTTCACTACAGCACCGAGGCCTCGGCCCTGTTGTGTACCCGCGCGGGCGGGTGCGAGGCTGTGAACACCAGCCCATACTCGACGATCGGCGGCATTCCGATTGCGCTGATCGGCCTGGGCGCGTATGGGGTGATTGGCGTTCTGGCCTTTCTATCCACGCGGCCCGGCTCAACCGGTGAGTATGCGGCTCTGGCCGTGTTCGGATTATCGCTGATCGGCGTGTTATACTCGATCTACCTGACGTATCTTGAATTCTTCGTCATTCGCGCGGTCTGCCCGTGGTGCATTGCGTCGGCTGTGATCATGACTGCGATCTGGATCGTGTCGCTCGTCGATGTGTCTCGCCGCCGCCGCGCCGCCGCCGAAGCGGATGCTTAACGCACTCCTACTAGGAGGAAGACTCATGCCTCGCATTCGTTGTCGATATGAAGATTGCGTGTTCCTGGAGTCCGGGTATTGCACCGCCGAGCGTATTGAACTCGATCCGGAAATGGGCTGCCTGACGTATCAGCAGGCTGACGAAGAGGTCGCTGTGGTTGAGGAAGACTGGGCAGCCGATGAGGAAACCGAACTCGCGGAAGAAGAAGACGAGGACGAGGAAGAGGAGGAAGAGATCGACTGGGAAGATGACGATGAGGATGAGGACGAAGACAATGAGGATGAGTGGTGATCGTCGTCGTCCGGGATCGTGCAAAAACGACGAGCGGGCCAGGTGTGCGGCCCGCTCGTTTGGTTGATGTGACCAGCCTCGGTCAGTCCTTGGAGACGTGCTGCTCGATCGTGCGCCGGAAAATGTCTTCTCGCTCGTGACTCACGGTCGAGGCGGAGGGGGACGAGCGCGCGGCGCGCTTTTCCGCAGAGCGCTCGCCCGTCTGGCCTTGCGCCTGGCGGAAAGCAATTTCCATCGGAGTCAAGAGCGGCGCTTCGGGTTCGGTTGCGGCTGCCGTCGCGTGTTCCAGCGCCTTGATCGACAACTTGATCTGTCTCTTGCGCGGATTCACCTCGATCACCTGCGCCTCGATCTCCTCACCGACTTTCAATATCTCAGAGGGATGATCGATGTAGCCGGTGCCGATCTCGCTGACGTGAATCATCGCCTCGCGCTCGGCGCCGATATCGACGAAAGCGCCGAACTTCTCCAGCCGTGTGACTTTGCCGGTCACCGTGTGCCCGCGCTTGATGTCGTTCCAGTCCAGTGCCGGCGGCTCGATCATCGATAGCCCAATCCGGTTTTCCTTGCGGCTCACCGAAATCACCCAGACGGTAACCTCGTCGCCTTCCTTGACCACGTCGGAGGGCTTGTTGACGCGCGTCTTCGCCATCTGGCTCACAGGCACCAGACCGTCCTTCGGCGCGCCAATGCTGACGAATGCGCCGAAGTCCTCGATGCGCACGACCTTGCCGGTGAGTTTCATGCGCTTCTGTAGATCATCCCAGTCCAGGGTCGGAGGCTCGAACATGGTGAGCGCGATCAGCCCTTGTTGGGGTTTGACTTGTTTGACCCACACCGTGAGCGGGGTGCCTTCCTGCAAGAGGTCTGCCACGCGCGTCACCGGTCGATCGGCCTTGAGCTGCGAGATGTGAAGGAAAGCGTCCTGCTCGGCGCCGATGTTGATACGCGCGCCGGCCAGTTCGACTTTGGTGACAGTACCTTCGAACTTCATCTTGGGCTTAACGTCGTTGAGTGAGAGGGGCATGCTTTCAGACACGGGGGCCTCGCCGATTTGCAGATGACACAATGATGCCCCGTTCGAGCGGGGCATCGAACCACGACGGCATTATACCGTGTGGCGGTGGCACTGTCAAACAAAAGTCGCCCGGCATCCCGGCGACGCAGGCGCGTCACTCACCTACACTCGCCGGGCTAGCCGCTAACGCTTCTCACAGACAGGGCATCAAGCCATCTCTTCGCTTGGTTCGCCTTCGGCCCCGGCTTTGAGCGCACCATCGCCGGCGATAGCCTCGTCCTCTTCGTCCGACTCGTCCGCAATAGCGCCATTCGAATGACCATTCTTTCCATTGCGCGAGGGTGGGGCCATCGCGGCGGCAGCCTCTTGATTCACCCGTTGGCGGATGACCGCCTCGATCTCGGTGGCGATCTCAGGATGCGCTTTCAAGAAGTCTTTGGCGCTTTCCCGGCCCTGGCCGAGCTTGGTATCGCCAAACGAAAAGAACGCGCCGCGCTTGGTGACGATCTCCATCGCCGTGCCGATGTCCAGAACGTCGCCCGCTTTGGAAATGCCTTCGTTGTACATGATGTCAAACTCGGCCTCGCGGAAGGGTGGGGCGATCTTGTTCTTCGTCACGCGCACTTTCACGCGGTTGCCCACCACCTCGGCATCCGACTTGATGCTCTGCGTGCGCCGGACGTCGAGCCGGATTGAAGCATAGAATTTGAGCGCGTTGCCGCCGGTCGTCGTTTCAGGGTTGCCGAACATCACGCCGATCTTCATGCGCAACTGGTTCGTGAAGATCATGGCCGTGTTCGATTGCTTGATCGCACCCGATAGTTTGCGGAGCGCCTGCGACATCAACCGCGCCTGCAGGCCGACGTGGGTGTCGCCCATCTCGCCTTCGATCTCGGCGCGCGGAACCAGCGCGGCGACGGAGTCGAGCACGATCACATCAACCGCCCCCGACCGCACTAAATTCTCGGCGATTTCGAGTGCCTGCTCGCCCGTGTCGGGCTGTGCGATATATAGGTTGTCAATATCGACGCCGCAGCGGGCCGCGTAACTCGGATCGAGCGCGTGCTCCATATCGATATACGCCGCAATGCCGCCGCGTCGCTGCGCTTCGGCGACAATATGCTGGCACAGGGTCGTCTTGCCAGACGCTTCGGGGCCGTAAATCTCGGTCACGCGGCCACGCGGAATGCCCCCCGCGCCCAACGCCAGGTCGAGCGCCAGAGAGCCGGTCGGAATCGTTTCAACTTTCATGTGCGTCGCCTCGCCCAGCCGCATGATAGCGCCGTCGCCGAAACGCTTGATGATCGTGCTGAGCGTCTGGTCGAGGGCGCGCACGCGGCCCGGATCGATGACCGGTTTTGCGGGAACAGGAGTGGATTTCTCTTCGGCCTCTTCGGTCGCTTGCTTTTTCTTGCGTGGCATGGGTGCCTCCCTCGGTGTGATGGTTTCCAAGTAGGTGATGCGGATTGTCTCGACAGCGCGAACGATGGCAAGAGAATAGCACGGATGTTCTGTTTTGTCAACATCCCTTTGGCGATGGTGTGCACGCAAAGGTTGTCAGTTCCTCCACTGCCGGGGGCTGAAGCCGCCCGGCTCAGGCTGCCCAGCCCGGTAAACCGGGCTGGATACAGCCGGATTTACGGGAGCACTCCCCCAAAAAAGACGGGGACTTCGTGCACCGCATGTGTCCGGCTTTGTGGTATGCGCCCGACGATTTTGCGAAGCACCCCGTAGCGCAGCGGAGTGGGCATCGTCGGGCGCAAACGGCCTGACATGTTTTGCGTGCACACATCGCCAAAGGGATGTTGACAAAACAGAACATCCGTGCTATTCTCTTGCCATCGTTCGCGCTGTCGAGACAATCCGCATCACCTACTTG
>DATBWU010000411.1:0-3473 GCA_036514635.1 Anaerolineae bacterium | reverse complement strand
GTGCACGAAGTCCCCGTCTTTTGGGGGAGTGCTCCCGTAAATCCGGCTGTATCCAGCCCGGTTTACCGGGCTGGGCAGCCTGAGCCGGGCGGCTTCAGCCCCCGGCAGTGGAGGAACTGACAACCTTTGCGTGCACACCCTACCCCTCCCGACTTTTGTCGGGAGAGGGGAAGGGGTGAGGGCAACCATGACTAACGAATGTTTGCACAAAGCCAACCGCGTGGGTATAATACCTCGCGATTGTTCCAAAGCCAGACTTCTGAAGTCTAAGCCGTGGAGGCCGGAGTGACTGTTCGCCGATGTGTGGCGTTGGGGGTGTACCTGCTTTGGATGGGCGTGCTGGCCGCGTGCGACTCGGCCATCACACCTGTACCAGCGGGCACTGTCCCCGACCCGACGACCGTTTCCGCACCGCCCCAAACCGCCCCGACTCAGCCCATCGTCCCGATCGATGCGACGCCTGTGCCGCCGACCGCGCCGCCCGCCGCCGCGCGTGTCAACGGCGAGGCGATTCTGCTATCTGACTACCAGAATCAGGTCGCCAAGTTCGAGGCCGCCGCCATCGCTCAGGGCGTTGATCCCAACACGCCTGACGGCCAGGCGCAACTGGCGCAGGTGCGCGACAACGTGCTCAACGGTATGATCGATCAAATGCTGATCGAGCAAGAGGCGCGGCGCAAAGGCATCGCTGTGGCCGACGCCGAGCTCGACGCAGCGATGCAGGAGATCGTCGCCTCGGCGGGCGGGCCGGACGCCTTCACCGCGCAGATTGCCGCGCTCGGCGAAACCGAAGAGGATTTCCGCAAGGGCCAGCGCGCATCCATGCTCGCCTCGAAGGTGCGTGATCAGGTGATCGCCGATGTGCAGCCGGTCGCGCCGCAGGTTCACGCGCGGCACATCCTGGTCGATAACGTCGATCTCGCCAATTCGCTCCTGGCGCAGTTACAGGCCGGAGCCGACTTTACCTCGCTGGCCCAACAGTATTCGCAAGACACGCTCACGCGCGCAGGCGGCGGCGACCTGGGCTGGTTCCCGCGCGGCACACTGGTCTCGAAGGAAGTCGAAGACGCGGCCTTTGCACTTCAGCCCGGCCAGTACAGCGGAGTCGTACAGAGCGCCTTCGGTTTTCACATCGTCCAGGTGATCGAGTCCGATCCGGCGCGCCCGATTCCGGGAGAACAGCTCGTCGATCTGCAAAAGGCGTACTTCGAACGGTGGATGGCGAGCCTGCGCTCGGCGGCAAACATCGAAAAGTAAATCATTTCACCGCCGAGAACGCTGAGAGCGCAGAGGGTTCCAGGGTCATCTCAGCGATCTCTGCGTGCTCTGCGGTGAGTTCATCGGAGACCCGGTGCGCGCAGCGCAATTGCTCAACACACTGACGTTGGTCTTCCTCGCCCTCAGCGGCGTGGCGGCGGTGATGTTTACCGTGATCTTCTTCGCCAACACGCCGCCCGCCGAGCCGCAGTTGATCATCGTCACAGCCACGCCGAACGGCACGCCCACCGAGACACGCCCGCCGACGTGGACGCCGACGGCGACCTTCGCGCCGACCTCGCCGCGACCCACGGCCACCCGCACCCAGACGCGCACGCCGCGCCCGACACGCACGCCGCTGCCCACCGATACGCCGACGCCGACCATTACGCCCACGCCCACCGAAGACGTGTGCAAGACGCTCAGGCTCATCGGCCCGCCGCCCGGCCAGAAGTTCTTTCAGTACGACACGCCGATCCTGGTGTGGACCTTCGGGCGACCCTTGAACCCGGACGAGCACTTCGACCTGCTGCTCGATCCGCCGGGAGCGGGGATGGGGTCTATCGCCTGGGCCGACGAGGCCAATCCCGCCGACAAGAACTGCACCGACTCGCCCGGCTACTGCGAGTATCAGGTTGGATTGAATGGCGTATACAGCGGCGGTCGCTTCATGTGGACGGTAGCGATCATTCGAGCCAGCCAGGGCAAGGTGCTGGGAACGGTGTGCGCCGCGCCCGAGCCGTTCTTCTTCATGTGGCCGTAATGCGGCCCGATTAGGCCGGGGAGCCAGGGGCATGTTGGGCACAGGCCGCTTACTCAATCAAGCCGCGTCGCTGTTTCTGGGTCTGAGCGGGCTGATCGTGCTGGCCGTCGCGGCTGTCTTCATTCTCGATCCGTTCAACCCGAACCGGTCGATCGCGCAGAATACACCGGCGCCGCCGCCGACGTCCACGCTTACGCCCAGCCCGACTCGCCCCGCCACGTGGACGCCGACGGGGACCTTCGGCCCGACACACACGCCCGGCCCGTCGGAGACGCCCACCGAGACCGGCACGCCTCGCCCCACGCGCACACCATCGGCGACGCCGACCCTGACGCCGACGCCCACGCGGCCCGGCCCGACGTTCTCGCCGTTCAAGTTCACCAAGACCAACGAGGAAATCGTCTTCACACAGGACCCATACAAGGCGATCTGTGATACGTGGATGGGCGTCGCCGGGAAGGTGTTGGATGTGGATGGATCGCCGCTGCCGGGCGTGGCAGTGGTCGGCTGGGGCGGACCGATTCCGAAAGAGGAACCGCGCACCTTCGTCTCCGGCAGCAGTCCGCGCATCAACGATTTCTATGGCTCGCCGGCGGCCTACGAGATTTTCATCGGCGCGACGGGCGACTACGACTTCACCATTCAGGTCTATGAAAACGGTCAGCCCGTATCCGACTTCATTTCCATGCGAATGCGCCTGGACTGCCGAACCGATCTCGCCATCGTCAACCTTCAACGCAACCATTGACCATGCCTGATCCACGCGCTCGACTCTTCAACACCCTCGCCTCGGCGCTACTGGCGCTGACCGCGCTGGTAGTGATTGCCTTCGTCGCGCTCCTTGTGGTATCTCCTCCACCGCCGAGCGTGGCTTCAGTGACCGACACGCCGACGCCAACAGATACGCCGTCGGTCACGCCGACGCTGAGCAAGACGCCGCGCCCGACCAATACATCCACGCACACGCCGACGCCCAGCGATACACCGACGGCGACGCCGGTGATCACGCAAACAGTGCGCGGATCGCCGACCGTCACGCCGACGCCCGGCCCGACACTCACCCCTTCGCCGACGCTCTCGGCGTTCAACTACATCGCCCGTGTCGAGTATCAACGCTCAATTTACGGCCTGAACTGGGCCGGCATCGCGGGTCTGGTCTTCGGGCTGGATCGCAAACACCAGACTAATATCCTGGTGCGTGCGTGGGGCGATCCGCCGCTAGGGCCGGAGGGGCAACAAACGGCATCGGGGCTGGCAGTGCAGTACGGCGTGTCCGGCTTCGAGTTCACGCTCGGCTCCGCGCCGGTCACCGGCAACTGGAATGTGCAGTTGATCGGCGACGACGGAGCACAACTGTCCGACATAATCGCAGTTGAAATGAGCAGCGATCCGCGCTTTAATTTGGTGTATATTATCTTTGAGCAGAATCACTGAAGCCCTCACCCCAACCCCC
>DATBWU010000410.1:0-6441 GCA_036514635.1 Anaerolineae bacterium | reverse complement strand
TTGGGCGGCACGGCGGCCTTGCAATATGCGAGTGGCGCGTGCACCCGCCTCGTCTATATGGGCTTCCCGTTCGAGACCATCTATCCGCAATCGACTCGCGACACGGTGATGTCGCGTGCGCTGTCTTTCTTGGGCGCGTGCATTCAGCCGGCCGGGCTTGATACTTCGATTGCCTCGCCGGCAGACGGCTCAGCTTACAACGCCCGGCCGGCGTTCAACGGCACGGCCTCCGGTCCGAGCGGCGTGTCGGCGGTGCAGGTGGCGATTCTGTCCGGCACGTTGTATCACAACGGGTCAGGCTTCGCGCCGGCCGAAACCTGGCTGGCGGCGACCGGCACAACCGCGTGGAATTACAACCTGCCCGCGCTGATCGATGGCGACTATCAGCTCAGGGCACGAGCGGTGTCGAGCACGCTGAGCGACGCCACGCCGGCTATCGTCACCTTCACACTCGATACGATTTCACCGACGCTCGCACTGATCACGCCGACAGGCGGCATCTCCATCGCCGCATTCGCACCGACCTTCGTATACACCGCCAGCGAGGACGCCAGCGGGTTCGACTTTGTGCTGGATGATGTTACCGAGACGATTGGCGGGCCGGTGTTCAGCCTGACGCGCACGCTGACCGAAGGGCTGCACGCCTGGCGCATGCGCGCGTTCGACCGCGCCGGAAATCTGTCGCCGTGGCAGGCGGCGACGTTCACTTCGTACGTGTGGCGAACCTACCTGCCGGTGATCGCGAAGAACTCTGCTCCGGGAACGCCGCTCGCACCGGCGTGCTACGAGGTGATCGCGAACGGCGGGTTCGAGTCCGATTGGGCCGGCTGGACTTCGCTCTCGCAGAATCCACCACCGGTGATCGACACGCAGACCGTCTTCGCAGGCGTGAAGAGCGTGCGAGTCGGCAGCAACATCACCACGACTTCCTCGGCCAGCGGCTTCTCGTCGATACAGCAGGCCGTCACTATACCGGTCACGGCGACTTCGGCCGTGTTGTCCTTCCAGCGCTATCGCATTTCGGGCGATACTGTCAACGACTTGCAGTACGTGGCGGTCTTGAGCGGGACGAGCGTGTTGGATTATCTGGTCTACGAGCGCGTAAACGATCCGGCCTGGGTCGCCGCACAGTTCGATCTGTTGGGATACGCCGGGCAATCCATCACCGTCCGTTTCAGCGTGAAGAACGATGGTTTGAGCGGCGCGACCGGCATGTACGTCGATGCGGTGTCGCTGCAGGTCTGCCAATGATCATCGATGCCGGATATCGCTGAACCTCAACCGCCGGTACGGCGAATCACCCGGATCAGTCGAGTGGTCTCGCTGGAGACATCGCTGTTGTCGGCGGCCCTGGTCGGCGGCGCGATCGGCCTGTGCGCCGTGATCGGGTTTATCATTTTGTTTTCGCCGGGCGCGCCGGTTGCGCCGGTCGAGGCCAGACCGACGGCGATCGTCGTCACGGTCACGCCGTCGCCGATCATCCCCACGCCGACGCCACCCCCTGCGCCGACTGCAACGCCGACGCCGGAAGGGTTGTACGTCGGCGGGCACGCGCAGGTCAGCGGCACGGGCAGCGATACACTCCGCCTGCGCTCCGATCCGGGCCTGCAATCGACGACGCTGGTGACCGTGCCCGATGGAACGGTGTTGTTGATCCTGGACGGCCCACGCGATGCCGACGGGATCACCTGGTGGCGATTGCGCAATCTGGCCGATGGGAGCGAAGGCTGGGCGGCGCAGTTGTATCTCGTGCCAACCGGTGCGCCGTGAAATCGTAAAACGACTCTTCTGAAAAAAGCTTATCTCACCGCGAAGAGCGCAAAGAACGCAGAGAATACTAGAAAACTTCGCGCCCGCCTGCCCCCTTTGGGGGTTGCGGTTAAATCCGGCTTTTTGCAGTGGAGCCGTAGAACGTGAATCGTAAAGCGTAATTACGTTTTACTCATTACGCATTCATTCATTGAGGAGAGCATGAATCCAGACCGCGCTGTCGAACCTGCGCCGCGTCCCGGTCAAACGGACCTGGCCTGGTACGAGTGGCTGATCATTCTGGTGGTATGCGTGGCGGGATTGTTGTTGTGTGCGTTTGGCGCACGATCGATGTTGGCGAGCTACGCTTCGCCGACGGCGACGCCGACGGTGTTCACGCGCCCGACTTTCACGCCGGTGCCGACGGCGACGCCTACTCCCACGCCGACGCCGACGCCGCTTCCGGTGCCGACCGAGGTCGCTGTGGGCGTGTTCGTGCGCGTCGTCGACGGCGTGAACTTCCGCACCGAGCCGAGCACGGGCGGGCAACTCATCCGCGCGCTGGCCGATGGCGTGGTGTTGGAAGTGATCGGCGGGCCGACGGACGCGGATGGCTTCACGTGGTGGCAGTTGCGGGACGTGGACGGTAGCCTTGGCTGGGCGGCGGCGCAGTACCTGGCCCCGGTCGCGCCGCCAACATCCACGCCGTAGAGAGCTATATGGTCGATATCGACAAACAGGTTGCCTACTGGCGAGGTGGTGCGCAGGAGGATTGGGCGGTTGCCCAGGAACTCGTGCGAAGCGGCCGCGCGCGTCATGGACTCTTCTTTGCCCATCTCGCTCTGGAAAAGGTGTTAAAGGCGCATGTGTGCCGACAGATGCGCGACCTCGCGCCACGGCTCCACAATTTGATCCGCCTGGCCGAGTTGGCCGGGATCGCTCTGAGCCAAGCGCAGATTGACGTGTTAGCTGAGATGAACGCATTCAACATTGAAGGGCGCTATCCAGATACACTCACTCCACCACCGCGACAGCCAGAGGCGCTTGAGTACCTGGCCCGCGCCGGGGAGGTCTTCAATTGGCTGACGAATCAGTTGTGACCACTGTACGAAACTATCTGCACACGGTGCAGGAAGCAGGCCTGCCTGTCCGCTTCGGCGTTGTCTTCGGGTCACAGGCGACGGGAAAGGCGGATCGGTGGAGTGATATTGATCTTCTGGTCGTTTCGCCGCGATTCGATGCGCCATACACTCGCCAAGAAGTGGGCCTGTTGTGGCGGTTGGCCGCTCGCACCGACAGCCGGATTGAACCCATTCCGTGCGGCGAACGGCAATGGCACGATGATGACTCGAGCGCCATCGTCGAGATCGCGCGGCGCGAAGGCGAGCGCATCGCCGTCTGAGCCGGCAGGGCGTAATACATAGGTCAGAGGCCATGGCCGATCTCCAGAAGCGCCTCCGCGAATTACGCGAGCAGATCAACTATCACGCCTACCGGTATCACGTCCTCGACGATCCGGTGATCTCGGACGCCGAGTACGATCGGCTGATGGCCGAGTTGAAGTCGATCGAGGACGAGCACCCGAAATGGCTCACACCCGATTCGCCCTCGCAGCGTGTGGGCGGCGTGGCCTCCGAAAAATTCCCGAAGGTGCGACATCCTGCGCCAATCCTCAGCCTGGGCAATGCCTTCAACGGCGACGAGGTGCGCGCGTGGTGGGCGCGCACGTCCAAGCTCGTGCCGGCGGGCCGCAGCGTCGCCTTCACGGTCGAGCCGAAGATCGATGGGTTATCGGTGGTGCTGCACTATCGCGACGGCGTGTTCGTGCAAGGCGCGACGCGCGGCGACGGCGAGATCGGTGAAGACATCACGCCGAACCTGCGGACGGTCAAGTCGATCCCGCTGCGCGTGCCCGTGCCCGGCAGCGCCAGGCCGCCTGCGGTTCCTTCGCGACTGGCGGTGCGCGGCGAGGCCTTCATCAACGTGGCCGACTTCGAGGCGCTCAACCGGAAGCAGGCCGCGGCGGGAGAGCGCATATTCGCCAATCCGCGCAATGCGGCGGCAGGCATGCTGCGGCAGCTCGATTCGCGCGTCACGGCCAGGCGCCCGATCCGCCTGCTGACTTATCAAATTGTCGCCGCCGACAGCGAGACGCCGCGCTCGCAGTGGGAGCTCCTCAATTACTTGAAGGTGATCGGCTTCCCGGTGACCGATGTCGCCCGGCGCTTCGATTCGCTCGACGCGGCGATTCGCTATGCCGAATCGTGGCACGACAAACGCGACACGCTGCCCTACGAAGCCGACGGCATGGTGATCAAGATCGACGACCTCGACCTGGCCGCCGAATTGGGCGTGGTCGGCAAAGACCCGCGTGGCGCGATCGCGCTGAAGTTTCCGGCGCGCGAGGCGACGACGCAATTGCTCAATGTGGGCATCAACGTCGGGCGCACGGGCGTGCTGGCTCCGTACGCCATCCTGGAGCCGGTCGTCGTCGGCGGCGTGACGATCGAGCGCGCGACGCTGCACAACTTCGACGACATCGCGCGCAAAGACATCCGCATCGGCGATCGTGTCATCGTGAAGCGATCGGGCGATGTGATTCCGCACGTCGTCGGGCCGGTGACCGGCGCGCGGACGGGCAGGGAAAAGAAGATCGTCCCGCCTAAGAAGTGTCCGTACTGTGATACGCCGGTCAAGCGCGTCGAAGGCGAGATCGCTGTCTATTGCCCGAACCGCGATTGCCCGGGCTGCCTCGATCGGCAGGTGGAGCATTTCGTCAGCCGGGGCGCGATGGACGTCGACGGGTTGGGCTGGAAGATCGTCCAGCAGTTGATCGACGCCGGGCTGGTGCGTGACGTGGCCGACTTGTATTCGTTGAAGCGCGAGGATTTGCTGGGACTGGAAGGCTTCGCCGACAAGAAAGCCGATAACCTGCTGGCGGCGATCGCCGCGTCGAAGCAAAGACCGCTGGATCGGCTGATGGTCGCGCTCGGCATTCGACACGTGGGCGACGTGGCGGCCGAGGCGCTCGCCGCGCACTTCGGATCGATGGACAGGCTGCTGCGGGCCGGTGGAGAAGAACTGACTTCGATCGAAGGGATCGGCCCGACGATAGCGGCCAGCATCGTCGAGTGGGCATCGAGCGCGCGCGGCCGCGCGCTGGTCGAGAAGCTCAAGCGTGCAGGTGTGAATCCAAAAATGAAGACGGATGCGGGCCGCGCCGCATCCGGTGGCCGTTTGAGCGGCAAGACCTTTGTCATCACCGGCGCGCTGTCGAAGCCGCGCGACGAGATCGCCGCGATGATCAAAGCGGCGGGCGGCAAGGTGACTGACAGCGTGAGCCAGAAGACGGATTATCTGGTGGCCGGTGAGTCGCCGGGCAGCAAACTGACGAAGGCGCAGAGTCTGGGCGTGCCGATTCTGGACGAGGCGGCGCTCATCAAATTGTTGCGGTAGGGGGTGTGGATGGATGCGATCGGCGAGCGGATCGCCGCGCTGAACGATCGGGCACGTCGGCTCCGGGCCGACGATTTGTATTTTTACGAGATTCCCAGTTCGGCAATCGATGGGCCGTGGGTGACGGTCAAGGACCGGCGTATGTTGATGATGGCCTCGTACAGTTATCTCGGCTTGATCGGCCATCCTGACATCGACCGGGCTGCGCGCGAGGCGATCGATTGCTTCGGCACCGGCACCCACGGTGTGCGAATGCTGGCCGGCACGCTGGCGATCCATCGGGAGCTGGAAGAGACGATCGCGCGCTTCAAATCGACGGAAGCCGCGCTGGCGTATTCCAGCGGGTACGTCACCAACCTCAGCGTGATCGCGGCGCTGCTGGGTCGCGACGATGTCGTGATCAGCGACAAGCTGAACCATGCCTCGATCGTCGACGGCTGCCTGTTGAGCCACGCCCGCTTCATCCGCTTCAAGCACAACGATATGGCCGACCTGGAGCGCGCGCTGGCCCGGGCCGGCTCGGCGGCGAAACTCGTCGTCGTCGATGCGGTGTTCAGCATGGACGGCGACGTGATCAACTTGCCGGAAGTCAGCCGCTTGTGCAGGCAACACGGCGCTTGGCTGATGGTCGACGAGGCGCATTCGGTGGGTGTGCTGGGCCGGACCGGCCACGGCGTCGAAGAGCACTTCGGCCTGCCGCCCGATACGATCGACATCAAGATGGGCACGCTCTCCAAGACGATTCCCAGTGTGGGTGGTTACATCGCGGGCAAGCGCGACTTGATCACCTACCTCAAACATGCGTCGCGCGCGTTCATTTTCTCGGCGGCCCTTCCACCGGCCAGCGCGGCGGCAGCCCAGGCTGCCTTCGAGGTGATCGAGCGCGAACCCTGGCGTGTGGAGAAACTGCACCACGTGAGCCGATTGTTCCTCGATGGCCTGCGCGCGTTGGGTTTCGACACGCTCCGCAGCGAGACGGCGATCGTCCCGATCATTGTCGGCGACGACGATCGCGCATTCAAGATGACGCAACTGTGCCATGCCGAGGACGTCTTTGCGCTGCCGGTCATTTCGCCTGCGGTTCCGGTGGACCTGGCGCGGCTGCGTGCGACGGTCACGGCGGCGCACGAGCCGGAGCACGTCGAGCGCGCGTTGAGCGTGTTCGAGAAGGCAGGAAGAGAATTGAGAGTGATTTAGGATTGCGGATTGTGGATTGCGGATTGCGGATTGCGGATT
>DATBWU010000409.1:0-28298 GCA_036514635.1 Anaerolineae bacterium | reverse complement strand
TGGCTGGCCGAGTACAGCACGTCGCCCGCCTCGACCCTCGATCACTTCTTGAGCCGCCTGTTCGGCGAGGTATTGTCTCAAGCCGGGTTCGGCTTCCACGCGGCGCAAGGCCGAGCGCGTTTCGATCGGGGCCGGATCGCCGCGCAGTTGATTGAATCGGCGCGCAAGTTTCGCCACGTCGTCGCGCCGGATGCGTTCGCGAGCGCCGACGCACTGTCGATCGGCAAGCCATACCTGGACCTGGTGAACGCGGGCGTGATCGCGGCGACGTATGTCGAGCCGCCGGGCGAATCGCCGCAGGCGGTGCTGCTCACACCGGCCTACACCTTCTTGCTGTCCAACACGCCCACGACGATCCAGGTTTGGCTGAACGCAGGCAGCCCGGCGTGGTGGGAGCGGCTGTATCAGCCGTTGACGCATCCGTACGTGCTCAGCCGGTACTGGCAAGAAGGTCGCAAGTGGACCGATGAAGAAGAGCAGGCGGCTCGGCGCGACACGCTGCTGCGGCTGGTGCGCGGCCTGTTGCGTCGATGCCGAAGCAAAGTCGTGCTGGCTTACAGCGGCCTCAACGAACAGGGCTTTGAAGAGCGCGGCCCGCTGCTGATGTTGATCCAGCAAGTGCTAAGGGAGGTGTAGGGACGCAGATAAACACAGATGGCGCAGATTTTGATTTTGCTCGTAGGAGGTGATTATGCATCAGTCAACCTTCGCTCATACTGATGTCACCGAGCTGATCATCAAAGGTTTTTACCGCGTCTATTAGGTCTGGTGGTTACGCCCCAAAAACCAATTCAGGTCTACTTCGATGGCGAGATTGTGGGTGAATACATTGCGGATTTGATCGTGAACGACTCGGTCATTGTTGAGCTGAAAGCCGCGCGCACGCTTAGCCTTGAACATGAGGCTCAGTTGCTAAATTATCTCAAGGCAACTCGTTATGAAGTTGGCCTGCTATTGAACTTTGGGATTAAACCTGAGATAAAGCGCAAAGCTTTTGATAATTCCCGAAAAGGCTCTCTATCGTGGATCGAGCCATCTACCAGCCAGGAATGATCTGCGTTGATCTGCGGAATCTGCGTCCAATATGTTTGTCCCACGACCTGCCCAACAGAAAATACTTGACTACGTTCACGTCACCCGGCCGGCACGGATGGGTGTGTCTGCCGTTCCCGGATCGGGCAAGACGGTCACGCTGTCCGCGCTCGCCGCGCTGCTGGTGAAGGAGAAGATTCGCAACGATCAGGAAGTTCTGATCGTCACCTTCGCCAATTCGGCGGTCGATAACTTCGCGCGCCGCATCCGCGAGTTCCTGCAACACGACGAGGGGCTGCTGCCCGAAGTCGGTTATCGCGTCCGCACCCTGCACGGCCTGGCGCACGACATCCTGCGCGATCGACCCGCGCTGCTGGGGCTGCCCGAGGACTTCGACATCGTCGACGAGCGCGTCTCGGCGCAGATTCTGCAAGACATCGTCGCCAACTGGATTCGGGCCAATCCGTCGTTCGAGTTCTTCGTCGATCCCCAGATTGACGAGAGCCGCCGCAAGTGGATCGAGCGCGAGCGCTGGCCGGGGCTGATTCTGCAAGTGGCCGGGACGTTCATTCGCCGCGCGAAGGACTTGCAGATGACGCCCGTGGCGATCCGCGAGCGTGCGCCGGCCACCGCCGGCGACTGGCTGTTGAGCAAGATGTGTCTGGACATCTACGAGGATTACCAGCGCGCGCTGGCCTATCGCGGCGGCGTCGACTTTGACGACTTGACGCGCCTGGCGCTCGAAGCCTTGCAGATCGACGCCGACTTGCTGGAGCGGCTACAGAATAAGTGGCCGTACATCCTGGAAGACGAGGCGCAAGACAGCAGCGAGCTTCAGGAGCGCATTCTGCGCCTGCTCACCGAGGATGGCAACTGGGTGCGCGTGGGCGATCCCGATCAGGCGATCAACACGACCTTCACCACGTCGGACATCCGCTTTCTCAACCGCTTTCTCGCCGAAGACGACGTGATGGAAAGCCCGCTGTTACAGTCGGGTCGATCGACGCGGCGCATCATCGACCTGGCGAACTACCTGGTCAACTGGACAATCGGCGAGCATCCCGTTCACGCCGTGCGCCAGCGGGCTTTTCAGAAGCACGACATGCCGGAAAAGCAGATCATTCCGGTGGACTCGAATGACGCGCAGCCGAACCCGCCTGACACGTCCGATCTGATCGTTCACCTGTACAACGAAGCGCTCTCGCCGGAGAAAGAACTCGACATCGTCGTGAAGTCGATTGCGCGCTGGCTGCCGGAGCACCGGGACGCGACGGTCGCCGTGCTGGTTCCCGACAACACGCGCGGCTTCAAGGTGAGCGAGAAACTCAGAACCGCCGGCATCGACTATGACGAATTGCTGCGCAGCACGTCGTCTACGCGGCGGGCTGCGGCGAAACTGCGCGACGTGCTGCGCTACCTGGCAACACCGCTGTCCGGGTCGCTGCTGGCGAAACTGTTCGAGGTCTACAATCCGCCTGATCCGGCCGACGAGGCAGATGCCGAGCGCGCCAGGAATCGAAAGTCGATCTTGACCGGCCTGCGGCGCTTGGGCGAAGTCGAATCGTTCATCTGGCCGCGCCCCGATCTCGACTGGCTGTCGGAGTTTGCTTCTGCGACCGATTCGGCGATCCGGGCCGAGCTGCTCGACTTCCGCGAGGTCGTCCGGCGTTGGCTGGCGGCATCGGACTTGCCGATCGACCAACTCATCTTGACGATCGCGCAAGACCTGTATCGCCACGGCGACGCCGACCAGATCGCGCGCGAGCTGGCGCTGGCGCACAAGATCGCCGTCGTCCTGCGCCGCCTGTCGGGCGATCGACCGGAGTGGCGCTTGCCCGATCTCGCCGCCGAGCTCGATCGGGTTGCCAACAACGAGCAGCGCTTCCTCGGTTTCAGCGAAGACGATCTCGGCTTCGAGCCACGGCCGGGCCGGGTCACCATCGCGACGATGCACAAGGCGAAAGGGTTGGAGTGGGATCGGGTGTATCTGCTCGGCGTGAACAGTTACGATTTCCCATCGGCTTCGCCCGGTGATGTCTATCGCGGCGAGTCGTGGTTCGTGCGCGATCGTCTGAACCTGGAAGCAGAAGCCGTCGCGCAATTGGAAGTGACGGCACACGGCGGAGGCCATGTGCCGGGCGTCGCCACGCACGAAGCGCGGCTGGCTTATACGGAAGAACGGCTGCGCTTGTTGTACGTCGGCATCACGCGCGCGAAGAAAGAGTTGATCATCACCTGGAACACCGGCCAGCGCGACGACGATCCGCGACAGGCCGCGGCACCGTTTCTGGCACTGTACACGTTCTGGGAATCTACGCAACGGATGAGGGATGAAGGATGAGGGATGAAAGCGAGCGCCCTTTGCACGCTGATACTCCCACACTCGCATACTTCCAGTTTTCCCAGGCCAGCCTCTCCGACTACCTGGACTGCGCGCGCCGCTTCCAGTTGCGCTATGTGCTGGAGCAGGAATGGCCCGCCGTCGAGTCTGAGCCGTTGATCGAGCGCGAGCGTCTGGCCGATCTGGGTCGCCGCTTCCACCGATTGATTCAGCAACACGTTCACGGCCTGCCGGTCGACGCGCTCACTCGCTCGGCATCGGCCGATCCCGATCTGGCGCGATGGTGGAGTCGTTACCTGGAGATTGGGGATTGGAAGTTGGAGGTTGGAAGTTGGGCTGCCCGCAAAGCGGGCGTGGAAGTTGGAGGCGAGTCTCAGGCGTTTTCTCTTCCCGCGAACCGGCGGGCAGAGGTGACGCGATCGGTTCCGTTTGGCTCGCACCGACTTGTCGCCAAGTACGATCTGCTGGCGACGTCCGACGCTCAGGCGGTCATCGTCGACTGGAAGACGGAGCGCAAGCGGCCCGATCGAGCCACGCTCCTTCGGCGGATGCAGACCCGTGTCTATCGCTACGTCTTGGCAAAGTCCGATCCCTTGATCGCACCCGAGTCGATTGCGATGGTGTATTGGTTCGCCGAATATCCAACGGAGCCGGAGGTTCTGCCGTACGACGCGGCCCAGCTCGTGGACGACGAAGTGTATCTGCACCATCTGCTGGCCGAGATCGAACGACGCGCCGGGACTGTTTGGCCTCTCACGTCTGACGAGCGCAAGTGCCGCTTCTGCACGTATCGCTCGCTGTGTGAGCGCGGCATCGTCGCCGGCGTGGCCGAGTTGGATGAAGTGGAGACCGATTTAGAAATTGAGCTGGCTGAGATTGATGAGATTGTCTATTGATGGGACGCAGATGAACGCGGATAAACTATGAGCCATCCGTTTATTCGTTGCCTATCCGTTGCCGATGTGGCTTGAGCCTTCTCCGATTGAGACCTCTGACTCTCTGCGCGCCGCCGTCGGCGGGCATCCGCTGGTCGCGGACATCCTGGCCCGGCGCGGGCTGACCGATCCCGCTGCCGCGCTGGGCTTCCTCGATCCAAATCAATACGCGCCCGCGCCTCCCACCGCGCTGCCCGACCTCGACCTCGCCGCGCGCACGCTATACGATGCCATCCTGCGTCGCCGCCGCATCCTGGTGTGGGGCGATTTCGATGTCGATGGGCAGACGGCGACGGCGCTTCTTGTGTCGATGCTGCGCGCGCTAGAGGCGGAGGTGGTGTTCTACGTGCCGCAACGCTTGATTGAATCGCATGGCATCAAAATCGACTCGCTCGATCGCCTGCTGGACGCACAGCACATCGACGTGCTGCTGACGTGCGACACGGGCATTGCCGAGCACGAGGCCGTCGCGCACGCCAAGGCGCGCGGGCTGACGGTGATCGTCACCGATCATCACGACCTGCCCGATGCGCTTCCCCGGGCTGATGCCGTAGTTAATCCGAAGCGCCTGCCGGCCGGGCATTCGCTCCGCGACTTGCCGGGTGTGGGTGTGGCCTTCGCGCTGGCGCAGCAGGTTCTGTATCTGGCGGGAAAGGCCGGAGCCCCATCGGCATCAGGAGATGCCGCTCGCGGGTATCTCGATCTGGTCGCGCTTGGCATTGTCGCCGATGTGGCCCGGCAGGTGTCCGATACTCGTTATCTGCTCCAGCTCGGTCTCGATCGACTGCGGCAACCGCAGCGACTGGGGCTTCAGATGCTGATGCAGTTCGCCCGGCTCGATCCGACGAATCTCACGGCAGATCACATCGGTTTTGCGCTGGGGCCGCGCCTGAATGCGATCGGCCGTCTGGGCGATGCGACGCTCGCCGTCGAGCTGCTGACGACGAACGATCTGACGCGCGCCCGCATCATCGCTTCTCAGATCGAAGCGCTGAACAACCAGCGACGCATTCTGACCGAGCAGGTGTACGCCGCCGCGCAAGAACAGATCGCCAAAGACTCGTCTCTGCTGGACGATCCGGTGCTGGTGCTGCCCAACCCGCACTGGCATGCCGGAGTGATCGGCCCGGTCGCCGCGCGCCTCGCCGAGAAGCACGCTCGCCCGACCGTCCTGTTGGTGACCTCTGAGGATGGCCGCGCGCGCGGCTCGGCTCGCTCCGTGCCGGGCATCGATATTTCGAGGGCGCTGGCCGCAGTCCGCGAATACTTGATTCACTTCGGCGGACATCCGGGCGCGGCGGGCGTCTCACTACGTACCGATGATATTCCGATCTTCCGCAAGGCGTTATCGCGGGCCGTCGATGCGATCTGGGATCGAGCGGCCGCGCCAGTGGGCACGCCGATCGATGCATTTGTCTCGTTGAGCAGTCTCACACTTGAGCTGGCGCAACAGATCGAGCGACTGGCTCCTTTCGGCGAAGGCAATCCGCCGGTCACGCTCGCCGCACGTGACGTTGTGATCGCAAACGCGCGGCCGTTTGGTCGGCGCGGCGAGCATCGCGAGGTGATCGTCGAAGACGGGCAGGGGGCTTCGCAGCGTATGGTGTGGTGGCGCGGCGCGGATGAAGACCTGCCCGAGGGCCGGCTCGACGTGGCGTTCACCGTCAAGAGCACCGATTATCGCGGCGCGCAGGCATTGTCGATTGAGTGGATCGACGCGCGCGTCATCGAGGCTGTTCCGGTCGAAGTAGCCGCCCCGACCATCGAGGTCATTGACTGGCGGCATGTGCCGGATGTCCGAGATCGACTGAACGAACTGCGCAACGTGCACCACGTCATCTGGGCCGACGGGGAACTGCCACAGGGTCTTCCCGCCCACCGCCGCCCCGATTTAGAACCCGCCGATGTGCTGGTCATCTGGCGCGCGCCGGCCGGGCCGAAGGAACTTGAATCGGCGTTGGAGCACGTCTCGCCGAAGCGTGTCTATCTGTGTGACGCCGATGAAGTTGATGACCGGAGCGAGGCATTCATCCGGCGATTGGCCGGTTTGTTGAAGCACGATCTTAATCGGCGCGAAGGGCGCGTCGATGTGCCGAGGCTGGCCGCAGCAGCCGGTCAGCGCACGGCGGCGGTGCGCAAAGGCATCGAGTGGCTGGCAGCGAGGGGGCAGATTGCGATTCTGGAAGATGAACCCGACGTCCTGCGCCTTGGCCCGGCTGACGGGCGAGTTGGAGAAGACGATCTGCAACGAGAAGAAATCGAATTGCAGTTGAAGACGCTCCTGGCCGAGACCGCCGCCTACCGCGCCTATTATCGACGTTGCGAGGCGACGACAGTGCTCGGCCTGGACTGAGGCGTTAAGGACGACGCCACGTGCTAAATGCACCCCGCGAATGACAATCGTCACTTGCTTATACCTGGCAATTGGATTATCATGCAGGCAGAATAGCCCGCTGGAGACCTGTTCGCGTCGAGAGCCAACACTGAAAAGACCAGGGAATCGAGTCGATAAGCGCAACCATGCGCGCCGCAGATTCCCACCCTGATGGATAAGGGCTCTCCAGAACGCCGGGTAGTTGTCCCGGCGGGCTTTTTTGTTCGACCCGGCCTGAGCGCCGGGCCTCGCTATAAAAACGAAGATGCCCGACTCGTCGAGTCGGGCATCTTGCGCATGGTGGAGATGGCGGGAATCGAACCCGCGTCCGAAGAAGGTGATCCCGCATGCCTACAAGCTTAGTCGATTGCTGGGTTCTCGCTCCGGCGACCTCAATCGACCCGGTATCGCTGGAGCCAGCCGATGGTCTCTTTGGCCCGCATTATCGGCGTCAGGCAGGCCGCACGCCGGCATTGTCACGCCCGGTCCTCGACCCACCGGCGCGAGATCGAGGCGGACGGGTCACCCGCAGGTGACCGGGCTTGCGACTCGCTTATGCAGCGAGAGGCAGAGCCGCGTACTGGGTGCGATTGGCACCTGTGTTGTGCTCCGTTGTTGACGAGGTTCAGAGCGCCCCGGCTTGCCACACGTGACTCGACCATTCCCCGTCGAAGCCAGTGCATCCCCATGCAACCGCAATTATAACGCCGTCGCGCCCATTAGGCAACGGACCATTCGCCGCCGTTGATCGTGGGCTGTTTCTGCCCGTTCGCGTCGGGCGCGCGGCGCAGGGCCGCCTTCACCTTGGGATGTCCCTCGTTCAACGAATACGACGTGATGCTATATCCCATGTCGGTGTCGACTTCCCCTGCGATCAGAACACCCTCGCGCACGGCAGTTTCGAGCATCGTCTTGGCGGTGTCCAGATCGCCCACCCGATTCGGGTTGCGTTCCGACGCGGCCTTCTCGGCCAGAAAGTTGAACGACCGGTAGGGACGATCCTGGTGAAATTGGATCGAGCGAATCAGCCGAAGCTCCTGATCGGAAATCTCGATGGCGTCAGCCGGCTCCGCGAACTGCTCCACCAGCCTTGTCGGGGCTACCGGTTCTTGAATCGGCTGCACAAGTGGATCGAGCACATCGGCGGCGGCGGCCAGGTCGCGGCTCACCGTTTCGGGGATACCCGAAACGACGACCCGCTTGCCGAATCGATGCCGCACCATGGTCACCAGCCGGATCAGGTCGCGATCGCCGGTCATCAGCACCAACGTATCAATCGCCGGTTTGTCCAGCAGCAGTTCGAAAACGTCGAGCACCATGGCGATTTCGGGCGAAGATTTCTTGCTTCGGCTCTTGATCGTGCCACCTTTGGGAATATCGCGTACGTCGATGCCGGCGACTTCAAGGCTGCGGCGAAACTCGGGCGGGTGCTCGGAGAAATCGGCGTAGGCTTTCGCCGCAATGACGCGACCGTATTTCTTGGCCTTGCCCATCAACTCACGAGGTTCGATCTCTTTTCCGCGCTCGTTTAACAGCGAATACCGGACGTTATCGAAATCAATGAACAAAGCAACATCTTCTGTTTCAGGCATGATGGCCTCCTTTGGCTATTTAATGAACAGAAGGACTGGCGCAGCGTATTGGGTTATTAACGATCATCTCTCCCTATCAATACTACCACAATGTGTCGGGAAATGTGCAGAGAGCGGAAAGGCACGCTCATTCGCGCCGTTCTTTCAGCACCCGCTCGATTTGCCTTTGGGCGTCACGCCGGGCGATCGCCTCGCGCTTGTCGTACTGGCGTTTGCCGCGCGCCAGCGCGATTTCGATCTTGAGGCGACCGTTCTTCAGATACATTTTCAGCGGCACGATCGTCCAGCCGCGCTCGCGGCTGCCCACTTCCAGCCGCTCGATTTCCTTCTTGTGCAGCAGCAATTTGCGCGGGCGCAACGGATCGTGCCCGCTGCGCCCGGCCGGATCGTATGGTGCGATGTGCACGTTCACCAGGTAGACTTCGCCGTTGCGCACCTGGATGTAGCCTTCGCGCAGGTTCGCGCCGCCGGCCCGGATCGACTTGACCTCGGTGCCCAACAAGGCCAGGCCTGCTTCGAAGCGCTCGTCGATCGTGTATTCGTACGTCGCCGATCGATTGCTGGCGACGACCTTGATGTCCGCGCCTGCTACTCGCGCCATCGGTTATCTTTGCATTCTCAGTAGATCACGGATCGCCGACTTTAGTCGGCATTTTGCGCCGACTGAAGTCGGCGTTCCATGTGTTTTCGTGATCGTCCGTCCCCCATCCGTTGCTTCACTGCGATGTTCGCAGGAGCTCCACCGCGCGATCCAGCTGCGGGTCCTGGTCGGCATTCTGGCCTGGCTCGACGACGATATCCGGCTCCAGGCCCTCGCCGTGAATGGCGCGGTTGTTTGGGGTGAACCAGCGCGCGATGGTCACGCGCAGCTCGCTGCCGTCCGACAACTGGTGGATACTCTGCACCGAGCCTTTGCCGAAGGTGAGTGTGCCGATGACCGTGCCGCGCTTGCGATCCTGGATCGCGCCGGCGACGATCTCGCTCGCGCTGGCCGATCCGTTATCCACCAGCACGACGAGCGGGATCGCCTCGGCGGGGTCCCCGGACTGGCTGTCGTAGCGCCGCTCGTCGCCGGCGCGTGTGCGCTCAATCATCACCAGGCCCTCGTCGAGAAACAGGTCGGCGACGCCGATCGCCTGATCCAGAAAGCCGCCGGGGTCGCCGCGCAGATCGAGGATGAGTCCCTTCGGGTTGCGTGCCAGCAGGGATTCGAGTTCGCGTTGCAGCAGATCGACGGCAGTCCCATCGAATTGCGACAGGCTGATGTAGGCAATGTCCGCGCCGATCATGCGCGATTCGACCAAGGGAACCTCAATCTGAGCGCGTATGACCGTGACGTCGAACGGCTCGGCCTCACCCTCGCGCACAACGGTGAGCGTCACCTCGCTGCCCTCCGGGCCGCGCACCAGCGCGACCATTTCATCCAGGCTCAGCCCGACGATCGAGCGGCCATCCACGGCGACGATCTCGTCGTCGGCCAGAATGCCTTTCTCCTCGGCGGGCGATCCTTTGAAGATGCGCACAATGCGCAGCGCCTGGCTTTCACTCACATCGACCAGCGCGCCGATGCCACCATAGGTCCCGGTGCGCGCTTCGCGATCGAGTTCGGCAATACTGGGTTCGAGGAATGTGGTATAGCGGTCGTCGAGGCGCTGCAGCATGCCTCGAATGGCGCCGTACACCAAATCGTCATCAGTGGGAATCTCTCCGTAAAACTCGCTTTGAATGACGGCGTAGGCTTCCTGGAACAAATCCAGCTTCTGTTTGATGTCGCCCTTTGTCGACTCGGGCGCTATCGTGGGCGTTTGGATTTCGGTGGTGGGCGTCACTTCCGTCTCGATCGTCGCGGCGGCGAGCGAGGCCGACTCTGCGCGGCCCATGCCCAGCCCGATAGCGAACATGCCCGCACCCACCCCAACGACGATGATACCCAGCAACAATCCGTACAGTAGAGTGCGTGTGCCGCGTTCCATGTTCCCTTCTTTCGATTCTCCAATTTGCGTCATGGGCCGATGTCCCTGCTTGCCGGCAATGTGCCTTATACTATTACCCTTGAAAATCTATCATGACCGCGAGGATTTTGAACACGGATGAACACGGATGAACACTGATTCTGATCGTGTTTGTCCGCGTTCATCTGTGTCCCATACTTTGGTTGCGGCGGAGCCGCGCTATGGTTGAGTTTGTAAGTAAGCGACGGCCCGATCGAGCACCGGATCGCGCCCGGCGGCGCGGTCGTCTGCCGTTCGTTTCACTTCGATGTCGGGCTGCAGGCTTTGCCCATTGAGCGAGCGACGGTTGGGCGTCAGCCATACCGCCGTCGTAATGTGCAGCGACGATCCATCCGACAGCGGATAGACGCTTTGCACCGATCCCTTGCCGAAGGTGCGTTCGCCGATCAGAACCGCGCGTCCCCGATCGCGCAGTGCGCCGGCCAGAATCTCGCTGGCGCTGGCCGTACTGTTGTTGATCACTACGGCGAGTGGCACATCGCGGGCACTTCCGTTACCGGTGGCGGTGAATTGCCGTTCGCCCCCTTCGCGTTGTTGCTCGATCAGGATCAGCCCGTCGACAAATTGCCCGGTCACGTCGACGGCCGCCTGCAACAGCCCGCCGCCATTGTCGCGCACGTCGATCACCAGTGCCCGCGCACCCTGTCCGCGCAAATCGTCGATCGCCCGTTGCACTTCGCCGGGCGTGCGATCAGTGAAAACACGAATCGAAATATACCCGATGCCCGGCGCGCTGTCGATCATGCGCCACAGGGTGGAGGGCGGCGTAATTTGCGCCCGCTCGATTTCGATCTCGATCGTCTGCCCGGCTCGATTCAGGGTCAGCCGCACACGGCTGCCGATATCGCCACGCAGATGGGTTTCGATTTCGTTGAGGGGTTGATTCGCGTCGAGGCCCGCACCGTCAATGGCGAGGAGTTCGTCGCCTTCGAGCACGCCGGCGCGCGCCGCCGGCCCGTCAGGGTAGGGGGAGAGTCGTGTATGCCCCTCGGCATCGCGCATCAGATCGGCCCCGATACCGCCGAATTGCCCGCGCAACTGATCGCTTTCCAGCTTCGCCGCAGACGGCTCGATCAGCACGGTGTACGGATCCTTCAACGGGGTGAGCATTCCACGGATCGCCGCGTATGTGCGCGTCTGTGTGGTCGGCAGCGTGCCGAAGAAATGGCCGTCGACCAGTTGCCAGGCTTCCCCGATCAGCATGGCGGAAGAGGCATCGGCCGATCCGGCGGGCCGGATGGCCGATTCGGTGAGCAGCCCCGCGAGGTAGGCCACGCCCAGCGCGAGGGACACAAACAAAACGCCGGCGATCCGGCGAAAGGTTGATGCACTCACAGGCACATGCTCGACTTGCCAGTCTTGGTCACATGGATTGTAACATGCTTCAGGAGGGCGGACAAACGACGTGGCCCAGGAACAGCACGAGCGGGGCAAAACCCGCTCGTGTTGTACGCGCCAACACCCATTAGCGTGCGCGATCGGAAAGTGATCTGCGTTCAGTACAGTCCCCACTCCGCCGGCGGGCCGCCTTCCATCATCGACGGCTCCCACATCTCCATGCCCAGCGTGATCTTCACCGGGCCTTGCACGTGCTTCTCGGCCACACGGCGTGTCTGCTCGATCAGGGCCGGGCCGTAGGGGCAAAACGGCGTCGTCATGATCATCGTGATGTCGGTCAGGTCGGGCTGAAAATCCACTTTGCGGATCAGACCCAACTCGACGATGCTCATGCCCAGTTCCGGATCGACGACTGCGCGCAGGGCTTCTCGCAGCGCAAGTTCTTCCTCGGTGTATTCGACAGTTGTTCCTTCAGCGGCGTCCGACATGTTCTCTCCTTAGGAGGCGTCCAGAACAACTTCCCACCGCAATGACGAACGACCAAAGCCATTGGTCATTAGTCATTCGTCGCGCGAAGCGGTCCTTCGTCTCAGGACGGAAGTTATATTTGGACAAGCCCTTAGCAGACCCTTAAGCACCCTGGCTCAGCGCACTCGCTTTGACGTGGAAAGTGCACACGTGATCGCCATTCAACAGCCAACTGCCGCGCTCGACAGGCGTGCCCAGTGTCGCGTTGATCAACTTCAGGTCGATGGCGCAAATGCGAGGATGCCGCTCGGCGACATATTGATAGGGGCAGCCGCAGTGCGTCAACTGGAAGTCCTGGCCGACCCGCTCAACACGAGCGAAGAAGCCTTCTTCCCCCAGCAACCCGACCAGCACCTCGATCTTCTCCTCGAGCGATTTGCCCTTGAACGTCTCACCATGCTCGGAGGCGATGTCGTCGACGATCCGGTTGAAGACCGCCTCGACCTGCTCGACCGTCAACTGCGATTGGAGCGCATCCAATAGCCGATCGGCCAGCCGATGCGTCGACTGCGGGAACCGTTCGAGCGCAGCGCCGGCCAGCGAGTACAAGAACTTAGGCCGGCCCACGCCCTGCCGCAGCGGTTCCGCGACGACCATCCCTTCGCGTTCAAGCCGGCTGAGGTGATAATGAGCGTTGACCGGCGACATGCCCACAGCGGTGGCCACTTCCACCGCGCTGGCCCTACCGCGTTCGCGCAGCAAGCTCAAAATGGTGTTGCGAACATCTTGCATCGGTTTTCGCCTATCCAAGTGAACCAAATTCTGCGCGCAGTATATCACACCCCGGTCGTCCCTGTCAATATTTCAATTTTCTTAAGAAGTATTGACAAAGCCAAGCCTGCATGTTACAATCCCCCCGAATTCTGAACTGTTTCTGCAATCCTTGAACGGAGGCGTGTGTTGCTCATGGCTGAACAGCTTGTTGTTAGGGACCTGCGGGTTAAAGTCGAAGACAAAGAGATTCTGAAGGGTCTCAATCTTACCGTAGAGCAAGGGCAGGTGCACGCGCTGATGGGCCCGAACGGGTCGGGCAAAAGCACACTGGCGTACGTCATCGCCGGGCATCCCGGCTATCAGGTGACCAGCGGCGAAGTGATTTGGAGGGGCCAGAACATCCTGGAATTGGCCCCGGACGAGCGGTCGCACTTGGGATTGTTCCTGGCTTTTCAGTATCCGGTTTCGATTCCAGGTGTGACTGTGGCGAATTTCCTGCGCACGGCGATCAACGCGCGCATGAAGGCTGCTGAAGAGGCGGCCGCCAACGGTGGGTCGAGCGCGCCGTTGATGGCGGCTCAGGCGGCGGGCAAGAAAGGTATTTCGATTCCCGAATTCCGCAAGCTGCTGACGGCCAAGATGAAACTGCTGAAAATAGATCCGGCGTTTGCAGGCCGCTATTTGAACGATGGCTTTTCGGGCGGCGAAAAGAAGCGCGCCGAAATTCTACAGATGGCGATCCTGGAACCGCAAATGGCAATCCTCGACGAGACGGATTCCGGGCTGGACATCGACGCGCTCAAACTGGTGGCCGAAGGCGTGAACACGCTGCTCGGCCCGAAGATGGGCGCGTTGGTGATCACGCATTACCAGCGGCTGCTGAACCACATCAAGCCGCACGTGGTCAGCATCATGTATGATGGCCGCATCGTGTTGACCGGCGGGCCGGAGCTGGCATTGGAACTCGAGGCGGGCGGCTACGAGGTGATTCGCCAGCGTTTGGGCTTAGCGGCTGTCGCGGAAACGGCTTGATCGGGCAAGGGAGAACTCAATGGCGACGCAAGACCAAGAACTACAACAGCTGAAAGAGTACAAGTACGGGTTTGCCGATCAGGCGAACTATGTCTTTAAGTCGGGCAAAGGCTTCACCCGTGAGGTGGTCGAGGGGATTTCGCACATGAAGAGTGAGCCGGAGTGGATGCGCAAGTTCCGGTTGAAGGCATACGAGCACGCGATCAAACGCCCGACGCCCACCTGGGGGGCCGATCTGTCCGGCCTGAACCTGGACGAGATTTATTTCTACATCCGGCCCTCTGAAAAAACGGAGGGTAGTTGGGACGAGGTTCCCGAAACGATCAAGAACACTTTCGACAAGCTGGGCATCCCCGAAGCTGAGCGCAAGTTCCTGGCCGGCGTCGGCGCGCAGTACGAATCGGAGATGGTGTATCACAGCATTCAGGAGAACCTCACCAAGCAGGGTGTGATCTTCCTGAGCAGTGATGATGGCCTGAAGCAGTACCCCGACCTGTACAAGGAGTATTTCGGAACGGTCATCCCGATCCAGGATAACAAGTTCGCCGCGATCAACAGCGCGGTATGGTCGGGCGGCTCGTTTGTGTACGTGCCGAAGGGCGTCAAGGTGGAGATGCCTCTGCAAGCATACTTCCGCCTCAACGCCGAGAGTGTCGGGCAGTTCGAACGCACCTTGATCATTGTCGATGAGGGCGCGGAGGTGCATTACGTCGAAGGCTGCACCGCGCCGGTCTATTCGCGCGACTCGTTCCACTCCGGCGTGATCGAGATCGTCGTCAAGAAGGGTGCGCGTTGCCGCTACACGACGATCCAGAACTGGTCGGCCAACGTGTACAACCTGGTCACGCAGCGTGCGGTCGTCGAGGAAGGCGCAGTGATGGAGTGGACGGATGCCAACCTCGGCAGCAAGGTGACGATGAAGTATCCGTCGTGCTACCTGATGGGCAAGGGCGCGAAGGGCGAGATTCTGTCGATGGCCTTCGCCCGCACCGGCCAGCATCAAGATACCGGCGGCAAGGTGGTGCACGTCGCGCCATACACGCGGAGCAAGATCACGTCGAAGTCGATCAGCATGGGCAGCGGGCGCGCGTCGTATCGCGGCCTGCTCAAGGTGTACAAAGGTGCGGAAGGCTCGCAGTCGCACGTCCAATGCGATGCGCTTCTCCTGAACGAGGAGAGCCGCACCGACACGTATCCGTACATCGAGATCGACGACGACCGCGTGACGATCGGCCACGAGGCGACGGTCAGCAAGATCGGCGATGAGCAATTGTTCTACTTGAGGAGCCGCGGCCTCGACGAGGTGATGGCCCGCTCGATGGTCGTGTCAGGCTTCATCGAGCCGCTGGTCAAGGAGCTGCCGATGGAATACGCCGTCGAGATGAACCGGTTAATCCAGTTGCAGATGGAGGGCAGTGTCGGGTAGGTACGGGCGAGTCGGCGACTCGCCCGTACTGCTCGCCCGTGCTGCCAGAGGGCGAGATGGCCCCCGTATCTTGAATTGCAGGAGAATGGCTTTGAGTTCTGCTACCGGGCAAATGGATAAAACGGTTGAGACCATCGCTGTGGTTAAGGAACCCACGCGCAAAGCGGCGGACGCACTACGCGGCTTCACGCGCGAGTCGCTGGATGCGCTGATCGCGTCACGCGCGTTTGAACCGGCTTGGATGCGTGACGTGCGACTAGAGACGTGGCGCGTGCTTCAAGACACGCCGTTGCCTGCCCGCACCGACGAAGCGTGGCGGCGCACCGATTTCAGCGCGCTTCGGCTAGACGAAATCACGATCGCCGCGCAGCCCTTAGAACTGAAGCAGGCCCTGCGGCGGACGCCGTTGCCGGTCCGCAACGTGCTGAAAGACAGGCACACCTCAGGTGCAGTGCTGCGCGCCGATAATGTGTCGGCTGGAAAGTGGCTGGACGAGGTGCTTGCGAAGCGCGGTGTGATCTTCACCGATATGGAGACCGCGCTGGTCGAGCACGGCGATCTGTTGAAGCGATACTTCATGACCGAGATCGTCAGACCCACCGATGGCTACTTCGCCGCGCTGCATGGCGCGTTCTGGCAGGGAGGGACGTTCCTGTACGTTCCGGCGGGCGTCGAAGTATCGCTGCCGCTGCGCGCGGCGACCTGGCTGTCCGACCAGGCGGCCTCGTTCACGCATACGCTTGTCATCTTGGAGCGCGGCGCGCGCGCCGTGTTCATCGACGAGTATGCTTCGCGCACTCAAGATCGCCAGGCACTGGCTTGCAGCGCGGTCGAGATGCAACTGGGGCCAGGCGCGCAGCTCGACTACGTCAACTGGCAGGACTGGGGCCGCGACGTGTTCAACTTTACACACGAGCGCGCGCGGCTCGACCGCGACGTGACGCTGCACTGGGTACTGGCCGGCCTCGGCAGCCGGTTGACCAAGTCATTCCTCGACTCGCGTCTGCTGGGCGAAGGCTCGACCGCGCTGATGTCCGGCGTGTACTTTGCGGATGGCACACAACATGTGGATTACGATACCGAGCAGAACCACGTCGCCGGGCACAGCAAAAGCGACCTGCTGTTCAAAGGCGCGGTGAAGGACAAGGCCCGCGTGGTCTGGCAGGGCAACATTCACGTCTTCCCAAAGGCTCAACGCAGCGATGCCTACCAGGCCAACCGCAACCTGGCGCTCAGTCGTGACGCGCGCACCGATTCCATTCCGGGCCTGGAGATCGAAGCCGACGACGTGCGCTGCACGCACGGCTCGGCGGTCAGCCAGGTCGATCGCGAAGAAGTGTTCTACCTGATGTCGCGCGGCATCCCGGAGCGGGTGGCCGAGCAGCTGATCGTCAACGCTTTTTTCCAGCCCGTGCTCGATCGCATTCTGCACGCCAGCGTGCGACGCCGTCTGGAAGCGTCATTCGCGGCGAAGATGGGATTGGCGTAATGTTACCGGACTGGATGTGTGTATGGTGCATCTGTACCGGGCGGAGGCCGGGTCCGGCCCCGTCTGGAAGGCTGCCTGTGCATCGGGGCTGAAATCGATCCGTCCTCCGCGGACTTACGGCGACGTGTTCAGCAAAGACTACATTACTCAAGCCAAGGGGGACATCATGACACAACACACGGATGGGTATGCTCATCCCGAGATGCTCGTTGAGACGGAATGGGTGGCCCAGCACCTGAACGACCCGAAGATCCGCATCGTCGAGTCCGATGAGGATGTGCTGCTCTACGATGTCGGTCACATTCCGGGCGCGATCAAAGTCGACTGGCACACGGAGCTGAACGATCCGGTCATCCGCGATTACCTGGACTCGGAACACTTCGCCCGGTTAATGTCCGACAAGGGGATCGCCAACGACACGACTGTCATTTTCTACGGCGACAAGAACAACTGGTGGGCGTGTTACGCGCTATGGGTGTTTCAGTTGTTCAATCACAAGAATGTGAAGGTGATGAACGGCGGGCGCAAGAAGTGGATCGATGAAGGCCGCCCGCTGACGAAGGACGTGCCGCAGGCCCCCAAGACGAAGTACACAGCGCCGTCACGCGACGATCAGACGATCCGCGCGTTGCGTGCTGATGTGTCGCGCCACCTGGAGCGGAACGGAGCGCTGGTCGACGTGCGCTCACCCGGTGAGTACAGCGGCGAGTTGTTGCACATGCCCGATTACCCGCAGGAGGGCGCGCTGCGCGGTGGGCACATCCCCACGGCCAAGAATATCCCGTGGGCCAGGGCGGTGCGCGAGGACAGCACCTTCAAATCGGCGGCGGAGTTGCGCGACTTATACGCGAGCCAGGGGTTCACACCCGACAAGGACATCGTCGCGTACTGCCGCATCGGCGAGCGGTCGAGCCTGACGTGGTTCGTGCTGAAGTACCTGCTGGGCTATCCGAAGGTCCGAAATTACGACGGCTCGTGGACGGAGTGGGGCAATTTAGTCAATGCGCCGATCGAGCGGTAACCGGTGCAGCTCGCTCTAACGGTTGACGAAGGACGAAAGACAGAATCCAAGTCTTCGTCCTTCGTCTCCAATTATGCTCATTTTCAAACACGCCCTGAGATGACTTATGAACCGACAAGAGCAAATCGAATTCATCCTCGATCACTTCGAGAACCCGCGCCGCAAAGGCGCGCTGCCGGATGCCGATGCCTCTGTCGAGGGCGGCAATCCTGGCTGTGGCGACATCATCACGATGTACCTCAAGGTCGATCCCCAGACTGGCAAAGCGCAAGTGACCTTCGAGGGAACCGGTTGTACCATCAGCCAGGCTTCGGCGTCTTATCTGAGCGAGTTGACGACGGGCAAAACCGTCGAAGAGATCCTGGCGATCGATTATCAGGACTTGATGGAGGCGCTGGGACACGACATCGTGCAGCAGCGCACGCGGTGTGCGACGCTTTCGCTCGACACGCTTCGTGCGGCGATTCGGAAACTGGAACGCGAGCGGACGTTTGCGAGTCTCGGCCAACAGTGATACAGTGAGGCTGGCACTCTCGGCGCAACGAGTGGGCGAGACTCTTTGTTTCGTCTAGAAGAGAATGGTATGCGCGACGACGAATTGGAGTTTCAGACAATCCATGAGACCTTTCGCCCGAAGATACACCGATATTTGACGCGCCTGGTTGGTGCGCATGATGCCGAAGACCTGACGCAAGAGGTCTTCGTCAAGGTCAGTCGGGCACTGGACACCTTTCGAGGCGAGTCGCAACCGTCCACGTGGATCTATCGAATCGCCACCAACGTCGCAATCGATAAAATGCGCACTGCCTCTTTCCAACAAGAGGCCCAGAAGAGTTGGCTGGACGATTCGGACGAGACCGAGGACAGGGATATTTGGACAGGAGAAGAGACTCCTTCGCTCGAGCAGCAGCTCATGCGAAAGGAAATGCGCAAGTGTTTTGAGCGTTTCGTCGAGAATCTTCCACCGAACTATCGAACGGTTGTCGTACTCAGTTTGGAACAATTGACGAACAACGAGATTGCCGAGATTCTCGACGTGAGTATTGATACGGTCAAGATCAGGCTACACCGTGGGAGGACCAGGCTTCTTCAAGAACTGAAAGCCCGCTGCAAGCCCGAGGATTGGCTTTAGAGGCTGTCTTAAACCTAACCACCCAGGAAGATCGATCAGACGTGTATCCTTTCCCGACTGGCCTCCGTCTATAGGGTCAGAAAGGAGGTGATACACCATGAAGCTTGATGCGCGGACGCTGAGGTTGATCGGGGTGGGGGCGTCGATCGCGGCAAACTGCCAGCCATGCCTGCTCTCTGCGGTAAGCATGGCCCTGGAAAGCGGAGCCGATCGACAAGAAATCGTGGAAGCCATTGAAGTGGGAAGAATGGTCAGGAGGGGCGCAGCATCCAAGATGGACAAGTTCGCCTCAAGCCTGGACGACGTTGCTTCCTCTTCCGCAGGCGCAACGGAGGGCGAGTGTGGGTGCAGTTCGTGAGAAAGGAGCCAAACGCCATGTATCTGGAAAACGGCCGAGACATTTTCCGGGGCATCCTGATCCTGGCCTTCGCAGCCATTGCCTATTGGGCTGATCGGACTATCGGGCTTGCGCTTGTAGCCTTCATGGGTGTGATGATTCTGCAAAGCGCATTTACCGACTGGTGCCCGGCGGACTTGTTCCTGCGACCGATGGGGTTGAAAAGGAAACTGGCAAGCAATAAGAAAAGTTCCTTGACCCTGGCCGGAAGCGAGGCACTGCCACCGGCACGCCAGTGAACGAGGGCCGATTGTGCGTCAAGGAGTGCAGCCTTCAGGCTGCACTCCAAGGAACCAATGACCAACGCGACCATACTACCAACGACCCGAACGCTTGACGTACGCGCGATTCGCGCCGATTTTCCGATCTTGAGTCAGGACGTGCACGGCAAGCCGCTGGCGTTTCTCGACAGTGCAGCGTCGTCGCAGAAACCATCAGTGGTGATCGACGCGATGAGCACGTATTACCGCACCACGCACGCGAACGTGCATCGCGGCGTGTACACGTTGAGCGAGCGCGCGACGGAGATGTACGAAGGCGCGCGCAAGAAGGTCGCGCGGTTTATCGGCGCGAAGTCCAGCCGTGAGATCATCTTCACGCGCAACGCGACTGAGTCGATCAACCTGGTAGCGCGGGCGTGGGGTCGGGCGAACCTGAAGCCGGGCGACGAAATCCTGCTCACCGAACTGGAACATCACAGCAACCTCGTGCCGTGGCAGTTGATCGCGAAAGAAACCGGCGCGAAGGTGCGCTACATTCCGGTGGACGGGCAGGGGATTCTACAACTCGACGCGCTGGGCGCGCTGCTGAACGAGCGCACGAAGATCGTAGCGTTTACGCAGATGAGCAACATGCTCGGCACGATCACACCGGCGGTGGAGATCGTGCGCCGGGCGAAGGCCGCCGGCGCGGTGACCCTGATCGACGGCGCGCAGGGCGTCCCGCACCTGCCGACGAACGTGCAAGAACTCGGCTGCGATTTTCTCGCCTTCTCCGGCCACAAGATGTGCGGGCCGACCGGCATCGGCGTCTTGTATGGCCGCCGCGAGCTGCTCGAGGCGATGCCGCCGTTTCTGGCCGGCGGCGATATGATCCGGCGCGTGACGTACGAAGATGCCGAGTGGAACGACCTGCCGTGGAAATTCGAAGCGGGCACGCCGGCAATTGCCGAAAGCATCGGCCTGGGCGTAGCGGTAGACTACCTGTCGAATCTGGGCATGGCGGCCATCCGCGCGCACGAGCGTGAGATCATTGCGTATGCATTGGAGCGACTGGCCGAAGTGCCGTCGGTGACGATCTACGGCCCGACCGATCCGGACATGCGCGGCGGCGTGGCGACGTTCAACCTCGGCGACATTCATCCGCACGACGTGGCTGCCGTCCTCGATTCGGAAGGCATCGCCATACGCGCCGGTCATCACTGCGCCATGCCGCTGCACCTGAAGTTCGGGTTGACGGCGTCGTCGCGCGCCTCGTTCTATCTTTACACAGTGCCGGAGGAGATTGATCGATTGGTGGCGGCGCTGTACAAGGCGAAATCGATCTACGCAAAATAAGATATACTCGACGCGGGAACCATCTGCGGTTTTGCTCACCGACCGCGTCCTCGCGGTCGATCAGGATAGACGCCGCGTGGACGCGGGCTTTGAGCAGCAAAAGGCGCAACTTGTGACCGTGCACAGTATAATCATCCGCCGCAAGCGTTAAACCCCAATGCGATTGTCCTACCGAGAAAGGCTGGATTGTGCAAGACCTGGCGATGGAGAATATCCTGGATCATTACGAGAACCCGCGCAACAAAGGGCGGCTCGAGCATCCGGATATCTCACACGAGGAAGACAATCCTGTCTGCGGCGATCGCATCCACATCGATCTGAAAGTTGACGACGGCATCATCAGCGACGTGCGCTTTGACGGGCGCGGCTGCTCGATCAGCCAGGCGGCGGCCTCAATGCTCACGGAGGAAATCAAGGGCAAGACGCTGGATGAGGTGAAGCACTTCGACAAAGCCCAGATTCTGGAATTGCTAGGTATCCCGATCGGGCCGGTTCGCATGAAGTGCGCGTTATTGTCGCTGAAGGTCTTAAAGGCGGGGGCGTATGGGCTTCACGGATGGCCGGGTGATGATGAGGAGAATTAGCCGGAGTTGGGCCCATGAGCGGATTCGTGACGGTGGCGAGAGTCTCGGAGATTGCACCGGGAACCGTGAAGGTGGTGCAGGTTGATGGCGTGCCGATGGGCATCGCAAATGTCGATGGACAGTTCTATGCCTTTGGCGATGTCTGCACGCACGACGATGGCCCGGTGGCCGAGGGCGAGTTGGACGATTATCAGATCGAGTGCCCGCGTCATGGCGCGCGATTCGATATTCGCACCGGCGTAGTGAAGATGCTGCCGGCTCCTGCGCCGATTCCGGTCTATCCACTGCGCATCGTCGAGGGCGAGATTCAGGTCAGTCTTGAACCTTAGATTAAGATCGACCGGTGCGTTTGACTGAGGGCGCGATGCAACGGATAAGCAGCGGATAAACGGATGCGCGGGTCAATATTCGTTTATCCGAGGCGCATCCGCTGCTACAATCTGAGCCGCTACGAGGCCAGTCGGGGGAACCGGCTGGCTTCTTTTTTGATTTGTACTGTGCTCACCGACCGCGTCCTCGCGGTCGGTATGCCCGCGGGGACGCGGGCTGGGAGCGAATCTGAATCCGTGTTCATCTGTGTCCGATAAAATCTGGTTGCGACGGTAAGCCACGCTATGAAGATAGTGAACCTCGATACCCTGATGGAAGTCGCGATCGACGCAACGCGGCAGGCGGGTGCACTGTTGAGAATGCATTGGGAACGCGGCGTCGCTGCCGAGCATAAAGGCGCCATCGACCTGGTGACAGAAGCCGACCGGGCCGCCGAGGCCCTGATTCTCAGGGTGATCCGGGAGCGGTTCCCGGCGCACGGCTTCCTCGCCGAAGAGAGCGGCAAAAGCGACACCCGCTCGTCGCACGTCTGGATTATCGATCCACTAGACGGCACGACGAACTTCGCGCACGGTTACCCACAATTCGCCGTGACGCTCGCGCTTCAAATCGACGGGCGCACGGAACTGGGCGTGACGCTCGATGTGTTGCGCGGCGAGTTGTTCACCGCACAGCGCGATCGCGGCGCGTTCCTGAACGGCCAGCCGATTCGCGTCTCCAACACGCCCGACCTGGCGAGCAGCCTGCTGGTGACCGGCTTCCCGTATGATCGACAAACGAGCCTGCACAACAACGTTCGCCAGCACGAGGCCTTCCTGATGCGCTGCCAGGGCGTGCTGCGCGCCGGGAGCGCCTCGCTCGACCTGGCGGCGGTGGCGTGCGGGCGGCTCGACGGTTACTGGGAGTTCAAGCTGTTCCCGTGGGATATGGCCGCCGGCGTATTGCTGGTCGAACTGGCGGGTGGTCGAGTGACGGACACGGGCGGCGGGCCGCCGGGCCTGCATTCGCCGGGCATCGTGGCGGGCAATGGCTTGATTCATCAAGAAATGCTGGACGTGCTGCGCGAAACCCCACTCCAATCCGCTGCGGGAGCCGTGGCGTGAGGCAAAGATTCTTCCCAAACTCCCACACTCTTGCCCTTCTTCAGGGGGTATACTAGGGCTACACCGATCTTGGGGGCTGGCATGGCGGCAGATGACAATGCTGAGCTGCGCGAGCAACTCGCACTTCAAACCAAACGGATCGACCTGATACTGGCGATCGATCGCGCCCGGGACAAGGCCGAAGACGAGCGAGAACTGGTGGCTTCGGCAGTATCGATCGTGTGTGATGCGATTGGCGCCGACCTGTGCCTCATGGGCTTGATCGACGAGGATACGGATATGCTGGAAGTACGCGGGTTGACCGACCGAAATGGCACACTCGATCAGTCCAGCGAGGACGCGCTGCGGCGCATGGCCGAACGCGCGGTCAAACTGCCAGGCGTGCAGCCACTGGAAGTTGATGGCGCGCTCGCGCCGCTGGGGCTGGTGCACTGGATGGGGGCACCGCTGCGTCTGAACGGTGAGACGCTCGGCGCGTTGCTGCTCGCCAACCGCCAGCGCGCGTTCTCGCCGAGCGACCGCGCACTGCTCGAAGCGGCCGTCTCGCAGGTCGACTCGGCGGTCGTGCACGTGCGCACGCTCCGTGAGTTGCGCAGCAAGCGGCAAGAACTGGAGACATTGTACAAGGTCGATCACATCCGTGACGAGGGCCTGGCATTCGACGAGATGTTGAATGTCGTGCTGGCCGAGTTATGCCGCACGATTCCGTCCGAAGCGGGCTTCATCATGTTGTTCGATATAACCGGTAATCAACTCGAGATGAAAGCGGTCACCGATCAGGATCTGCTGAACGTGGTCGAGCATTATCGCTTCGTGCACGACGCCGCGATGGAGTCCATCCGCGCGGCGCGGCAAGTCGCCCGCAAGACGACGGCGGGACGGATTCGGTCGCTGATTTGTGACCCATTGATTCTGAATCAGCGCGTCATCGGCGTGTTCGGCGTGATCAATCGGCGGGGGCGAGCCGAATTCGGCAAGGCCGACCGGCGCATGTTGTCGGCCATCGCCAGCCAGATGGATACAGCCATTTTTGAAGGCTTGCAGATCAAGCGGATACGCGAGGTGTTCGGCAGGCAGGTCGGGCCGCAAGTCATGGATCGATTGCTCAGCGAATCCGATCGCGATCTGCTCAAGGGCGAGCGAGTGGTCATTACGACGCTGTTCTCTGACATCCGTGGTTTCACGAGTATCGCCGAGCGCATCGAGCCGGAAATACTGGTGCGTATGCTCAACGAGCACCTGAGCGCGCTGACGGAAGTTGTGCTGGCGCACGAGGGGATGGTTGATAAGTTCGTCGGCGACTGCGTGATGGCGCTGTTCAACGCGCCGGAGCGCCAGCCCGATCACGCCTTGCGCGCGGTGCAGACCGCGCTCGACATGATGAAAACGCATCGCCGCTTGATGCAACACTGGGAGGCTCAGGGCTGGGAGGCCGCGCCGATCGGTATCGGCATCAATACCGGCCCGACCATCGTCGGCAACTTCGGCTCGGAGCGGCGTGACGAATACACCGCGATCAGCCGTCACGTCAATCTGGCGTCCCGATTGTGCGGCGCAGCCGAAGGCGATCAGATTCTGATCAGCTCAGACACGCATGAGATGGTTCGCGATTCGGTCGTCGTCCAGCCGGTGAAGGGGCTGCACCTGAAGGGGGTGGCGGAGATTGTGGACGCCTATAGTGTTCTTGGTTTGAAATGATGAATTGTGCTAAACTTGTGTCGTCGCCAGCCACCCAGTGTTAAAGGCGGGATACGACTATGACCGATGCCTCGAAGACCGGTTCCCCCAAGCTGCTCATCGTCGATGATCTCGTGGATATCCGGCGCTTATTGCGCGCCTGGGCCGAGATGGAAGGTTATTCTCCTCTCGAGGCCGGTAACGGCATTCAGGCCGTCGAGCTCGCGCTGCGTGAAAAGCCGGAAGTGATCATCATGGATATCATGATGCCCGGCAAAGATGGCCTGACCGCGATTAAGGAGATCCGCCAGGTCGATCCGACGACGGGCATTGTGGTGCTGACGGCCTACGGCACGGAGCAGCGCGCCGTTCAGGCGATGCGTGTCGGGGCCGACGACTACATGCACAAGCCGTTCGACGCCACGGAATTGCGCGTCAAGCTGGCCTCCGTCCTGGAGAAGCAGAAACTCCGCATCGAGAACTTGCGATTGCAGGCGCGGCTGAATGGCATCTTGGAGCACTTCATGCCCAAGTCGGTGATCGAGCAACTGATGAACGCGCCCGATTTGCCGCACCTGGGCGGCGAGCGCCAGATGATTTCGATCCTCTTCGCCGATATTCGCGGGTTCAGCATCTATGCCGAGCAGACCGAGCCTGAAGCCTTGGTGCTCACCGTCAATCGTTACCTGGGCGTGGCGACGGATGCGATTCTGGCGCAGGGCGGGATGATCGATAAATACCTGGGCGATGGCTTGCTGGCGATCTTCAACTCGCCGGTAGAGTACGTGGATCATGCTTTGCGCGCGGCGCGGGCGGCGTGTGGGATTCGCCGCAACGTGGAAGCGCTGAATTCCGACCCCGATGGGCAAGGCTTGCAGTTCGGCATCGGTGTGCACGCCGGCGAGGCTGTCGTCGGCAACATCGGCACACCTCAATTGATGAACTTCACGGCGGTCGGCGAAAGCGTCAACCTGGCTAAGCAAATTGAGGAAGTCACCGGGCCGGGGCAAATCGCGATCAGCCGGTCTGCCGTCGACCAGATCGGCGTAGACCACTTGGTGTTAAAGCCGATGCCCTCCATGACCGTCAAAGGCCGGAAGGAACCCGCCGAGTTGTTTGAGTTGCTGGAAGTGAAGTGAGGCTGTGAAGTAAAGAAGCCTCTACCGGATTCGCCGGGAAAAGCCTTACCGCAAAGGGCGCAAAGAGCGCAAAGTAGGGGTTTCTGTTGCGGCGATTCGCGTAGCCAATGCGCTATGCTCAGACAGATGTTGGGAACGTCAATTTCACAAAGATGAAGAAAACGCTATGCGAATCCGACTGGCTGTCGAAGCACTTCTGTCGCGATAGCCATATATGCTTCAGTGCCTCGCAGAAGCTGATCGGTTTCGATGTATTCATCCACAGTATGGGCGACCGCAGGTGTGGAGGGGCCGAAGATCAGCGTGGGAATGTTCATCTCGCCCGCACTGGCCGATCCGTTTGCACAATAGCGCGACGCGAAGTAATCGATCGGCAAGCCCATCGATGTAAGTGCGCGCTCAACACAGCGCACGAGGTCACTGTCGCGTGGTGTGACCCATGCCGGATGAAAATCATCCATTACGATCTCCTCGCCAGTGTAGCAGGGAAGGGTGACACGCAGGTATCGAACTTCGATGCCGTCGATACCCTTCAGCGCATCTTCGAACATCGTCAATACGCTTTCGCGCGTCTCGCCTCTTACCAACCGCCGATCGAGGCGTATGCAGCAACCATCCGGCACGATCGACGTGCCAGGGTAGGGGGATGAAACAATCTCGACCAGTTCCGAGATGCCTGGTGTCAACACCGGATCGGTCGGCGCAGGCATCGCGCGCATACGCTGGATCACGTCGATCATCTTGTAGACGGCGTTGACACCTTCCTCGGGTCGTGACGAGTGCGCCGGGATTCCGCGTGTCTCGATCTGAACGCCCGCGCGACCCTTCTGGCCGATCCCGATTTTCAACTCAGACGACTCGCCGATGATCACCGCGTCGGCAGGATGCTCTTTGAGGATCGCCGCCAGCGCCGGGCCTTCCAGCTCCTCCTCGCCAACGCTGGCCGATACCGCGATCGTGCCGCTAAACTGCTCACGCGGGAGGAATGCGCCGGCACAGATCATCGCTGCGACCGGGCCTTTCATGTCCGACGATCCGCGCCCCCAAATTTTGCCCTCGGACAATTCCCCGCCGAACGGATCGTGCATCCAACGCTCAAGACTGGTCGCCGGCACTGTGTCAATGTGCCCGTCGAAGTGAATTGTCCGTCCTGGCCCGCCGCCGTGCCTGCGCCCAACAACACTCCCGTATTTATCGGCCCACACTTCATCGTAGTCGAGAAGCTTCATCCACCGCTCACAGATGACGGCTGCCTCCTGCTCCTGCCCGGCCAGGCTTCTGGCGCGCACTAGCTCGCGTGTCAGGGTGATCACTTGATTGGCTTGCGCCGCCGACAATCTCATGGACTCTCCTCACGCTTTACGTTTTACGTATCGATCTCTTCCTCGCCAGCGACGCCCTCTTCAAGGCGTCGTCACCGTACTTGTGCCGAATCCGATCCACAGTCTTGTTCAACCGCTCGCGCCGATCGTCGCGCGGCTCAAACAGATGGAGCTGCTGAACGGGCGCGCCGAAATTTCGTGCGGCGACGCCCAACAAACGGATCGGGCGACGTGCCCACGCTTTCTGGAAGAGCGACCATGCGGCATCGTAGATCGGCTGATCGAGATGAGTGGCTTCGGGCAGCGTCATTTGCCGCGTGTATGTTGAGAAGTCGGCGTAGCGGAGTTTGATGGCGACGGTTCGCGCATCGAGGCCCTCAGCGCGCAGGCGCGCTCCAACGCCTTCACTGAGCTCGAGCAGAACGCGGCGCAGCCGTTCCGGATCGCCGATGTCGCGCGCGAACGTGACCTCCTGGCTAATCTGCTTGGCTTCGTGCTCGACGACAACAGGCGAGTCGTCTACTCCCTTCGCGCGGCGGATCAGATCGTCGGCTTGATGAACGCCCAGATGTCGCGCCAGTGTTGCACGCGGTATGCCAGGAATTTGCCCGATCGTATCGACGCCCATCGCCCGCAGTGTGGCGGCCGTCTTCGGGCCAATACCCAGCAGTCGCTCGATCGGCATGGGTGCGAGGAAGGCAGCCTCCTCGCTGGGCGGCACAACGCAAATGCCATCAGGCTTGGCGCGCTCGGTCGCCATTTTGGCGACAAGCTTGTTCGTTGCGACGCCGATCGAGCAGGGAAGATTAAACCGTTCACGGATGCGCGCTTTCAGGTTGCGAGCGATTTCCTCTGGCGCGCCCCATAACTGTTCAGTCCCAGTCACGTCGAGATAGGCTTCGTCGATCGACGTCGGCTCGACAATCGGTGTGATCTCGTAAAACGACGCCATCACTTTGCGTGACCAGTCGTGATAGACACTGTGTCGCGCCGGAAGGATGATCAGGTCGGGGCATTTTTGCAGCGCGATGCGCATCGGCATCGCCGAGCGGACACCCAACGTGCGCGCTTCATAGGAGGCACTGGACACGACACCGCGCTCTTCAGGTCGCCCACCGACGACGACCGGCTTGCCGCGTAGATCAGGTCGATCGAGGAGCTCGACAGAGACAAAGAAGGCATCCAGATCAATGTGCAAAATCGATCGGCAGGGTGGGGCGGTCA
>DATBWU010000408.1:0-2144 GCA_036514635.1 Anaerolineae bacterium | reverse complement strand
GCGAGTCGAGCCAGTATGTCCAAAAATACATGACCGAGGCGAACTACACGATCGTCGAGAAACTGGCTCAGTTCGCTGAAGCGCGCGGTCACACTATGACCGAGTTAGCCATCGCCTGGCTGCTGGCCCAGCCGCAGGTTTCGTCGGTTATCGCTGGTGCGACCCGGCCCGAGCATATCGAGGCGAACGTCAAAGGGGCGGAATGGGCGCTCAACCCTGACGAGTTAGCCCAGGTCAACGCCGTCCTTGCCGGGTGAAACGTGTTGTGTGTTACGTGCTGTGTGATGAGTGATGAGTGACACTCGATGACCCGACTACAAGACTGCCCGACTACCGGACTACACGACTAACCGATGAACACCGAATTCGCCATCCAGCTCGATTGGCAGTCTGACCGCCGCACGCCCCTGCGCTGGGTGCTATCACACACATGGCGGAGCAAATGGATCATCGCCATCATGATCATCGGCGCGTTCGGCAATGCCGCGCTGGCCGCCGTGATGCCCATCGAGGCGGGCCGCGCCTTCGACGCGATTCTCAAGTCACCGCCCGATTACGACATACTCGTCAGCGCCGCGCTGATCATCGTCATCTCGCAATTAGTGCGCGGCGCGCTGCAATTCGGGCGCAATTTTGGCAACGAGATCGTCGGTCAGCGGCTGGAACGCGACGCGCGCGCCGAGCTGTACACCAGCCTGATCGGGAAAAGCATGACCTTTCACGATCGGCAATCGACCGGCGACGTGATGGCGCGCGCCACGAATGACGTGCGCGAGATGAACCTGATGCTCAACCCGGGCATCAATCTCGTCGTCGGATCAGCCATGTTCCTGTTGCAGCCGATTTTGTTCGCGCCGTCGATCCACCCCCAGTTGATCACCGTGCCCGTCCTGTTCGCCCTGGCGTACTTCGGAGCGTTACGTCAGTTCCTGCGACAGCTCAAGCCGATCACGGAAAACGTGCGCCGCCGCTTTGGCGGCATGAACGCGGTGCTGGCCGAGACGATCGAAGGCATCGAGACGGTGAAAGGCGCCGCCCAGGAAGAACAGGAGATCGCCCGCTTTGAAGAAGGCGCAACCCAATACCGCAACGCCTTCGTCCAGCAAGGCAACGTCGAAGCGCGCTTCGTGCCGCTGCTGCTGATGGGCATCGCTCACGGCCTGGGTCTGCTCCACGCACTGGCGCTGCACCGGGCCGGCGAGATTCCCATCGGCGGCGTGGTGTCATACATGGGCCTGCTGTTCCTGTACGGCTTTCCGGTGTTCACCTCGCTGTTTGCTTATTCGCAGATCTCGTCAGGCCTGGCGAGCGCGCGGCGCATTCTGGAACTGATCCGGGCGGAGAGCGAACTCGACGAGAACCGGGCCGGCTACGCCGCCCCGATGCGCGGCGCGATCCGATTCGAGCACGTCACTTTCAAATATCGAGACGACGACGCCCCGACGTTGGAAGACGTGTCGTTCGAGGTCGCGCCGGGGCAGACGCTGGCGATCGTCGGGCAGACCGGAGCGGGCAAGAGCAGCGTCGTCAAGCTGCTCAACCGCATCTACGACGCCGCGTCGGGGCGTGTCCTGGTCGACGGCGTCGACGTGCGCGATTGGAATCTCCAATCGCTGAGAACCCAAATCTCCATCATCGAACAAGACCTCTTCCTCTTCTCGCGCACGATCGCCGAGAACATCGCCTTCGGCTGTCCCGGCGCGACGCGCGAGCAGATCGAGCACGCGGCGAAAGAAGCGCAGGCGCACGACTTCATTCTGTCGTTCGCCGACGGCTACGACACCGTCGTCGGCGAGCGCGGCGTGACGCTGAGCGGCGGCCAGCGCCAGCGCATCGCCCTCGCCCGCGCGTTCCTGACCGACCCGCGCATCCTGATCCTCGACGATTCGACCAGCGCGATCGACAGCGCGACCGAGGATCAGATTCAGCGCGCGATCGAGCGCGCGTCGGAGAACCGCACGACGATCCTGATCACGCACCGCCTGTCGCAAATCCGCTGGGCCGACGTGATCCTCGTGATACGCAAGGGCCGCGTCTCCGCCATCGGCACGCACGAGGAGTTGATGCGCACGTCGGAAGCGTATCGCAGGATTTTTACGAGATACGAGTGACCTCACCCCTCACCCCCTGCCCCTCTCCCGTGC
>DATBWU010000407.1:0-8462 GCA_036514635.1 Anaerolineae bacterium | reverse complement strand
GCTGCTGGGCCGCCCGATTCACGACTTCGATTTCGCCGTCGAGCGCGAGGCGATCACCGTCGCCCGAAGGACGGCGGATCGCCTGGGTGTGCCGATGTACGTCCTCGACGCCGAGCGCGACGTGGCCCGCGTCGTCACGCTCGACGCGGCAGGCGCGCGCGTGTTCCTCGACTTCGCCCGCCTGCGCGAAGCGACGCTGGAAGCCGATCTATCCAAGCGCGATTTCACGATCAACGCGATGGCCGTCGACGTGTCCCGGCCCGATGCGCTGATCGATCCTTTGGGCGGCCGGCGCGATCTCGATGCGCGCCTGTTGCGCGCCGTGACCGACCAATCGCTCAGCGATGATCCGATCCGCACGCTGCGCGCCGCCCGCCTGTCGATCAGCCTGGCGTGCCGGATTGACGAACAGACCCGCGCGTTGATTCGAGCGGCGGCGCCTCGGCTGGCCGAGGTCTCCGCCGAGCGCGTGCGTGATGAACTGTCGCACATCGTCGGACTGCCGGGGCTGCATCGAAGCCTGCTACTGCTCGACGAGTTAGGGCTGCTCGACCAGGTGTTGCCCGAAGTGCAGGCCATGCGCGGCGTGGCGCAATCGCTGCCGCATCACTGGGATGTATTCGAGCATACGCTGCGCGCGCTCGACTTGCTGGAAGTCTTGCTCGCCCGCCTGATCGGAATCGAGACGCAGGCGCACGAGCCGGTCGCCGTCATTGCGCCGGAGTTCGCCTGGGCAGACATCGATCGTGTGTTCGGCCCCATGCGCGATGCGCTGCATGAGCATTTGGAGAAGATGCTGTCGGATGATCGCCCGGCGTGGCTGGCGCTGAAGTGGGCGGCGGTTCTTCACGACATTGCCAAGCCGCGCACACGCACGGTCGAACCGGATGGGCGAACGCGCTTCTTCCAGCACGAGGACATCGGCGCGGAGCTGGCCGCCGGGCGGATGCGCGCCTTGCGCTTCAGCACGGTTGAAATCGAGCGCGCGGCGACGATCGTGCGCCATCACATGCGACCGCATCACCTGGCGGAGAGCAGCGTGAGCCGCCGCGCGACGTATCGCTTCTTCCGCGACACGGGCGAAGCCGGCGTCGACGTGCTGCTGCACGCGCTGGCCGATCACCTGGCGACGCACGGGCCTGATCTAAACCCGGATCGCTGGGCGGGTCGCCTGGAACTGACGCGGGCGCTGCTCGACGAGTATTTCCATCGGCGTGAGGAGACGGTCAGCCCGCCGCCGCTGATCAGCGGGCACGAGGTGATGGCCGCGCTGAACCTGGAGCCAGGGCCGCAGGTGGGAGACATCCTTGAAGCGGTGCGCGAGGCGCAGGCAGCCGGTGAGGTGAAGACGAGGGAAGAAGCGCTGGCGCTGGCGAAAAGGATGAAGGATGAGGGATGAAGGATGAACGCTGAATGAAGAAGTCGGGATTCCGCGTTCGTATCAGGATGGCTAACTCGCAGTGCGTAATCTAAGGTATCGGGTATAATGGGGGAGGCCCAGCCTTATTAGCAAGACCATACCTCTATCGAAGGGACAGAATGATCTCGACACGTTCAGCCGAGCTCGGGTCGTTAGATACGCTCAGAGAGCAGCTCAAGCTCTTTGCCTTCGATGTTGCACCATTGTCGGAGCCCGATGTCTTAGTCCGCGTTCGGCGTGAACTGAGCAAACGCGAGAGACTGGCTACTCTGCTCGAAGGTGAGCTAAACTTTCACGGTGAGAATAGCGGATACGCCTCACATGCTCTCCATGCATTTGCAGCAAAGTTTCCGCCACAATTGCCGCGTGCCTTCATTCGTGGCTTAACCGTTCCTGGTGATGTTGTCCTTGATCCCATGATGGGATCGGGGACAGCGGTGGTCGAGGCTCTACTCGAAGGGCGACGGGGCGTCGGCTTGGATCTCGATCCATTAGCTCTGAAACTGAGTCATGTGAAGACAGCACCGCTTGACGTTGACAAGTTGCGGGACATTGGACATAAGGTGATTTCACGGGCAAATGCTTTGTTATTTAAGAATGGAAAGACGATTGAGCGAAGCATTACCAAACTGTTCGACGAGCGCACAAAGGCATTCGTTGATTATTGGTTCCTACCAGCAACGCAGCGTGAATTGATGGCACTAGTGCTGGCGATCCAAGACGTATCAGACACGCCGGAGCGCCGTTTTCTTGAACTGACGTTCTCAGCCATTATTGTGACGAAATCAGGCGGCGTTTCGCGTGCACGCGATTTGGCTCACAGCCGCCCTCATTTGGATTCAACTAAAGTGCCCAAGAATGCACTCGAGCAATTCTCACTTCGATTGCGCAAGAATCTCGCTAGCATTGCAGAACTCAAGGAAAGCAGCATCATGGCGGCTCCTTTGACGGGCGATGCGCGCTCTATGCCGTTTCAGGATGAGGTTGTTGACCTCATCGTCACTTCGCCGCCCTACGCCAATGCCATAGACTATATGCGTGCCCACAAGTTTTCGTTGGTGTGGTTAGGTGAGTCTATAGAGGATTTGACTGAGTTGCGCTCCGAATACATCGGATCGGAACGTGTCGGCAATCTTCATACCGCAGCGCTTCCCAATGGGCCTGCGCTAATAGTTGACCGCCTCAAGGAACGTGACGTCAAGAAGGCTGCCATCCTGTATAAATACTTTGCTGAAATGCGGGCCGTGCTTGCCGAAATGTATCGCGTTCTCCACGGCGATTCACCAGCTGTGATTGTAGTGGGTACATCTGTCATGCGTGGCATTGACGTTCAGACTCACTATTGTCTAGCCGATATTGCCGCCAGTCTCGGATTCGACGTGGTCGGAGTGGTGCAACGAGTTCTAGATCGCAACAAACGAATGATGCCCGCTCGTTTTGGCAAGAAAACTGACTCGGTGATCGAGCAGCGAATGCACGAAGAGTACGTAATTGGTCTCTTGAAACCCCAACCCTACAGAGGGAAACCACATGCCGACTCGTGAGCAAACTGTTGAGGATGCTATTGCCGTTTTTGAGAAAGCTGAGTATCCATCTGGACTGAACCTTGCTACGGCATGGTTAGGAATCTACCAAGCGCTTTTATGGTATGAACCAGTCAATTGGTTGAGCTTCACCGATTTGCCGCATCTCATCGACGCTGACAAGTTGCGTCCAGCTTCGCCCGCCAAGAAGCGTTCTTGGACCAAGCCCAACGCCTGGCAAAAACGTGCACAAGCCCTCAACGGTTACTTGGCAGCGCAATTAGGATGTTCGGTTAATGATGTGCCACACAAGACTGACTTGCTTATGAAGCAACCTGCCTATGATGGGATGCAGCGCCAAAACACTTTGGGCATCGCTTTCGCAGGACTAATCAAACATGTTTTGGAAAAGTTCGGCACTGCTCCGGTGTCCTATGAAACTGAAGTCGATGCTACCATCATCTTTCCAGGGATAAAGTTCCCTGGCCGGAGTGGCACACCCCGAATTGATCTGCTTGCCCGACAGAGCGATATTCCACGGGCGATTGTCTCAGCCAAGTGGGGTGTACGACATGATCGTTTGAGTGACATCACAAACGAATGCCCTGTCTATAAAGCAGCCTACGCGCGAATTTACCGACAGACTCGCCGTGATCTGCCATACTACATGATAACCAATGAATATGATCCTTCACGTCTAAACAAAATGCTTGATGATTCTTGTGTGGACGGCGTTGTTCATGTACACAAAGTGGCTGTTGTTGAGGTGTGCGGTCTCAACGGGCGACTCAATCAATTGATCGACTTGGCAGAGTTTGTCACTATTGCATCTTCTTGGTAGTCATAAGCGAGTGCCGCAAAGCGTGTAGATAGCGCTCGTGGAAGCCTCTGTGTCCTCTGCGGTTGGTATTACTTCGGTTGCACCTTGTCCTGCCTGCGGCGCGTGGCCCACGCGATCACCGTCATCCCAATCGCAAGCCCCAGAACCAGAAGCCCTGAAATCGAAGAGATGTCATCTGTAGCCGATGCCTGCGCTGAGACAGGTGTCGGCACCGGCGTGTTTGTCGGCGCAGGTGTGGGTGTGTGTGTCGGCGTGGGAGTCGGTGTGCCCGTCGGCGTTGGCGCGGACGTGTTCGTCACGGTCGGGGATGGCGTGTGCGTGGGCGGCGGCGCGAAGGTCGCTTGCGGCTGGAAGGCGGCATCAGCAGGCGCGTCCTCGACGACGATCAACGGCGCTCCACCGACGGCGCAGCCGTGCAGCGTGTCGCACTGCGCGGCAGGCAGTGTCAGTTGATACACACCGCCGGTCGAGGTGATGGTTTTCGTCTCGCCCAGGTGCGTGACGAGCGTCGCCTGTGACGCGAGCGCGGGCAGCGTCACGTTGACACTGGCGTTGCTGCGCGCCCACAGCACGCGCGTCGTCTTGTCGCCGCGATCGAGCGTGACGATGCTGCGCTCTGCCGTGCGATCCATGCCCGCCGCGCGCGTGCCGGAGAAGTGCGTGATGACGGCGCGCATTGCCTCGAAGGCGGGCCGCCGTGTGCCGTCGGCACGCACCAGGCCGTATGGCTCGTAGCCGGGCGGGTACGGCGGGACATCCATCATCTTGTACACGGCGATGCGCTGCGCTCCGGCAGCCAGCCCTTCCGCGAACGCCTGCACGATGAAACCCGCTTGCTGATCGAGCGTGATCTTCCAGTCGGGAATCGTCCACGGGTTGAGCGGATCGTCGTAGGGCGGCGCGTTGGTCTCGTTGATCCAGATGGGCTGCGTCAGCCCGTTGCTCCGCAGCAGGTCGGCGAACGTCGCGGTGATGTCGTAGATGGAGTCGGTGGTGAAGTAAATGTGCAACGAGATCGCGTCGAAGTAGAAGTCGTGCGCGGCGGCGTCGGGGTCTTTGCGCGCTTCGTCGAGGTAGCGTTGCAGGTAGAGTGGCCGGCCATAGACCGCGTCATGCCAGTAGGTGAGGCCCGGAAAGTGGATGACAGCGTTGGGATTCTCCTGCCTGGCGACGAGATACGCCACCTTCATCAGCTGCACGAAGTCGGCGACCGAGCCTTCCCACTGCGCGCCGTATTCCGGCGGTACGATGTCCGGCTCGTTCCAGATGATCCAGTGATCGATGCGCCCGGCGTAGCGGCGGACGATCGTGCGGACGAACGTCGCCCACAGGTTGCCCGGATCGTCGATCGGCAGATACAGCCCGCGCGGCACACCCGCGCCCGGCGGCCCATCCGTCGCCCAGGTGGGCGTGCCTTCGATCAGACCGACCATCTGCCGGCCCTGCGCCGTGGCTTCGGCCAGCCAGCCATCCTCGAAGTGAAAGATGTTCCACTCGTCGGGGCGGTTCGGCTGCAACTCGCTCCACAGAAAGACCGCGCGCTCCCAACCGATGCCCAGCTCGGCCGCTTCCTTCGGCGCGCGAAAAGCCTCCACGGCTCCGAAGCGCGAATCGGGCGGGACGGCCTGAGCGAAGACGACGTTGATTGTTGAGACGATAATCGCCGCTAGCGCGAGTAGTAATGAAAATGTGGAGGTATGGGGGTACAAAAGATGTCGGTCATTCCGCATTCTGCATTCTACATTCTACATTCTACATTCTACATTCTGCATTCATCATTCCACATTCGCCTTGTACCATTCATAAAAGCGCGCCAGGCCATCGGGCAGCGACACACGCGGCTGATAGCCCAGCCAGCGCGCCGCCTTCGAGGTGTCCGAATACGTGATCATCGGCTCGGTGTCGGGCAACGGGCCGGGCTGGACGATCGCCTGCTTGCCGGTCAGCGATTCAATCACGCGGATGAAATCGCTCAGCACCACCGGCTGGCCGCGTCCCAGGTTGAAAATCTCGTAGTCGAAGTCGGCCTCGATCGCGGCGATCACGCCGGCGACGGTATCGTCGATGTACGTCCAATCGCGCTGCGGCCGGCCTTCGTCGAAGACGGTGATCGGCTCGCCGCGCAACAGACGCTCGGTGAACAGGAACGGCGTCATGTCGGGTCGCCCGCGCGGGCCATACACGTTGAACAGGCGCAGCACGCGGCACTTCAAGCCGTAGGCGATGTGATAAGCGTGCGCCAGCACTTCGCCGGCCTTCTTGCTGGCCGGGTAGGGTGCCAGCGGCCTGTCGGTCGGGTCGGTTTCGACGAACGGGATTTTGTCGGTGCGGCCATACACGCTGGAGGTCGAGGCGAAGATGAAATGCGACACCCCATGTTGGCGCGCGGCTTCGAGCAGGTTGTGCGTGCCGCGCAGGTTCACGTCGAAATAAAGGGCAGGCTGCTTGAGCGAGTAGCGCACATTCGCCATCGCCGCGATGTGGGCGATCCGGTCAAACTTCTCCTCGGCAAACAGCGTGTCGATCGTAGCGGCGTCGCGAATGTCGGCCTCGACGACCTTCGCCTGGGGGTACGCGGCGACGATCGCGGCGTTGGCCCGCTTGCGCGCCGGACTGTAGTAGTCGTTGAAATTGTCGAGCACGACGACGTGATCGCCGCGCTTCAACAGCCGCTCCGCGACGTGGCTGCCGATGAAGCCGGCTCCGCCCGTGACGAGGATTTTCATGCCTGACCCGACTGCAAATCCTTGATGTTCAACTGCAACTTCGTTTCGCCGTTCCAGACGTTGACTTCCAGCGTGTAGGCGATGTCGATCGTGTCGGCCAGGTGCGCCAGCCGGTCGCCCATCCGAAAGGCGATGGCGTCCCAGGAGCGACCGTTCTCGTCCATCAGTGTGAGCTTGAGATGCGCGCCGTCTTTGAGCGTCCGCGCGCCTCGCACGCGAATGTTGCGGCTGACGAACACCGGCTGCGGGTTGTCCGTGCCGTGCGGTTCGAGCCGCGCCAGGTGCGCTTGCATCTCCGGCGTGAGCGTCGCCAGCCGCACGAGCGCATCGGCCTTCAGGGCAGGCGACCAGTCGCCGGCGTCGCGCTGCGCGGCGGCGATCGACGTGAGCCGGGCTCTTAATTCGTCCAATCGATCGACCTTCACGGTGAATCCGGCGGCGGCGGCGTGACCGCCGTGCTTCACCAGCAGGTCTTGGCACTCGTCGAGCGCGTGCGTGATGTGGAACGGGTGGATGCTGCGAGCCGATCCGCGCGCCGAGTCGCCGTTAATGCTCACGACGACGGCCGGCCGATAGAGCATCTCAACCAGGCGGCTGGCGGCTAGGCCGATCACGCCCGATGAGAATTCGCTGCTGCCGGCGAACAGGATCGGCGCATCGGAGTCGGCGGCGAGCGCCTGCGCCAGCACCTGCTCGACCATCTCCGACGTGAGCCGCTGCCGCTCGCGGTTCTGCTCGTTGAGTTGATCGGCGAAGTGCGCCGCACGCTCGCGGGTGTCGCTCGCCAGCAGGTCGTATGCGGCGCGGGCGTGCTCGACCCGACCGGCGGCATTCAAGCGCGGGCCGAGCGAGTAGCCGATGGCGGCGGTGTCGATCCGCCCGGCGACCAGGCCCGACACGTCACTCAGCGCGGCGATACCCGGTCGAGCGCGATCGTTGATCAACTCGAGGCCGCGCCGCACCATGTGCCGGTTCTCGCCGAGCAGCGGCGCGAGATCGGCCACGGTTCCCAGCGCGACGAGGTCGAGCAGATCGTCGATGGCGAAGGGTAATGCCCGATCGTCGCGGGCGAGCTCCCAGGCCAACGCCTGCGCCAATCGGAAGGCCAGTCCCACACCGGCCAGCGATTGATCGGGATACGGGCAGCCGGGCTGCCTGGGATTGATCAGCGCGAGAGCAGGCGGCAGGCGGTCGCCTTCGGGTTCGTGATGATCGGTGACGATGATGTCCAGGCCGAGCCGATTGCCGTGCGCGATCTCGTCGAGCGCGCGCGCGCCGCAATCCACGGTCACGACGATCCGCGCGCCTTGCGCGGCAAGTTTGTCGAGCGCGCCGGCGTTGAGGCCGTAGCCCTCTTCGAATCGGTCGGGGATGTACGGGGAGACGTTCGCACCCAGCCCGCACAGTGTGTGCACCAGCAGCGCGGTGGCCGTGACGCCATCCACGTCATAGTCGCCGTAGACGACGATCGGCTCGCCGGTCAGGATGGCGCGGCGCAGGCGCATCACGGCATCCCCCATGCCTCTGAGGCGAAACGGATCGCTCGGCGGCGGATCAGGGCTGAGGAATTCGGCAACCGCATCCGGCTCGGTCAGACCGCGATTGTAGAGAACCTGGACGCACAACGGGAGCAAATCGGGAAATCGGTCAAAATGCGGCTTCGGCGCGCGCGGAGCAATATCCCAACGTTTTTTCAAGCGCAGGGGCTGGTCCGACCGGCTAAAGCGAGGGGGAGCTGATGGTTGGTCGCCAGACATGGGATGTGGTTGGCGTGTATGGTAGCATGAACCAATGGAGGTTGTCAACGGACGTGACGCGGACAAACGGATGGGAGCGGATGGCTGTTTCTGCGACTTCGTAGATCAACCGGGCCGCAACGGACGTGACGCGGGCCAACGGATGGGAGCGGATGGCCGTCCGTTTCTATCCGCTTGTCCGATTCCAATCCGCTG
>DATBWU010000406.1:0-9747 GCA_036514635.1 Anaerolineae bacterium | reverse complement strand
CTACTCGCTTTGTGTTTGTCTGCCCGGCTGTAGCCTCTCACCGTGGAGAAACGGCGGCAGACGACAGCCGAGGAGCCGCCCGCGAAACGAGGTTCAGGTATTGGAGAGTGTCTCGTGATCGGTAATCAGTAGTCAGTTGATCAGTCATCAGTGGGACAACCGCCCTCACTGATTGACTGATTACTGCTCACTGATCACTGGTCTACGGGTCAGTCTCCAGTTCCTGAACTCCGCGCGGACGCGATACAGGAATGCACGCGACGACGTGCGCGGAGGATAACATGAAAGAAAGTCACACATTCAGCACCACCGTCGGCAGTGAGACGATGACAGTCGAGACCGGCAAGTTGGCCGGGCTGGCCGGCGGCGCAGTCACAGTGCGGCACGGCGATACCGTCATCCTTGCCACCGCGACGATGGCCCGGCAGCCGCGCGAGGGGATCGATTTCTTTCCACTCAGCGTGGACTACGAGGAGCGCCTGTACGCCAGCGGGCGCATCCCTGGATCGTTTTTCCGCCGCGAGGGCAGGCCGTCCGAAGCGGCGATCCTGGTTGGCCGCCTGACCGATCGGTCCCTGCGCCCGCTCTTTCCCAAAGACATGCGCAACGACGTGCAGGTCATCGTCACCAGCCTCAGCTCGGATGCCGAGCACCCGATCGACATCTTGTCGATCAATGCTGCGTCGGCGGCGCTGGTGATCAGCGATGTGCCGTTCGGCGGGCCGGTCGGCGCGGTGCGTGTCGGCTACCTCGACGGGGAGTTGGTCATCAATCCCACCTACGCTCAGATCGAGAAGAGTACCCTCGACCTGCGCATTGCCGGAACCGCCGATGCGATCTTGATGGTCGAATGCGGCGCGAACGAAATCCCCGAAGACCTGATGGTTAAGGCGCTGCTCAAGGGCCACGAGGCGATCCAGCCGCTGATCGCGTTGCAGAACGAGATGCGCGCAAAGGTCGGCAAGCCGAAGGATGAATCGTATCCGCGCTTCCGCATCGCCGAGGAGGTGATGACGCGCGTCACCGAGCGCATCAACAGTCGCATCCGCAACATCTTGATCAACCTGTACGACAAGGACGAGCGCAACGAAGCGCTCGACTCGCTGGAAGAAGAGCTGGTCACCGAGTTCGCCGAATACTTCGAAGCGCGGCACATCAAAGAAGCGTTTCACGATCGGCTCAAGACCGAAGTGCGCGATCGCATCCTAAACGAAAGCGTCCGCCCCGACGGTCGCGGCAAAACCGACATTCGCCCGCTGTCCGCCGAGGTCGATCTGCTGCCGCGCGTCCACGGCTCCGGCCTCTTCACGCGCGGCGACACGCAAGTGCTGTCGATCGCCACGCTGGGCACGTCGAAGGCCGCGCAGGAGCTGGATGGCCTCGCACCGCAGGACGAGAAACGCTACATGCACCACTATAACTTCCCGCCGTTCTCGACCGGCGAGGCGCGGCCACTGCGCGGCCAATCGCGCCGCGAGATCGGCCACGGCGCGCTGGCCGAGCGCGCGTTGACAGTCGTCCTGCCGCCCTTCGAGCAGTTCCCCTACGCGATCCGCGTCGTCAGCGAAGTGATGTCGTCTAACGGCTCGACCTCGATGGCGTCGGTGTGCGGCAGCACGCTGGCCCTGATGGATGCCGGTGTGCCGATCGCAGCGCCGGTCGCCGGGATCGCCATGGGCTTGATCAGCGACGGCGAGCGCTACTCGATCCTTACCGACATCCAGGGCATGGAGGATCACCTGGGCGATATGGACTTCAAAGTCGCCGGGACGGCTAAAGGTATCACCGCCCTGCAAATGGATATCAAGATCAAGGGGCTGACCGCCGCGCTACTCGAAGAGGCATTGGAGCAGGCGCGCGTCGCGCGGATGCAGATTCTGGATGTGATTACGACGACGCTCCCGGCCCCGCGCCCCGATCTCAAGCCGCACGCGCCGCGCATCACCACGCTGAAGATCAACCCGGACAAGATCGGCCTGCTGATCGGCCCCGGCGGCAAGACGGTGCGCTCGATCCAGGATGAGACCGGCGTGACGATCGATATTCAAGAAGACGGGACGGTATACATCGCTGCGACGGACGGCCCCAGCGCCGACGCCGCTCGCGGGCGCATCGAGGGGCTGACCGAGACGCCGGTGGTCGGGCGTATCTACACCGGCCGGGTCGTGCGCACTACCGACTTCGGCGCGTTCGTCGAGATCATGCCCGGCATCGACGGCATGGTGCACATCTCGCAACTGGCCGATTACCGCGCGCCGTCGGTCGATTCCGTCGTCAAGGTCGGTGACGAAGTGATGGTGATGGTCACCGCCATCGACGATGCAGGCAAAATCCGGTTGAGCCGCAGGGCCGTCCTCGAAGGCATGACCGTCGAGGAGGCCCGCGAGGCCGATCAGCGCCGAGGTGGCGGCGGTGGCCGAGGCGGCGGCAGCCGAGGTCCTCGCCGCGAAGGCGACGATGAGCGCAGGCGGCGGCGCTGAGAAAATTCGTAAGTGACCGGCACTCTGAAAGTGCCGGTCACTTTGATGCGAACAGTTCCCATGAACCCGAATGCCGTTCGCTGGTCTGCCGACACCAAACGCCTTGTCGCGCTGTTCACGGTCATCCTGATCGGGCTGGCCGTGTATCGCTTCAACTTCGTGCTCGGCCCGCTGGCGATCGCGATTCTGCTGGCGTACCTGCTCAGCCCGATCGCCGATTTCCTTGAACGCCGGCTGCGCTTCCGTCGCTCGATTGCGGTGATGCTGCTGTTGCTGTTGCTGCTCGTGCTGCTGATCCTGTTCTCGGCGCTGCTGGTGCAATCGATCATCATCGAGCTGCGATCCTTCAACCTTGACCTGAACAAAATCGGCGCGCAGATCAGCGAGCTGCTGGCGAGGCCGGTCGTGATCGGCGACGTGAGCGTCGATCTCCGATCGCTCGTCGATTCGCTGCGTGGATCGGTCAACACGCTGCTGCAAGCGGCCGTCAATCGCGCGGTGGGCTTTGGCGCCGATGTTGCGCAAGGCTTCATCTGGCTGATCTTCATTTTCATCAGCGCCTTTTACCTGATGAAGGACGCCCGTAGGATCGGCGGCTGGCTCGAAGCGGCGATGCCCCCCGGCTTCCATGACGACTACGTGTACCTGCGCGGGCGAATCGTGCTGACGTGGAACAACTTCTTCCGTGGGCAACTGGTTTTGGGCCTCACGATGGGCGTCGTCGTCGGTGTGACGATGTGGCTGATCGGTCTTCCGAATGCCTTCATTATCGGCGTGCTGTTCGGCGTGCTGGAAGTCGTGCCCAACTTCGGCCCGGTCATCGCGTCGATCCCGACGGTGCTCATCGCGTTGTTCCAGGGATCGCACTGGATGTTCGTCGGCAACAACGTCGCGTTCACCGTTGTCGTGATCATCGTGAGTTTCGCGTTGCAGCAGACCGAGAACGTCGTGCTCGTCCCACGCATCCTCGGCCATCACCTGAACCTGCACCCGGTGGCCGTGTTGGTGGCCGTGCTGGCCGGGGCGAGCCTGGCCGGCGTGTTAGGCATCCTGCTCGCCTCGCCGGTGTTGGCCACGCTGCGCGAGATCGGCCGCTACATCGCCGCGCGTATGTTGGATCGTGATCCGCACTCGTCGGCTAACAATTCAGGCTCTACCAACTTGAGCGGCAATTTGGACGCGGACAAACGCAGATGAACACGGATCAGAGCAATAATCTGCGTGAATCCGCGCCATCTGCGTCCAAAAACATGCCTGATTCTCTGAACCTCGTCTTTCGATCCGTGACCATCGAGGACAAAGCGCGCGTCTTGGACTTTACCGCGCACACGTGGGGCGAGGACGACGGGGACTACATTCAATACGTCTTCGACGACTGGCTGGCCGATCCGAAAGGTCACTTCCTGGCGGCCGAGCTGGATGGGCAAGCGGTAGCGATCGCCAAGTTGACCGATCTGGGCGAAGGCGAACTGTGGCTGGAAGGTCTGCGTGTTGATCCGGCGCACCGCAAGAAGGGCATCGGCGAGGCATTGCATCAGCGCAACGTGGAATTGGCGCGGCAGCACGGCGGCACGCTGCTGCGCTATGCCACTGGCGAGGGCAACGTCGCCAGCCGGATGCTCGGTGAGCGGGCAAGCTTTCAAACCGTTGGTCGTTATCTTGCACACGTTGCGGAAGCATCGACTGACTTCGCATCGCCGGAGCGACTCTCCCTCGCCGATTGGCCCCTGCTCAGGTCGTGGCTCGATTCGTCTTCGTTGCAGGCGACGCGCAGACTCTACGCTCGCGCCTGGAAGTGGATGGCGCTGTCCGAATCGCGCCTGCGCGCACACCTTGCCGCCGGCGAGGTGTTCGGCTTGCGAGACCCCGCCGCGTCGGGCCTGCGCGCGTGGTCGATCGGCGAGGTGAGAGAGGGCTGGAACGAGTTGTTATGGCATCACATCGACGGAGGCGAGCCGAGCGCCATCATCGAGTTGGCTCAGGCCATGCGCCGCTACGCCGCCGATAGTGGCCGCAAATCGGTCGAGGGCTTTGTGCTTGATCGTTTGCCACTGATCGACGTACTGCGCGAAGCAGGTTATCGCAACGAGGATTTCGCAATCGTTGTGCTTGAACTGGGACTGGGGCAAAGGATGAAGGATGAGGGATGAAGGATGAATCATGCCTTCGTCTTTCGTCGGTCGTCTGTGGTCATTCGTCATTCGGTGTGGGTTGAAGCATGTAGCCGACGCCCGGCACGGTGACGATGTACTGCGGCTCCGCCGGGTTGCTCTCGACCTTCTGCCGCAGCCGGTGCACCAGTTGCTTCAACAGTTGTCGATCCTCTAGGCCCCGATAGCCCCACACGTGACTCGTCAACCGGTCGAAGGGAAGCGTGTGTCCGGTGTTCGCCACCAGATATTGAAGCAGCCTGAACTCCTGTTTCGTCAATCGCACGGGCGAATGGCCGCGCACGCTCACCGCCTGGCGCTCCGCATCGAGCGTCAAGTCGCCGGCGCTCATCGCCGGGGTCGGGCGCTCGACGTCCGATCGGCGCAGCAGCGCGCGCACCCGCGCCAGCAACGTGCGCGGGCTGAACGGCTTGGTCAAATAATCGTCCGCGCCGAGGTCCAGACCCTTCACTTCGTCTTCTTCGGTGTTCCGCACGGTGAGCATCATGATCCGCGTGGCCGACTGCTCGCGGATGCGGCGGCACACCTCGAAGCCGCTCATCCCCGGTAAATTCACGTCGAGGATCGCCAGGTCGGGCTGCTCGCGCTCGAAAGCGGACAGGGCTTCGACACCGTTCGAGGCCTCGATCACCAGATAACCGGCCTGCCGCAGCGCGAAACTGATCAGCCCCAACAATTCGCGATCGTCGTCAACCGCCAGAATTTTCAACGCACTCTTCCTCGCTTGCGCGAATCATCATCCATCGCTCATGTCGGCGTAACTACTCAGCCCGAGCAATGACATGCTCTCAGGTCGTCTGCGTGAGCGCATCCGTTTATTCGTCGTTCATCGGTTGCGACGGCAGTGTGACGCACACGCGCGTCCCGCGCCCACCTGTGCCATCGCACGCGCCGACGTGCCCCCCATGCCGCTCGACGATCGACTTCACGATCCACAATCCCAGTCCCACGCCGCTCTGCTCCGGCTCTTCGGAGGACGACCGCACGAAACGCTCGAAGAGCGACTGCCCGGCCATCGACGGCGGCATGCCGGGGCCTTCGTCTTCAACCCACAGCGTGACGCTCCCCGGCTCGACCGTGCCGCCGATGCCAATCGTCGATCCGCGCGGCGCGAACTTGTTGGCGTTCGCCAGCAGGTTGACGAAGACCTGCGTCAGCCGCCGCGCGTCGCCGGAGACCGCAGGCAGCGGATAAGGCAGCTCCACGTTCACGCTTTGCTCCTGCTGCTCGATCAGCGGCCGGGTGAATTCCAGCGCGTCCTCGATGATTTCGTCGATAGCGACCGGGTCGCGGCGAATGGCATACTCGCCCGCCTCGATCCGCACACTCTCCAGTAAATTGTCGATGAGCTGCGTCAAGCGCAGCGTGCCGCGCTGGAGGCGCACAACCAGCTCGGCGATCTGCTCGGTTGCCAGGTCGGGCAGTTGATCGAGCAGGAGCTCGATCGAGGCGAGCTGCGCCGAGAGCGGTGTGCGGAACTCGTGCGAGATGTTCGCCAGCACGGCGTCACGCAGGCGGCGCGCCGCCTCGACCTCGGTTTCGTCACGCATCACTTGCACCTGCTGATTCTCTGCCGGCGGCGCGCTGGTGATGACCACCGTCCGCCGCTGGCCGCTGTTCAACAACAGATGCTCGGTGGCGCGCGCGCCGGATCGGAACCGCGCGTGGACGATCGGGCAGTGCTCTTCACAGGGCCGTGTCCCGTCCGGCCCGCGCGGGTTGAGCACGTCGCCGCAGAATCGCCCCAGGGCAGCCTGCGCGTCGATGCCCAGCATCGCGGCTGTCTGCGGATTGACGAACCGGATGCGCCGCTGGCGATCGACGCTGAACACACCCTCGACAATGCTGGTGATGATCGCGCTCGATTCGGCCTGCTGCTGGCGGAGGTGCGCGGTCAGGCGCAGCAGGCGGCTGCGCATGTCTTCCAGTGTCGATGCGAGTGTGCCGATCTCGCCGCCGGGCGCGACGGCGATCGGCGTGGACAGATCGCCGTGGCCGATGCGCCCGGCCGCTTCGGTGAGGCGATGTACGGGGCGGGCCAGCCATCGCCCAAAGAGAAAACTGATCCACGCCGCCAGCGCGGCGACGATCAGCGTCAGGCCGAGCAGCGCCTGGGCGAACTGGCGCAGTGACTCGCCGACGCCGGTCGTGGGCAGCCGCGCTTCGAGGAGGCCGATGACTTCACCGGACGAGGCGCGCAGTGGAAAGAGGGCGATGTAGGCTCCGATCTCATCGCGACGCGCGCTGGCCGGCTTGCCTGTGGTCACGACCTCCGATCGAATCTCGACCAACGGATCAGCCGGTGAGACCGCCTGCGCGTCCAGAACCGCCGCCGGCATTCCGATCTCGTCGCTGAGTCGACGAGCGAACGACTCGTCCAGCCGGACGACGACCATGACCGCAGCATTCGATCCGGATTGAATGAGCGACCGTGCGCCGGCGACCAGCAGGCCTGCCTCGGCCCGATCGATGAAGGCGTTGTCGTCGTCATGGTGGGCTGCCCACAGCGCATCCCACGGCAGCGATGCGCCGCTTTGAGCGAACACGCGATCGTTAACAAACACGGCGCTGGCATCGCGCTGGCTCGTCTGCTGGAATTGCGATAGGAATGCCGAAAGCGATTCCCGGTCGCCGGCCTGAAGCAGGCGCAGGAGAGTGGGGCGCTCGCCGAGCAGCTGGGCGTCGCTTGCGATTTCCGCGCCGGCCAGCAGCACCGCCTGGTGCGCGCTCGATCCGGCCTGCGTCACGCGGGCGTGCGCCTGATCGTCGGCGAGCTGCTGGAGCAGGCTTACCGCCATGAATGTGACGATCGCGATGGCGAGTAGCAGCAGGCCGACGTTAATGCCGACGAGGAGTGTGCCGAGGCGCGGTCGGCGCAGAGGGTTCCGGGCTGACATGGCGAACAATCCACTCGTGGTGCGTGTTCCGGCTTTTCGTAGTGGAGTCGTCGCACGCAGCACGTACTATAACCTACTTTCGCTTTTTGCGTAGGAGGTCCGTGCCGAGGACGAGCGCAAGCGAGAGGATGCCTAACACCAATGCCGTGCTGTAGGCGGCGACGTACTGCCGTTCTTCGAGGGCGTGATAGATGTAGAGCGTGGCCGTGTCGGTGCCGCCCTCCACGCCGCCGCCGATGATGAGCACCGCGCCGAACTCGCCCAGCGCCCGGGCGAACGTCAACACGATGCCATACACAAAGCCCCAGCGCAGCGCCGGGACGGTGATGCGCCAAAACGTCTGCCAGCCGCTCGCGCCGAGCGTGGCCGCTGCATGCTCTTGCTCCATGTCGAAGGCTTCCAGCACGGGCATCAATTCGCGGATCATGAACGGCATCGTCACGAACAGCGTGGCGAGGATCATGCCCGGCAGCGCAAATGCTACTTGAATGTCGAGCGCCTGGAGCACCGGCGCGAGCAGCCCGCGCCGCCCGAACAGCAGGAGCAGCATGTAGCCGACGACGACGGGCGACATGGCGAACGGCAGATCGATCAGGCCGTTGATCAGGTCACGCCCACGGAAGCGATGTCTGACGAGCACCCAGGCGACCGCCGTGCCGAAGATCGTGTGGACTACGACGACGATCACGGCGATGGACAGCGTCCGCCCGAAAGCCGCGAGCAAATTCGGGTCGGTCAACGCGGCGATGACCGCACTCGGCCCGTGTTGAAATGCGCCTGCGATCAGGCCGGCCATCGGGGCCAGGATCAGGAATGCCACGTACACGAGCACGATCCCGATCAGGCCCCGGCGCGGCCACGAGCCCTGTCGAAGTTGCGGTGAGGCTATCGCTGGTTTGCTCATGATCTGCCACACGTTTAATCCGCGAATCCGCGCGAATCCCCGCTAATTATCAGTCGTGTAGATTCGTGGACAATCACCCCGCCCGCCGTCGTGTGCGTTTCTGAAGTTGATCGACGAGAAACACCAGCCCGAAGGCCAGGGCCAGCATCACCACCGAGATCGCGCTGGCAGCCATCCGGTTCTCCGACTCGACTTCGCCGAAGACGTACACGGCTGCCGTTTGCGTGCGCAACGGGATGTTGCCCGCGACGATCACGATCGCGCCGAACTCGCCGACGGCGCGCGCGAAGCTCAACAACATGCCGCTGAACAACGGCATCGCCAGCTCCGGGAAGATCACGCGCCGGAAGATCGTCCAGCTGCTCGCGCCGAGCGTCGCCGCCACTTCTTCCTGCTCGCGCTCCAGGCTGAGGAGCACCGACTGCACCGTGCGCACGACGAACGGGTAGGTGATGAAGAGCAGCGCCAGGATGATGCCCGGCGGCGCGAAGATGATTCGCAGGCCCAGTGTCTTATCCAGCCACGATCCCGGCGCCGCCTGCGGGCCGTAGAGCACGACGAGCATCACCCCGGTCACCAGCGTCGGGATCGCCAGCGGCAGGTCGATGATGGCGTTGAGCAGCGCTTTACCGGGGAAGGTGTACCGCACCAGCACGTGCGCCGTGAGCAGTCCCATCACGCCGTTGATCAGCGCCATGACCGCGCCGGTCCACACTGTCAAACCCAGCGCGCTGGATGCGACGGGCTGAGATACCGCGCGCCACATGCCTTCGACGCCCTCTCGCAGACCATCTTGAGCGATTACGATCAGCGGAATGACGAGCATGAGCAGCACGTAGGACAAGGCCAGGCCGCGCACGCCCCAGCGACTCCAAAGCAGACTTTGGCTGGTTGGCCGGTTGGTTGAAGCCAGGATCGTCATTTGCTTTGGTCTCTAGCGCCTGTCTGAAAAGTTGCTCGAAGCTCGCGTCTCGCGGGCGTCCACCGCGTAAGAGGCTGTCTGAAAAGCCTGGGCGCACCGGCTTCAGCCGGTCAAAATGCCGACTACCCCCGCTCCGCTTCGCTGCGGGGGCAAGTGAGTCGGCGATCCGGCTGCAATCCTCCTGCTTTTCAGACAGGCTCTAAGACACGGATGAACACGGAGATCATAGATTGAGAGAGCATTCGGTAATTCGTGGGCAACGCCCGGTGACACATGCGGTGCAGTGCTCCCGTGAATCACCGGGCTGAAAAAGCGAAGCCTGCTGAAGCAGGCTGTTTGCCGCTTCAGCCGGATTGATCCGGCTTTTCTTGAT
>DATBWU010000405.1:0-9971 GCA_036514635.1 Anaerolineae bacterium | reverse complement strand
GGCGGGCCGCTACCGCCTGGGCGACGAGCCGATCCGGGTCGATCCGTCCTCGCGCTTATCCGTCAGCGCCGATCTCACGACGCGCACGAGCGGGCTGTTCTGGGTGATGATGGGCTTGACCTACGACCTGTTCGGACGATCGCAGCAGGCGCTCGACGTGTTCCGGCAAGCCGAGGCCGAGCTTGACAACTGGCAGGGCAAGAGCGCGGGCAAAGACATCTTCTATTTCTTCATGGGCCGGGCGGCGCTCTTCCTGTCGCAACAGAAGACCGATGCGCAAGACATCGCCAGTTTGGAACAAGAAGCGCAAGAGGCGTTCGGCCAGGCGCTGGCGATCAACCCCGATTACGCCCGCGCCCACATCGGCCTGGGCAGCCTGTATTTCGCGCGCGCGCAGCGCGTGCCGCCCGATCAGCGCCTGGCGATGCCGGAACTGGCGCAGACGATCGCCGAATACGAAACGGCGCTATCACTCGCTTCGCAATCGCCCGCCGAGATCGAGATACTGGCGACGCTGGCGCTGGGCACTGCCCATCGGCTGGAAGGGGAAGCCCTGCTTCACGCAGGACAGTACGCCGAAGCCGATCGGGCTTACGACATGGCAATTGAACAGATTCAGGCGAGCCTGGATCACCTGACCGATACGAAGCAATTCCGCTTAATTGGACAAGCCTATCTTGCGCTCGGCACGGCCTATTTCCAGAAGGCCGAAACAGGAGTGCGCCAGGACGACACCACCGGGAGTCGGGCGCTCTTCGAGGAAGCCCGCCGCGCTTTCGCTCAGTGCATCGCGCAGGAAGACCTGGCGCGGGCGGCGGGCGTGGGTGAAGACAAGATCCTCACGCAGACCATCATCGCCGAGAAGTGCGTGCCCAACGAACGGAATGCGGAAGAGGCTCTGAGCAACGCGGGAGGACAGTGATGAAAGAGCTACTCTGGGTTCGACTGGGAGGCATAGTTCTTATCGTGGTCTTGATGGCGTCATGCAGCGCAGCGCCTACACCCGAACCGGACCTGGTCGCGACGCGCGTGTTCATCGAACAGGCTGCCGCGGCGACACTCACCGCCGCAGCGCCGCCGCCATCGCCCACAGTGGCGAACACACCCGCGCCGCTGGCGGATACGCCACCTCCGCCGACCGACGCGCCGATCCGGCCCACGGCGACACTGTCCGTCTTCGCCAACGTGCCGGTCGATGGCGACAACGGCGACCTGCTTGGCGAGGTTGTCATCCCCGGCAGCGTACCGCCCGCGCCCGACCCGCTGGTCTTCACGACGCAGATTGTCTTCCGCGTGCTGGCGCACGATCCGCAAGCGGGCAACGACGACGGGGCCGGGATCGATTCAGTCGATTTCACCATCCTGCAAATCAACTCGGATGGTTCCGAAGAGGTGGTGCACACGCGCACCGAGCGCAATGCCGGCTACTGTGCTTTCGGCGGCGGCGAGCCGGAGTGCGACGTGTGGGTCTTCGCCGATCACGCTAACACCTGGCCGAGCGGGCAGCCCGTGCAGAACGGCCCGTATCGCGCCGAGATGAGCATTCACCCCCAAGACCCGAATCGCCAGGGCGCGTCGTGGCGATTCACGTTTGACGTGCAGATTCCCTAATGACCTCTCCTCAACCCCCGTGCCCCCTTCTCCTCTCCGAAGAGGAGAAGGGGGTGGGGGGATGAGGTGAGGTTACACCACTTCCGCGAACAACTGCTGCGATTGCTCGATATACTCCAGGCTTTGATGCCGGAAGTAGGTGTTGTACAGTTCCGCGTAGTGCCCGCCCTGCGCCAGCAGCGAGCGGTGATCCCCTTCCTCGATAATCTTCCCCTCGCGCAAGACGATGATGCGGTCGGCGTTCTTGATCGTCGATAGCCGGTGCGCGATGACGATCGACGTGCGACCCCGCAGCACCGTGTCCAATCCCTCTTGAATCAGCGCCTCGGTCAGCGGGTCGATGCTGGCCGTCGCCTCGTCGAGGATGAAGATCGACGGGTTCTGCAGCAGCACGCGCGCCAGCGCCACGAGTTGCCGCTGCCCCATCGACAGACTCGATCCGCGCTCGCCGGCCTCGGTCGCCAGGCCCATCGGCAGCACGTCGATCCAGTCGCCGCCGCCGACCTGCCGCGCCACACGCTCGACCTCCTCGTCCGTCGCGCCGGGCCTGCCGTAGCGAATGTTGTCCATCACCGTGCCGTCAAACAGGAACGGCGTCTGCGTGACGAGGCCGAGTTGTGCGCGGTACGCGCCGAGATCGAGCGTGCGGATGTCGCGCCCGTCGATCCAGATGTGCCCGCCCTGAAACTCGTAGAAGCGCGCGATCAACTTGCCGATCGACGACTTGCCCGACCCGGTGTGCCCGACCAGAGCCAGCGTCTCGCCCGCGCGGATCGTCAGCGAGAAGTTCTCCAGCACCGGCGCGTTCGTCTCGTAGCGGAAGTCGACGCGCTCGAAGCGAATCTCGCCGCGCGCGCGCGGCAGCTGCACGCGGTCGATCTGCACCACCTTCGGCTCGGCGTCGAGCAGGGCGAAGACGCGCTCGGCGGCGGCCAGGCCGATCTGGAACTGGCTCCAGAACGAGGCGATGCTCGTCAGCGGGAACCAGAACAGGGCGATGCTTTGAACGAACAGATACCAGTCGCCGGGCGTCAGCGCACCCTGCATCACGTTCCGCCCGCCGAAGTACACCAGCGCCGCCGTGCCGATGCCGGCCAGGATGTTCAGGATCGGGAAGATGGAACTGAACACGTAGCCCGTCCGCCGGTTGATGTGGAACGACTGCGCGTTCACCTCCTTGAACTCGTCGTAGATCGACTGCTCTTGCCGGAAGGTCTTGGCGACGCCAATACCGCTGACCGTCTCCTGGATGTGCGAGCTGACCACGGCGTTCACGCGCCGCGACTGTGTGATCGTGTTGCGCGCGATGCGCCGGAACTGCAGCGCGGCGAAGATGATGAACGGCGCGAGCGCCAACGTCATCCACGCCAGTGTTGCATCCACTGTGAACAGATAACCCATCAACAAACACACCAACAGCAGTTGACTCATCAAATCCATCGCCAGCACGACGACCTGCGAGAACGCCTGCGTGTCGGATGTGACGCGGCTGACGATCTTGCCCGACGGGAAGGCATCGTAGAACGACATGTCGCGCTTCAGCACGGCGTCGAAGGCGTCCTCGCGCAGTTGCAGGACGACGTTGCCCACGGCCTGCGCCGAGCGCGATCGGCGCACGAAGTTGAACACCCACGACAGGCTGCCCAGCCCGACGATCGCCAGCGCGATGAGCGCCAAGTTGCCCCGGCCCGCTTGCAAGTCGTCGAGACTGCGCGAGATGATGATCGGCAAGCTGATGTCGACGAGCGACTGCGCGACAATCACCATCGCCACGACGACCATGCGCCGTGCCTGCGGCCTGAAGTAGCCCAGGACGCGCCGGACGAGCGCGCGGTCGGTGTAGGTTCGGTCGTATGCCTCGGCGTCGAGGCCGTCCATGAAGAAGCCCATTCGCTCTCTTCTCTTTCTGGAGGACTAGAGGTTAGAAGTTGGAGATTGGAAGTTGGAGGGCGCTAGCCTCCAACTTCTAACTTCCAACCTCCAACCTCCTAAGGAGGATACTGAACGTGTTTTATGCGTGAGCCGCCCGCCTGAGACCCAGCATGGTGATATCGTCAAACTGGACTGCGCCCGCAATGTGGCGGCGAACATCGGCATGAATGCGGCCCAACATTTCGGCGGCGGAGGAATGCGGCTCTATCGCCAGCGAAAGCAAGCGCTCTTCCGTGAAGAACTCGCCGAGCGGGTTGCGCGCGTCGAGCACGCCATCGGTGAAGGCCAGTAGCGTGTCCCCGATTTCCAGCTCCACCTGCTCAATCCCGAACTCGGATTGCGGGAATAATCCGACTACCGGCCCGGTCACGTCCAGCCGCGCTTTGACGCCGGTCGCGTTCAGGACGGCCGGCGGCTCGTGACCGGCATTGATGTACACCAGCGCGCCGGTCACCGGATCGAGCACTCCGAAGAAAAGCGTGGAGAACATGTTGGCGTGGCCGTGGTTGCGCGCGATGTACTTGTTGGTCAGGTCGACGGCATTCTTGAGCGCGGTGGTGCCGGTGGACAACAACGAGCGCCGCCGCCCGACTGCGCCGCCCTGCGCCGACGCTTGTGCGTCGCTCGACAGCACATCCATCCAGCCCAGCGAGTAGTGCTGATCGGCGAAGGCGCGGATCAGGCTACGGAACAACGCCATGAACAACGCCGCGCCGACACCCTTGTCGCACACGTCGCCGAGCACTAAGCCAATGCGCTTGCCGCCGGACAACGTGAATGCATCATAGAAGTCGCCCGCGACTTCACGCGCCGCTTCGAAGCGAGCGGCGATCTCCCAACCCGGCAACGTGGGCAACTCGCGCGGCAGAAACCCGACCTGAATGCGCCGCCCGATCTCCAGCTCGCTCTCGGCGGCGTCCCGCGCGCGCTGCACGGCGGCTTCCGCCTGCTTGCGATCGGTCACGTCGTGCGCGATGCCCCGGAAGCCGATGGGATTGCCGCTCGCATCGCGCCTCAGCGACACGGCTCCCTCGGCGAAGATCAACGTGCCGTCTTTTCTGCAGAAGTGAAACTCGACTCCCTTGCGCGGCTGCCCGGTCTGGTAGATCGAGTGGAACATGCGCGTCAGGTCGTGAATGTGCTCGCGATTGGTGAAGTGGCGATAGTGGCGGCCTTCGACCTCGCCATACGAGTAGCCCACTTCGCGGCAGAATATCTCGTTGACGCAGGTGAAGACGCCGGCCAGGTCGGTTTCAAAATAGGCGTAGTCCAGGCTGTTGAGGATCGCCAACGGATCAGATGAATCGATGGCCATAACGCTGATCAAGTGGTCGTCGTCAGCAATTGGCGCAGGTCTTGGTGTCCTTGTGGTTAGTCGTCTTACGATCCCATTGACGCGCCTCATTAACCACGAAGGCACGAAGACACAAAGAAACTTTGTGTCCTGGTGTCTTGGTGGTTAATCGTCTTAGGATCCGAAGCTGGCGACGGCTTCATCGCTTGTGGCAAACGTCTTCAAGATGCTGGTGAAACCGGACATCTTCAAGACTTTCTCCACATTGGCGGATGCGCCCGCGATGCGCAAGTCGCCGCCCTGCTGACGACTCTCCTTCAGCGCAGCCAGAATCGCGCGCAGGCCCGCGCTGCTCATGAACTCCACCTGGCCCAGATCGACAACCAGATGCTTGTTACCTTTACCGATCTGCGCGCTCAGGTAAGTGGCCGCCTCGGGTGCGGTCAAGGCATCGAGGCTGCCGACGATCGAGACGATAGTGATAGGTCCTTGCTGGTTCGCCCTGATGTTCAAGGTCTCCTCTCCTGACCCGGACAAGCCGGAACCCAAGAGGTTTAACCGCCGAGACCACAGAGACCGCCGAGAGAACCTTCAAATCTCTGCGCCCTCTGCGTGCTTTGCGGTGAAATCTTTGCAAAAGGCGGTAAGGTTCTACGGCTCCTCGCCTGCGACCGAGCGCAGCTTTTTGACGAGGATGAGTTGATTGCTGGTATCGTCGGTCTTGTAATCGACTTCGTCCATCGTCTGGTAGATGAAGTATAGGCCGAAGCCCCCGGTCGGTCGATCTTCCAGCGCGGCTCCCGGATCGGGCATCGGCGTTTCGCTCGGCTCAAAGGCGTGGCCGAAATCGGTGATCGTCATCACGACGCGCCATGGCTCCAGCTCCAGCGCCAGGATGATCGAGCCGGGGTTCAGGCCCGCGTAGCCGTGCGTCATGATGTTAGTGCAGGCTTCGTCGGCGGCCAATTGCAGATCGTAGCGCGTCTGCGCGTCAATGCCGGAGTGCGTCTGGCACGCAGAGGCGATGAAATCGCGGAACACCTGCAGCGCTTCCAGTTCGGCGGCGCGAGTGATCTGGTGCTTTATGCTCACGATCCACCCCGCAGTGTTGGGCCACAGAGCCACGGAGAGTTTAAGTTTCCCAGGCTCTACCGGGTTGGCCGGGAAAAGCCTCACCGCAAAGGGCGCAACCCCGCCAACAGCGCGCGGGGCAGGCGAGCGCAAAGCCTTAGAAATCTTGGCGTCCTTTGCGGTTCAATTCCCGCTAAAGTCGGGAGAGCCGTTTCCCAGCGTGTCTCGGTGCCTCCGTGGTTATCAGTACACGGCCCCCGGAAACGTCTCGGCCCCGGCATGGCGACCGATCTGCTTGACCATGCGCACGCCATCCCAGCGCATGCCCATCCCATCGAGAATGCCATCGTGAATCGCCCAGGCGCGACCCCGCACGCTGTTCCATTGGTGCGGTTGTCGAAATGGCGTGCTGCCGTCGAGCGCCTGATGCAATCGGCCGCCCGGTTGAAACTCTTTGTGGATGTCGTCCATCAGCTTGTGGCCGCGCACGTAGGCGAAGCCGCGCCGCTCGAACACCCACGCCGAGGCGTACGTGAGCGGCTCCAAGAAATGCGTGCGATGCCCGAGCGCCGCGAGAACCGCCTCGACATGCTGCAACACCATCGCCGACGCACCCAGGCTGGCGCGCACCTGCGCCGGGGCCAGACCGGCCTGCATACCGCGCTCTTCCTCGGCGCGATTGCGCCGCGCCGTCCCCAACAACGTGGCATGGCCTTCTTCATCGTAGTCCGTGCCGAAGCGCGGGCCGTCAGGATCGTTGAGCAGGAGCAGGTTCAGATCGATACTGTTAAAGGCATTGTCCGATAGCTCGATGCACAGGAAATCGTCGGGCGCGTCGAGCATCTTCTTGGCCGAAATGTGGATCGCGGCGGAGTCGGAATCGGCCTTCAGGCGAATGTGCGATTCGCCGTCCGCCGCTTTGCCGGTGATCGGGTCGATGCCGAAGCGGGTGAGCAACGCAGGTGGAATGAGCGCGCGATAGACCCGCCGGCGAACCGTCTCGGGCAGCGAATTGATATGCCGCAGTGAAATGGGCGAATGCGCATCGCGCGCCAGATACTCTACAGGCAGCCCGGCCGGCTCAGGCGCGCGCTTCTCAGGTTGTCGCTTGACTCGCAGGTTGCGGAACATGGTGCTTTCGTAATAACAATACGCGCCACCACGCCATCCACCGCTGGTGGCCTACACGACACACACCGATTGTCGATCATGAAGGAGGACGAAGTGTCCCTGGGCAAGGGTAGTTTATCACACTTTGCCGTCTGATCACAGATTCACATATCGCGCGGCATAGGCCGGTTGACAATCGCTCCAGAGTCACTACACTTTTAGGCAGAGCGTCGCCGGGAGATCAATCTCCCGGCTCAAGGCGTGAAAGCCCGGTCAACCGGGCTACCTTCCCAATCGGCTTGAGCCGATTTGCAGGTTTTCAGCCGGGGAATTCATTCCCCGGCGATGCTCGGCGATGCCATTCCCCGGCGATGCCGGCACACACACAACGCCGGGAGATGAATCTCCCGGCTCAAGACGTGAAAGCCCGGTGAACCGGGCTGAAAGGGCGCGATGGCATACTGGCGACTCCATTATCATCTGGTGTGGGCCACCTACAAGCGCGAGTCGATGATCGACCGCGAGCGCGAGCGCGTCATCTACGGCACGTTGTATCAGAAGGCCAAGGAACTGGGGCTGATCATTCATGCAATCGGCAATGTCGAAGACCATCTGCATACTGTCGTCTCGATACCGCCCAAGATAGCCACCGCCGATTGTGTCCGCCATTTGAAGGGTGCAAGTTCACACGCCGTAAATCAGACGCTCAAGCCTGAATGCGAATTCAAATGGCAGGAAGGTTACGGGGCGATCAGCATTGGTGAGCGGTCGTTGCCCAACGTTATCGCTTACGCGAGCCATCAGAAGCAACATCATCGGAATGGAACCGAGATCGCCTTTTACGAACGAATGGCCGAAGAAGATGATGGCCCGACTATTCAGCCGGCTTGAGAATGCGCGCCTGTACCAGGGTATGCTGCGCGCCAACCGCGAACTGGAGCAGCGCGTCGCGGAGCGCACTGCCGAGCTCGCGCAGGCGAACGCGCAGTTGACGCAGGAAGTGAGCGGGCGCACGCGCGTCGAAGACGCGCTGCGCCGCCAAAACGAGTATCTGGCCGCGCTGCACGACACGGCGCTGGGCCTGGTCTCCCGGCTCGACCTGACCGACCTGCTTCACGACATCGTCGTGCGCGCCGGCCAATTGCTGGGCACGCCGCACGGCTTCATTTATCTGCTCGCGCCGGACGGCAGCGAGCTTGAGCGCCGGGTCGGCGTGGGCGTGTTCGACGCGGATCGCGTGCCACGCCTGAAACCGGGCGAGGGTCTGACCGGGCAGGTGTGGCAGTCGGACCAGCCGATCGTCGTCAACGACTACGACAACTGGTCGGGGCGCTCGTCCGCAGGTGTCGGGTTGGTTCACGCGCTGGCCGGTATTCCGCTTCATTCCGGCGGGCAGGTGGTCGGCGTGCTCGCGCTCGGATCGGATCGCGAGTCGAAGCGCATCTTCGGCGACGAAGAGGTGCAGCTCCTGCAGCGCTTCGCGCAACTGGCGTCGATCGCACTGGACAATGCGCGCCTGTTCGTCGAGAATGCGCGGCTCCTGGAGGCTGCGCGCGAGCAGGCGCGGCGGCAGGCCGCGCTGTTCCGCATTGCCGATGCCGCCAGCGCGGCGATGGACATGCAAGCCTTCTACCGGGCCATCCATCGCAGCGTCGGTGAGCTGATGGTCGCCCGCAATTTCTACATCGCGCTGTATGACGAGACGCGACACGCGATCAACTTCGCCTTCTACGAAGATGAGATGGAAACCGACTTGCCCGATCCGCAGGCGTGGCAGACGCTGGGCGAGAGCAGATTAGGCAAAGGACTGACCGCCTACGTCATCCGCACCGGCCAGCCGTATCACGATGCGCCGGAGAAGTTCGCCGATCTCGTCGCGCGGGGCGAAGTCGAGATGGTCGGCGCACTGTCGATCGATTGGCTGGGCGTGCCGCTCAAATCGGGCGACCGCATCCTCGGCGCGATGGTGGTGCAGAGTTACACCGAAAACATCCGCTACACCGACGACGACCTCGACCTGCTCGTGTTCGTGTCGCAGCACGTTGCCACCGCGTTGCAGCGCGCCCGGTTGATGGAAGAAACCCGCCAGCGCGTGGCCGAGCTAGAGCTGGTCAATCGCATCGGGCAGGTAGTGGCCTCGCAACTCGAACTCGAAGCCGTGATCAAACAAGTGGGCGAGCAGATTCGTGAGGCGTTCAACGCGCAACTGGTGTACGTGGCGCTGTACAGTCACCAGACGAACCAGATCCATTTCCCATACGATTACGACAGCGGCCAGTGGTTCCCCGACGAGCCGATCCCACTCGGCGAAGGGTTGGTCTCGCGGGTGATCCAATCCAGGCTGCCGCTGATGATCAACCGCGACCTGGCGCAGCGATTGAGCGAATGGGGCATCCGCAATATCGGCTCGCTGGCTAAGTCGTACCTGGGCGTGCCGATCCTGGTCGGCGACGAAGTGATCGGCGCGATCAGCGTGCAAAGCACACAGCAGGAAGGCCGCTTCACCGAGTCGGACCTGCGCCTGCTGGCGACCATCGCCGCGAGCGTCGGCGTGACGATCGAGAACGCGCGCCTCTTCGAGGAAACGCAAAAGGCGCGGCGCGCCGCCGAAGACGCCAACGCCGCCAAAAGCGCCTTCCTGGCGAACGTCAGCCACGAGCTGCGCACGCCGCTCACGTCGGTGATGGGCTTCGCCAAGATCATCAAAAAGCGCCTGCAAGACGTGATCCTGCCGATGGTCACGACCGATGAGGCCCGCGTGCGGCGCGCCGCTCAACAGGTGAGCGCGAACATCGGCATCATCATCTCCGAAGGCGAGCGACTGACGGCGCTGATCAACGACGTGCTCGACCTGGCGAAGATCGAAGCGGGCAAGGTCGAATGGCTGGCGCAGCCGGTGCACATCGCCGAGGTGATCGATCAGGCCGCGGCGGCGACCGAGGCGCTGTTCGCG
>DATBWU010000404.1:0-14086 GCA_036514635.1 Anaerolineae bacterium | reverse complement strand
GCGTCTTAAAACTCTCTGGTGATGTCATTCTGAGCGAGCGCAGCGAGCGAAGAATCTCGTTTTTCGGCGCAAACATGGAGATTCTTCGGCGCTTCGCGCCTCAGAATGACGGCGAAATGGACTTTTAAGACGCTCTCTTAGACACGAAGACACCGGGACAACTGGGTGACTAGGCGGCGTCAACTCACTTAAGCCAGGGGACATGATGCTAGCGAACTCGTTGAGCCGCACGCTTGACTTCCTGCACTCGCCGCGCTTCCCGATCTTCATGATCGTCTTCGTCGACGTGCTCGGCCTGGGCATCACCATCCCGGTGCTGCCGCTGTTCGCCCAGAACGAACTGAAAGCCGACCCGGCGCAGATTACCACGCTGACGAGCGTGTTCTTCGGCGCGCAGTTCCTGGCCGCGCCGGTGCTGGGTCACCTATCGGACCGATTCGGTCGGCGGCCCGTGCTGATTCTGTCGCAGGCCGGGACGTTGATAGCGCTGCTGATCACCGGCCTCGCGCCTGCGATGATCTTCTTGTACCTGGCGCGGCTGATCGACGGCGCGACCGGCGGTAATATCTCGGTGGCGCAGGCGTATCTCAGCGACATCACCGACGAGCACAATCGCGCGCGCGGGCTGGGTATCATCAACGCCGGGTTCGGGTTGGGCTTCGTCTTCGGGCCGGCGTTTGGAAGCCTCATCGCCGCGCAGGCCGGGCCGCGCGTGCCGTTCCTCGTCGCCGCGTGCGTATCGCTGTGCACAATCCTGATCACGTTCTTCTTCCTGCCCGAATCGCTGCCGGCCGAGCGGCGAAAACGCGATCGGGCGACGAGCGTTAATGCGGCGCGCAGCGGCAGCCTTGACCTGCTGCGAGTGCCGTCGGTGGCGATCTTGATGTTCGTCGCCTTCGGCTCGCAGTTCGCTTTCTTCTGCTTCCAGCCGATGTATGTGCTGTGGGCCGAGCGGATGGTCTTTCCCGGCCAACCCGATGCCACCGTGCAGCAGACCATCGGCTTGATCCTGACACTGATCGGCATCTATCAGATCATCACGCAATTCTGGCTGGTCGGCCCGCTGGTACGGCGCTTCGGCGAGAGGCGGCTGGTCGTCGGCGGCAACTCGATGCGCGCGATCGCGTTCACCGCGATGGCCCTGTCGCCGACACTGGCGACGATCCTCCTGGTCGGCCCGTTGTTGTCGGTGGGCGGAGGCGTATCACTACCGACGCTGGTTGCGTTGATCACTTACGCCGCGCCGCCCGATCGGCGCGGTCAGGTGATCGGCCTTCAACAATCGGCGTCGGCGATAGGTAGCATCCTCGGCCCGCTGGTCTCCGGGTTTCTGTTCCAGAACGTCCATCCAAACGCATCGATGGTAGCCTCGGCAGTGCTCATGAGCGTGACGGTTCTGGTCGGGCTGATGATCTTTCGGTTTCCGATCCAGCGTTCCAGCATGGCCTCGCACGCGCCCGAACCGGCACTGAGCGCCAAGCAATCCGGGAGTTAGACCATGTCGGGCGCGAGAGAAAAGATTCAAGTTGCTGCGCCTACAACCAGGGTCGGAGGCCGGGCTTATCAGGCGCGCAACGTCACATCTGCCGCCAGAAGCCGATGCAGCGCCCCGTCATCGGTGCGTAATAACAACGCGCCGCCGTCATCGACGGCTTCGGCTATGCCGGTGAGCACGGTCTCAGCGGTTCGCGCCTCGACGCGCCGATTCAGCGTGACCAGCCGCGCCGACCACGCTGCGCGCAGCGCGCCGCCCGCGCTCAGCCAGTCGAAGCGCGCGGCGAAGCGGCCGATCACCGCCGCCAGCACGCTCAACCGATCGACTTCGCGTCCCAACAGACGCATCAGGCTCGTCGCCGTAGCGGCCAGCTCCGGCTGATCCACAAAATCGACGTTCACATTCAGGCCGATCCCGACTACAGCGTACTCGACGCGCTCGCCGACGATCGCGCTCTCCGTCAAGATGCCACCCACCTTCTTGAACTGCTCATTGTCCATTGTCCATTGATCGTTGACCACAACATCATTCGGCCACTTTAACTTCGCGGCCAGCCCGGTCACCTGCTCGATGCCTTCGGCGACGGCCAGTCCGGCCAGCATCGTCAGGCGATTGGAGTGTGCTGCATCCAGATCGGGCCAGACGAGGATCGACATGGCGATCGCCGCGCGCGGCGGCATGTACCACGATCGACCCAGCCGGCCCCGCCCGGCGGTTTGATCGTCGGTGACGACGAGCGTGATGTGCGGCGCACCTTGCGCTGCCCGATCGCGCGCGGCGTCGTTGGTGGATCCGACGGAAGGCAGGTAAACCACTTCTTTGATTGAGGGAACGTTGACCAGCGCAGCCCGGATGGCCTGCGCGGACAACGGCTCACGGAATGATGGCATGGATGCCTCTGAGAGACCGCCTCAAAGTGTTGAAATAGCAGCCTGATTTTAATGGGCCTGGCATAGCGCGTCAATCGTTGATCTGGCAGGGCAATCACGATAGAATAGCACTACACCCCGAGGAGGTGCACACGATGAATCATGGAAATGGCAAGAGTCCACGCGATGCTGTGATTGTCGGGGCGGCGCGCACGCCGATCGGCAAGTTCAACGGTGCATTGTCGTCGCTGTCCGGACCACAGTTGGGCGCGGCCGCCGTGCGCGCCGCCGTCGAGCGGGCCGGCATCGACCCGGCCTCCATCGAAGAAGTGATGATCGGTCAAGTCGTCGCCGCCGGATCGGGCCTGGCTCCGGGGCGGCAGGTAGCACTCTGGAGCGGCCTGCCCGCTTCGGTCGGCGCGATCTCGATCAACAAGGCGTGCGGATCGAGCCTGAAGGCGGTGATGCTCGCCGCCAGCGCGATTCGAGCCGGCGACGGCGATGTGTACGTGGCGGGTGGCATCGAGAGCATGAGCAACGCGCCGTATCTGCTGGCGCGCAACGTCAACGGTGCGCGACTGGGACACATCCAGGCGCAGGACAGCCTGATCACCGACGGCCTGTGGTGCGCCTTCGAGCACCACCTGATGGGCAACGCCGCCGAGTTCATCGCCGATAAGTTCGAAGTGACGCGCGAAGAGATGGATCAGTTCGCGCTGCACAGCCACCGCAAGGCCGTCGCGGCGATCGACGCGGGCCGCTTCAAAGACGAAATCGTCCCGGTTGAGGTGAAGGATGCGAAAGGCCGCGCGACGATTGTCGAGACCGACGAAGCGCCGCGCCGAGACACGTCGCTCGAAGCGCTGGCGAAACTCAAGCCTTCCTTCAAGCCCGATGGTCGCGTGACGGCAGGCAACGCGCCCGGCCTGAATGACGGCGCGGCAGCGGTGGTGCTGATGAGCCGCGAGCGCGCCGAAGCCGAAAGCCGCCCCATCCTGGCCCGCATCGTGGGTTACACACACGCGGCGGTAGAGCCGATATGGCTGTTCGTCGCGCCGGCGCGCGCCGTGCCACGCCTGCTAGACAAAATCGGTTGGACGCTTGAAGATGCCGATCTGATCGAGATCAACGAAGCCTTCGCCGCGCAGGTGTTGGCCGATGCGCGCGCGTTGGAACAGGCCGGCCACAAGTGGGACTGGGATAAGGTCAACGTCAACGGCGGCGCGGTGGCGCTGGGGCATCCCGTCGGCGCGAGTGGCGCGCGCGTGCTGGTGACGTTGATCCACGCGCTGAGACAGCGCAACAAGGAGCGCGGCATCGCAACGCTGTGTTTGGGCGGCGGCGAAGCGGTGGCGTTGGCGATTGAGATGGAATAGCTGTCTACCTGTTACCTGTTTACGGTATACAAGTAGCAGGTAAACAGGTAGCGAGAAGCAGGTACGCAAGCCGTCACACATCACACGGGAGCGAGCATGGACATCAAACTCGTCGGCGTCGTCGGCGTGGGTCAAATGGGGAGCGGGATTATCGAGACGTGCACGCGGGCAGGCTTCGACGTGATTGCCCGCGAGGTCAACGAGGAATTGCTCGACCGTGGACTGGACAATGTCCGGGCATCCCTGGAGCGCGGCGTCAAACGCGGCAAGGTGTCGCAGGCCGAAATGGACGCGGCGCTGGCTCGCATTAAGGGCACTACCTCGCTGACCGATTTCAAGGACTGCCAGCTGGTGATCGAAGCCGTGGTCGAGAACATGCAGCTGAAGAAGACGATGTTCACCGAACTCGATGCCATTACCGCGCCCGAAGCAATCCTGGCGTCCAATACGTCCTCGTTGAGCCTCACCGAGATCGCCTCGGCCACCGAACGGCCGGACAAAGTGGTGGGCCTGCACTTCTTCAACCCGGCGCCGGTCATGCCGCTGATCGAGATCGTGGCGGGGCTGCTGACGAGCCCGGAGACGCTGGAGAGCGCCCGCGCGTTTGGCGAGCGTCTGAATAAGCAGCTGGTCTTCGCCAAAGACAACCCCGGCTTCATCGTCAACCTGCTGCTGGTGCCCTACCTCTTCGATGCGATCCGCGCCTTGGAGAACGGCGTGGCGACCAAAGAGGACATCGACGCCGGCATCCGGTTGGGGCTGAACCACCCGATGGGGCCGTTCACGCTGATGGACTTCATCGGTCTGGATACGTGCCTGTTCATCGGCGATGCGATGTACCAGGAATACAAGAACGTGCGCTACGCGGCTCCGCCCCTGCTGCGGCGAATGGTGACGGCAGGCTTGCTGGGCCGGAAGAATGGGAGAGGGTTCTACTCGTATTAGACTGGAGGTCGGAGGTTGGAGGTTGGAGTCGTCGGGGGTCGAGAGTGGCCCCCGGTTTTTGTGTCATTTGCAGGCGAGATCAATCCCATGCAACCACCTACCTGGAGGACTTGGCAAAATCCTTCAGATGGCGCAATAACACTTGACAAGCCACGTATAATGGAGTTGAAGCTTCATCGCCACCAGCTTCATCGCCACCAGCTTCATCGCCACAGCTTCATCGCCACAGCTTCATCGTTGCTGATGCTGGAAGATTATATTGAGAACACTGCACAACAGAGGTAGGAGCTGTGTACCTCTACCGGCGCTTCCGTTTGGCTGTCTCCGATAGTGCCGCTAGGAGAGTGCTGAAAAACCCTTCTTTCACCGCCGAGACGCGGAGAACGCAGAGGAATTCCTTAGGAAAACTCGGCGCCCTCTGCGCCTCTGCGGTGAGAACACCCCTTTTTCAGGGTTCTCCTAGGGGCGGTATGCCGGGCCTGGTGAATGCCATGGCCGCGCCAGTGCCTGTCGAAGCCGTGCGCCATGAGTGCCATCCATAACGATCGGAGAAAGACATGGTCGAGACCCCGCTCATCGTCCAGACCGAGGGTTTAAGCAAGAGATATGGCGAGGGCACTCCGGTCGCTGCACTGAATGAAATCTCACTCTCTATTCCGCACGGGGAATGCTTCGCTATCGTGGGGCCGTCAGGCTCCGGCAAGTCCACCCTGCTCAACCTGATTGGCACGCTCGACCGGCCCACCACCGGGCGCGTGGTGGTCGATGGCGTGGATGTGGGTTCACTGCGCGGCGACGCGCTGGCCGACTTCCGCCGCGCGACGATCGGCTTCGTCTTCCAACTCTTCAACCTGGTGCCGGCGCTCAGCGCGCTGGAGAACGTCGTGCTGCCTCTCCTCCCCTATCAGCGTGGCTTGAAGTTCAACCTGGAGGCGCGGGCGCGCGAACTGCTGGAGCGAATCGGCCTGGGGCAGCGGCTCTATCATCTGCCCGGCCAGCTCTCCGGCGGGGAGCAGCAGCGGGTGGCCATTGCGCGGGCGCTGGTGAATCACCCCAGGTTGATCCTGGCGGACGAGCCAACCGGCAATCTCGATACGAAAATCGGTGAAGAGATCATGCACCTCTTGCGCCGGCTGAATCACGAGGAAGGCATCACGATCGTGGTTGTGACGCACGACGCGGCCATCGCCTCGCAAGCCGATCGGATTGTGCAGTTGCGAGATGGCTGGCTGCTTGAACCGGGGGCCTGACGCCATGCCCGATATTCTCTTGTTCTATTTTCTGACCTTCTCACGAATGGCGATCGGTCTGGTCTTCGCCGCCTCAAGCATTGGCAAGCTGCGTAATTTCCCGGCCTTCGAGCGGGCTGTTGAGGACTTCCACATTCTGCCCAGGCAACTCGTCAGGCTGTGTGCCCGGCTTTTCCTGGCAGGGGAGATCGCAGTTGTAGCGCTGATGCTCTTCGGGGCTGAGTTTCTGGCGATCGGCTTTCTACTGGCGAGCGTACTGCTGTCGCTTTTCAGTATGGCGCTCCTGTCCGTCCTGTTCAGGAGGATTCACACCTCTTGTGCTTGTTTTGGTTCGTCTCACAGGCCGGTATCTCCCGCCGATGTCTGGAGGAATGTTGGCTTCCTCGCCTGTGCGCTGGTGGGAGGCGGGTCCCTTTCAGCATGGTCAGATACGCCGATGATACTGAGCCTGAGCGAAATAGGGCTGCTGGGCATGATGGCCGTTGTGTTCGTCGCGCTGTCGGTCTACCTGGGTGAGCTGATTGAACTGTTTCGTATCTCCCGAATGGGGTGAGGCGCAATGGAGACCATCCTGGTCCTCAGTTCCATACTGCTGTGGGTGATGGTGCTGCTCAACCTGCTGCTGACACTTGGCCTGGCGCGGCGGATGCGGGTTACCTTTCCCAGGATGGGGTCTCTCAAAGTCGGGCAGCGTGCACCGGATTTCACCGCACAGACACTGAAAGGCGAGACGGTGACGCTGGCAACCTACGCCGGGCGGGCGGTGGCGTTTGTATTCGTTTCGCCGGATTGTAAACCATGCCGCGAAGAATTGCCCCGGCTGGCGGGGTTACGACCCAAGGCTGAACAGTTTGGGGTTGAGCTTCTTCTGGTGAGCGATGCCGATGAAGACAAGACACTTTCTTTCGTCGAAGGGACCGTGGACGGTTTGCCCGTTCTGGTCGCGCCGCGAGAACGTAACCCCTTTTTCTCCGATTACAAGGCGATGGGAACGCCATCCTACTGCCTGATAGATGCGCACGGGAAGGTACGGGTGGCCGGTGTGGGTGTATCCGAACTGGCGGAGAAAATCGAGGCGCTCTCTTCAAGCAGTGAAAGGAGGTGATGGCATGGAAGGTGAAGGATTCTGAGATCAGACCTGTCGTATCGCATTGGACGGTTTAGAAAGTTCCCGGAAAGGAGGAACCCAAAATGCTGAGAGAATATCTGTCGGAGGCCGTCTCCCTGCTGACGGAAGCAGTGTTGGGCGCGCCCGTAGAGGCGCAGGCTGCATGTTGGCATACTGGCGCTGCGTGCCGAAGACCCGTGCAACTCCTGCGGGGCCGAGAAGAGGGCATTTAGGTATTGGGATTGTTGCGACAGCGGCCATTGCTACTATGGCTCAATATGGTTTTGCGAGTACTGCTGACGCTAGGTAGATCATCAAACGTCCCGCACGACCCTCTGACTCCGAGGCAGCAGCCTGCGGCTGCTGCCTCGGAATCGCCAGCCCGTTCTGGATATGTTTTCATTGACAAGTCTGCTCCATAGCGTTCAGAGGCAAGTTCGCCTGGATTTGTTGCTGCTAGGCCTTCTGGCTGTAAGCGCCGGGGGGATTCTGGTCGCCTCAGCCTCGCAGACCACCCTTTTGGTCACGGAAGGCGAACTGAGCCGTTTCTGGCGCACATCGTACGATATCCTCGTGCGGCCGGCAGGGGCGCATTCACCCATTGAAGAGAAGTACGGCTTGGTGGAAGCCAACCATCTCTCCGGCTTGTGGGGCGGGATCACCTTCGAGCAGTACGAGATGATCAAATCCATCCCCGATGTGGAGTTCGCCGCCCCAATCGCGATGATCGGTTACATTGTGGGTGGGGCATCTGGCGAGGAGATGCCATACCCTCCGCAGCCCGGTCTGTATGCGCTGGACGAGACTATCACCGTGGACGATGGCGTACGACTCCGCACTCTGCCTGATTTTCCATCCCGCACCTACTACTACTTCGACCGGAACCCACAGCAGCCGCCTAAGGATTTCAAGGGATACCGCTACCTCGATTGGCTAATCGTCGACGACATTTCCACGAGCGCCAGAGGCATGGTTTCGTTCCCTCTCTTGCTGGCCGGTATCGACCCGGCGCAGGAGGCGCTCCTGACGAGGCTTGATCAGGCCATACGGGCGGGCCAGTATCTGCGTAGCGATGAGTCACTCGAGCCTCAGACGACGATCATCAGCATTGACGAAGGCATTGACGCCCCACACGTGGAGATCCCACAGAAGCGGATGTCCTTGCCGGTCCTGATCAACGCCACGACGTATATCAGCGCCACTGACCAGGCCATACTGAGCCGTGTCACATTGCCGCCGGACATCTCATCAGTGCAGGATGTCCTGGATCGCGGCGCGTCTTATCTGGACATGCTCCCAACAGAAACGCTGAATAGCACCCAGATGGACAGTCCAGAACTCTACCGGCGGATGATCGAGACCATCGCCCCCGAGTTCGTGGGTTCTGCCCAATGGGCCGGGGTGTTTTTCAATCAGGGGATTTTCGAATCTCCAGGTGGACTCGTGTACCGCGAGGGCGCTGCTCCGTTCGAGTATAAGGGACTGATGCTTGAATTGCAGCCCTCTGGCCGCCTCGACCCGACCTGGCCGCAGTACCGCGCTTCAGTAGGGCGGGTTGACTTCAACCTGCTCTTCGAGTGGAACCCAGTGGGCCTGTTCGACATCGAACGCCTCCTCAGGCCGGCCGAGATCCACAGTGTTCCGCTGGAGACGTACTTCCCACCGGTTGCCCTTCTACGCTATGACGAACGCGGCAATCCTGTGAACCCGCCGCGCGAATTGCGCCCCACCCTCAACCCCGCCGGCTACATTCAGCCGCCGCCGCTGATCCTCACCACGCTGGAGGCCGCGCGCGCCCTGCGCGGTGACGAGGCCATCAGCGCCATCCGCGTCCGCGTCGCCGACATCGACGAACTCACCCCCCAGGCCCAGCGCAAGATCGAAGCGGTCGCCATCGAAATCGCCAAGCAAACCGGCTTGACCGTGGACATCATGGTGGGTTCCTCTCCTACCCGCGTGCTGGTGCATGTGCCGGGGATCGGCTACGTCGAGGAGCAATGGATCCAGAAGGGCGTCAACCTGGTGTACACGCAGGGGATTCAGACCGGCAACTGGCTACTGTTGATGACGCTGTTGGTGGCCGGCGGCGTGTACACCCTGGACCTAACCTGGGCCGAGGTGGTGGCCCGCCGCCGCCTGATCGCTTTGCAGAAGGCGCTGGGCTGGCGCTCGCGTACTGTGTTCGCACACACCCTCGGCCAGGTGCTGCGCCTCGGCGCGGCGGCAGTGGTCGTGGGTACCCTCGGCGCGCTGGGGATCATACGGTTGCTGAACTGGCAGTCGCCGCCGGACTGGCTGCTGCTGGGCCTGCCGCTGGCCGTGCTCGGGATTGCGGCTTTGGGTTGTCTGGCTCCAGCCTGGCTGGCCAGCCGCGTGCCGCCGATCGTCGAACTCCAGCGCGGCGGTCTGCGCTCTCGGCGCAGGAGGAAGAGTGGCCCGGCCCTCGGACTGTGGACGTATGCCGGGAGCAACCTGATGCGCCGGCCCGGACGGGCGCTGCTCACCGGATTGACGGCAACGCTCTCCGCCGCCTTGTTGGTGCTGCTCCTGGCGGCGACACTCGACCAGCGCGGCATGTTGAGCGGAACATTGCTGGGCGAGTTCCTCCTGGTGCGCATCGAGCGGTTTCACTATGCCACCGCCGGAATCGGGCTGGTGCTGGCTGCTCTCTCGACAGCCAACGGGCTGCTGGGCAGCATCGTCGAGCGGCGGCGCGAGATCGGTGTGCTCAAGGCTACGGGCTGGCGCACGCGGACCGTGGCCGGTCTGTTCGTGAGGGAGGGGACGCTGTTGGGGCTGGCCGGCGGCGCGCTCGGAGCGCTGCTCGGCAGCCTGGCTTACCTGTACCTCTACCAGTCTGTGTCACCTGGGCTGACACTGGCGATCCTGGTTGGGGCGGGCGTGCCCGGCCTGGTGGGAGCCCTGGCCGCGTTATATCCGGCGCAAGTCGCAGCCGAAGTGCCCCCCACAGAGGCGCTGCGATATGAGTGACAAACAAGGTGTGTCCCAGCTTATGAACAGGCAAAGGTTCTGTCGATGCCATCCGGCGTGATCATCCTCGCCTGTACGTTGTTGCCGCTGCTGTTCCTGACCTTCGCCCGGTCACTGTTCTTCCTCGTGCAGGTGAGAGGTTGGAGCATGTATCCCACCTTCTGCAATGGTGACCGCGTTCTCGCCTTGCGTCGTTGGCCCGCCCGCTGGCTGCGCAGAGGCCAGATTGTTGTCTGGCTACTTCCATCCGATTGGCCCGGTTCTCTAGTCCCAGAGCCAATGCGTGGTAGCTTCCTCATCAAGCGGATAACCGGTCTCCCCGGAGACACCATCGTTACGCCTCGCCTGGAACCGGCTTCTTCCAACATAGCATCAACAGACCCTCGCGGCCACAAGAAGGCTCAGGTGTGGCATGTCCCACGAAACCATTATTTCGTGCAAGGCGAATCCCCGGGCCTCGATTCGGCGCTCATTGGCCCTATCCCCATACACGCCATTCGCGGCCTCGCTCTGCTGAGACTGAAGAGCGGTGCCACTCACGGTGTGCCTGCGCCGGAGTACCTTCGCACGCTGACGGATATGGAACCCCGTAATGAAGCTTGCGATTAGAAGCGCCCTCGCTCTCGCCGCTCCTGTGACGGCATCCCAATAGTGGCTTGACTTGAAAACCGATGATTCCATACGCGTGTGATGGCAGGTGACACATGTGCGCGATATAATCGTACCGCTGACATGTCAGTGGATTCGTCGAAAACTCCCAGCGGACAAGGACGCGAAGCGTGTCTGAACAGAAACCGAAACGAAGCGTGACTCTGAGCGAGCGCTGGGCGAAGGTCAAAGGCGCAGCCGTGAACGTGCGGCGCGCGTTCGGGCTGGTGTGGCAAGCGCACTCGCGATCGGCGCTGGCGATGGTCGGCTGCACGCTGATCGGCGCGCTGCTGCCAGCCAGCCAGGCGTGGGTCGGCAAGCTGATCGTCGATACGGTCGTCACATCGATCAATGCGCACATCGGCGCGATGGCCGGGCTACAGGCCGTGCTGCCGTATCTGATTGTCGAATTCATCCTGCTGGTGATCCAGGCCGGCAACAGCCAGGCGCGCAGTTTCGCCGAGCACATCCTGCACTCGCGCATCAACATCAGCATTAACAGCCGCATCATCCGCAAGGCGCTGGAACTCGACCTGGCGTACTTCGAGAACGCCGAATACTACGACAAGCTCCAGAACGCGCGCCGCGAGGCCGACTGGCGCAGCCTGCAAATCGTGAACAACGGCTTTTATCTCGTCCAGAACGTGGTGACGCTGCTTTCATACGGAGCGCTGTTGCTGCGCTTCAGCCCGTGGCTGGCGCTGATCCTGTTCGCGGCGACGATCCCGGCGTTCATCGCGCAGAGTCGCTTCGCCGAGTTGAACTTCCGCGTGCTGTCGTGGCGCGCGCCGGAAGCGCGCAAGTTGTATTACCTGGAGCACCTGCTAACCGACTACGACGCCGTGAAGGAAATCAAGCTGTTCGGGTTGGGCGAGCCGCTGCTGGGTCGCTATGCCGATCTGTTCTGGAAGTTCCTGCGCGAAGACCAGGCCATCGCCCAGAAGCGCAGTCTGGCATCGTTCGGCTGGGGTTTGCTCGCCACATTCACCTACTACTTCTCGTATGCCTGGATCGTGTGGAACGCGGTCGGCGGAACGATCACGCTCGGCGACATGACGCTGTACCTGGGCATCTTCCGCGCCAGCCAGAACACCTTCGAGGCGATCTTCTTCGGTCTGAGCGATCTGTACGAGAACGGGCTGTTCATGAGCAACCTGTTCGCGTTCCTCGAGCTGAAGCCGCAGATGGTCGTCGCCACGCGCCCGCTGTCCGCACCGCGCGACATCCGGCGCGGCATCGAGTTTCGGGGTGTCTCATTCCAGTACGATGGGCACAACGAGTTCGCGCTGAAGAACGTCAACCTGGCGATCCGGCCCGGCGAGAAGATCGCACTGGTCGGCCCGAACGGCGCAGGCAAGACGACGCTGATCAAACTGCTCACCCGATTGTACGATCCAACCGAGGGCCAGATTCTGCTCGACGGCGTCGATCTGCGCGAATACGATTTGCACGATCTGCGCCAGCGCATCGGCGTGATCTTCCAAGACTTCGTCCATTATCACATGGCCGCGGCGGAAAACGTCGGCTTCGGCCAGATCGAGGCGCTGGACGACCGGTCGCGCATCGTCGGCGCGGCGGAAAAGAGTGGCGCGGACCCGATCATCCGCGCGCTGCCGCAGGGCTACGAGACACTGCTGGGTCGCTGGTGGCATCAGGGGCGCGAACTGTCCGGCGGGGAGTGGCAGAAGATCGCGCTGGGCCGTGCCTTCATGCGCGACTGCGAAGTGATCGTCCTGGACGAGCCAACCGCTGCACTCGACGCCGAGAACGAAATGCGCGTGTTCCAGCAGTTCCGCGAACTCACTTCGGACAAGATGGCCGTGCTGATCAGCCACCGCTTCTCGACCGTGCGCATGGCCGACCGCATCTACGTGATCGAGAAGGGCGAGATCACCGAGCGCGGCACGCACGCCGAACTGCTGTCGCTGGGGAGAACGTACGCGCGGCTGTTCACGCTACAGGCGGAGTCGTACAGGTAACTTTGTTCCGTTTGTGACTGCTCACAGGTCTTTGCGACCATCGCTCCCCGTACCAAATCGCCCTCGCCTGAAGTCGGCATTTATTGCATAATCCCCGCAGCGTATGAAGCGTCCTCTTGGACTCATCCCGCTCCTGGTCGCGCTTGCCGCAAACGCTGCGGCCTCGCCCCCCTCCGAAGGCGTGGCGACCTACACTGACGCGCAGGCCGGTTATGCCATCGACTACCCGGCGCAGGCGATACTCGCGTCCGGCCTGGATGCCGCGCTCGGCTTCAACACCGTCTTCATCAGCTTCCCGCCCGGCCCGAATGCGGACGGCGAATTCGCCGGGGTGATCATCACCGTATTCGACAATCCCGATCGCACGACCATCGACGTGTTTGCGCGCGAGCGATTCGGCCTGCGCCGTGACGCGCCTGGCACGGTGCGCAGCGAGTGGATCGGCGGCACGCCCGCGCTGTTGGCACATCGGCCCTCGCCGTTGGCAGGCGAACACGCTGCCGTCGCGCTGATCGAAGGCGATGGCGTGATCATCCGCATCGGGTTGTTCGGCGGTGGCATCGATGGGCCGATCGAGCCACCTGCGCAGCATTACGACTGGTTCAATCAGATCGTCCACTCAATCCGGCGCGCGCCGCGCAAGGAGCCGCCTGCGCAAGCTGCGATCGTCGATCCGAATGCTGAGCCGCCCGCAGCCACCACGTTCCAAGTGCCGTTCAACGTGCCGGTCACGACACTTTACGGCGAGCAATACGGCGTCGCGATCAGCAACACGGCTTACGGTGTGCGCAACCTGGGGCTGGAGCATCGCCGCACCTGTTTCGGCGTCGATTGGCCGCGCCTGCTGCACAGCGGCGTGGATTGGTTCCGCAGCGACGGGCAATATCAGACGCCGACCGATGTGCTCGCCGTCGCGGACGGCGAAATCGCCTGGTACGATCCCAACTACAACACCTATCCCGGTAAAGTCGTCATCGTTCGGCATCGCCTGGCAGACGGTCGCGACCTGTATTCGATGTATGCGCACCTGGGGCCTGATGTGAGCGTCGTGCAGGATCAACTGGTATTCCGGGGACAACGCATCGGATCACTACTCGGCCAGGGGAGCAACACGCATCTTCACTTTGAACTGCGCTATTTCCTGGATGGTCGAAGTATCTACGGGGCGTACACAGCCTGTAACTCGACGACTCTTTACGCCGGACGCGGCTACACGTACCGTGTTCATCCGGACAACTTCCCCGCACCCGGCGCGGGTTACCTCGATCCGATTGCATTCATCCAGGCCAACGATGGCGCACCTGCTCCATCGTCAACCGAATCTGTATCCGTTATCACCTCGACGCTGCGCATCGCCGGAACGCAGCCGGCCATGGCTTACAAAGACGGCACTCCAATGCTCGTCGAGAGGCTCGTCTCGCCGCC
>DATBWU010000403.1:0-6268 GCA_036514635.1 Anaerolineae bacterium | reverse complement strand
TCTGTTCGCATGTCAACGTGACCTCAGTCCTGACTTCACGATCACACGTTGCTCAACACTCTCGCCAGTTGCCTTCTAAACGATTTGTCCGTGATCTCACGCCACATCTCCGGGAACTGATCGCGGCGAGCCTGGATTTCGCTCTGAAGCTCGGACAGGTACGCGACGAGTGCCGCCAGGTCGCCTGCCGACATGCCGGACGTGGCGTGCTGAGCGAGGAACTCGCCGATCAACCGGGACGCCACGACGGCATCGTTGAGCAGGCCGAGATGATCTTGCGCGCGGACAGTCAGCTCGATTAACCGGTCTGCACCCCTGCCCAGTACCTCTCGAAAGAACTCCAGCAGATACCGCAGCCGCTTGAACTCGATCCGCAGCGCGTGCAGCGACTCCAGCGGTGGATTAGCGACTGCTTCATACGATCGTACGATGCTGTACTGCGTCCAGATCGCCGCCGGGATCACGTCGCACACGCGGGACGGCCCGGCTGGATGATCGCCCGGCTCGAGCGCAGTCTCCGGCCCGGCGACGAACGCCTCGAAGGCTTCGGCGAATTTGGCAAACTGCTTGCTCGCCAGATGATCCAGCAGGTTGCGCTGCGCGTCGGCGCGACGCGCGCGGAGATGATCCAGCCACACGTCGAGTTTCGGCGCGGCGGGCGGCTGGCGCTGGGCGAAGGCTGAGCCATGCGCAATGATCACGTCGAGGTCGCGGGCCGCGCCGAGCGCGTCGGCCAGTTGGCGCAGGTCGGCCCGGAACGATCGGATCGTCTTGCGCTTGAAGTATGGCCCGGCGATGCGGAACGCGGCGCGCAGGCGGCGGATCGCCACGCGCATGTCGTGGATGGCCTCCTCGTCAGCCCGCGCCACTTTGCTTTCCAGTTTCCGCAGTCGCGCGAAATGAAAGGCCATGATGCGCCGGCCGGCTTCCGGCATTGGAGCGGGGCCGTGCAGGCCGAGACGCTTAATACGACGAGGTTTCTTAGGTTGGTCAGTTGGCGGGTTGGCGGGTTGGCGGGTTGGTTGCACGAGTCGATTGTAGCACAAACAAAAAACTTCCCGCCGGCTCCATAGCCAACGGGAGGTTTCTTCCTTAGAAGACTCTGGGAAAATCGAGTTTGCACCGCAGAGACGCTGAGATCGCAGAGAAGCCTTTAGAAAATCTCAGCGTTCTCTGCGCCTCGGCGGTGAACTTCGACTCTGTTCAAACACTCTCTTGAGAGTTTGCAGCAGCGAGGTTCTAAATCGTTCGCATCTCGAACGACTGGAGCACCTTCATGTAATTGGCGCGCTCGAAAGCCGCCGGGTTCGCGACGCTGCGCTGGCTCATGCTGCCCTGCATTTGCTTAATCGACTGATACTCGTGCTGCTCCATCCACGTCTGCAAGTCGAGCAACACCTCGCTCAACTGCCGAGTGCCGTGTTCCAGCAACATGGAGGTCATCATCGCCACCTTCGCGCCGACCATCATCGCCTTCAGCACGTCGTGTGCCGTGTGCACGCCGCCGGTCAGTGCCATATCGGCCTGGATGCGCCCGTACAAGATCGCCACCCAGCGCAGCCGCAGGCGCAGCTCGTAAGAGCCGCTCAAGTTCAGGTTAGGCACGACCTCCAGGTTCTCCAGATCGATGTCGGGCTGGTAGAAGCGGTTGAACAACACCAGCCCGCCGACGCCGACCTGATCGAGCTGCGCGGCGATGTTCGGGATCGAGCTGAAAAAGTGACCCATCTTGATCGCGACCGGAATCTGGACGCTGGCCTTCACGTCGCGCGCCAGATCGACGTACATCTGCTCGACCTGCACGCCGCTCAAGTCGAGGTCGGTCGGAATGTAATAGACATTCAACTCCAGCGCGTCTGCGCCGGCCTGTTCGATCAGTTTAGCGTAGCGCGTCCAGCCGCCGGTCGAGGCACCGTTCAGGCTGCCGATCACCGGAATGCCCAACGCGGCTTTAGCCTTGCGGATGTGCTCCAGATATTGTTCGGGGCCGATGTTGTAGTGCGCCAGATCGGGGAAGTAACTCAGCGCCTCGACGAAACTTTCCGTACCGTACGAAAGATAATGATCGAGCTCGAGGCTCTCGTGCGTAATCTGCTCCTCGAACAGCGAATACAACACCACCGCCGATGCTCCGTGGTCTTCCATGCGGCGCAGGTTGTCGAGCGATCGGGATAACGGCGACGCCGACGGCACGAGGGGATTCTTGAGCGTCAAACCCAGGTAGGTCGTAGACAAATCGATCATGGGTCGCCCTCCATCGAGGTAAAACGGGAAACGTAAAGCGTAAAACGTGAAACGTAATTACGTTTTACTCGTTACGTTTTACTCCTCACTTCTTAGACCCATTCCCATTCGCCGTGAAGTTCATGGTGGCCAACTGCTCGTACATCTGCCAGCGTCGGTTCACGTCCTCCTGCGCGGCGACGAGCAGCTGCTTGGCAACTTCCGGGTTGCTCTGCGTCAGCATCTTGAAGCGCGTCTCGTTGTACATGTACTTCTCGACCGGCAGCGACGGCGGCTTGGAATCGAGCACCAGCGGATTCTGACCGGCCTTCGCCAGGTCTGGATTGTAGCGGAACACCGGCCAGTAGCCGGTCTGCGCCGCAAGCTTTTGCTGATCCATGCCCTTCGCCATGTCGATGCCGTGCGAGATGCAATGCGCGTAGGCGATAATCAGCGAGGGGCCGTTGTAGGCTTCGGCCTCGACGAACGCCTTCATCGTCTGCGCGTCGTTTGCGCCCATCGCCACCTGCGCGACGTACACGTTGCCGTAGGTCATCGCCAACTGCGCCAGGTTCTTCTTGGGCAACGGCTTGCCACCTGCGGCGAACTTCGCCACCGCGCCGCGCGGCGTCGACTTGGACGCCTGCCCGCCGGTGTTCGAATAGACTTCGGTATCGAGCACCAGGATGTTGACGTTGCGGCCCGACGCCAGGACGTGATCCAGGCCGCCGTAGCCGATGTCGTAGGCCCAGCCATCGCCGCCGACGATCCACACACTCTTCTTCACCAGCAGGTCGGCCAGGCTGAGCAGGTCCTTGGCGTCGAGCGACTCCACGCCGATCAGCTTCGCCTTGAGCAGGGCGACCCGCTCGCGTTGCTCGCGGAGGCCGGTTTCGGTCGATTGGTCGGCGTTGAGCAGCGCGCCGGCCAGCTCCTCGCCGATCTCTCCCCGCACTCTCTGGATCAACTCGCGGGCGAACTCGTTCTGCTTGTCGAGCGTCAGCCGGAAGCCAAGCCCAAACTCGGCATTATCTTCGAACAGCGAGTTCGACCAGGCCGGGCCGCGCCCGTCTTTATTCTTTGCCCACGGCGTGGTGGGCAGGTTGCCGCCGTAGATCGACGAGCAGCCGGTGGCGTTGGCGACGACCGCGCGGTCGCCGAACAACTGGCTGACCAGCTTCAGGTACGGCGTCTCGCCGCAGCCGGCGCACGCGCCGGAGAACTCGAACAGCGGCTGGAGCAGTTGCGAATCTTTCACGGTCGCTACATTCAACGCGGTGCGATCGACGTCCGGCAGGCCCAGGAAGAACTCCCAGCTCTTCGCTTCGCTCTCGCGCAGCGGCAACTGCGGAGCCATGTTGATCGCCTTGAGTCGCGTCTCGCTCTTGTTCTTGGCCGGGCAGACTTCCACGCACAACGAGCAGCCGGTGCAGTCTTCCGGCGCGACTTGCAGGGTGTAAACCGAGTCCTTGAATTCCTTCCAGCGCGCGGGCGCGCTCTTGAACGTCTCGGGTGCGCCAGCCAGATGCTTCGGATCGTAGACCTTCGCCCGGATGACGGCGTGCGGACAGACCAGCACGCATTTGCCGCACTGGATGCACGTCGCTTCGTCCCACACCGGGATCTCCAGCGCGATGTTGCGCCGCTCCCACTGGCTTGTGGCGGTGGGATACGTGCCGTCGGCGGGCAGTGCGCTGACCGGCAGCTCGTCGCCCAGCCCGGCGATCATCTTGGCCGTCACGTTCTGGACGAAGGCGGGCGCGGCCGCGGGCACAGGCCGCCGCATCTCGATGGTGCTGGTGACTCGATCCGGCACCTTCACTTCATGCAGGTGAGCCAGCGCCGCATCGACCGCCGCGTAGTTCTGCTGCACCACGGCCTCGCCGCGCTTGCCGTAGGTCTTCTTGATGGTGTACTTGATCTTGTCGATCGCTTCGTCCCGGGGCAGCACGCCGCTGATGGCGAAGAACGCCGTCTGCATGATGGTGTTGACGCGCCCGCCCATGCCCGTCTCTTCGGCCACTTTGTAGCCGTCCATCACGTAGAACTTCAGCTTCTTGTCGATGATCTGCTGCTGCACGGGGCGCGGCAGTTTGTCCCACACCTCGTCGGGGCCGTAGACGCTATTCAGCAGGAAAACCGCGCCCGGCATGGCGTTCTTGAGGATGTCGTACTTCTCCAGGAATAGCCACTGATGGCAGGCGATGAAGTTGGCCGATTGGATCAGGTAGGGCGCATGGATCGGCTTCGGGCCGAAGCGCAAATGCGAGGTGGTGAGCGTGCCCGATTTCTTCGAGTCCAGCACGAAGTAGCCCTGCGCGTAGTTGGGCGTCTCTTCGCCGATGATCTTGATCGAGTTCCGGTTCGCGCCAACCGTGCCGTCGGAACCGAGGCCGAAGAACATGGCGCGCACCACGTCCGGCGATTCGATGCTGAAAGCCGGATCGACCTCCAGGCTGGTGTTCGACAGGTCGTCGGTGATGCCGACAGTGAAGTGATTCTTGGGCTTGGGCTTGGCGAGCTCGTCGAACACGGCCTTGACCATCGCCGGCGTGAATTCCTTCGACCCCAAGCCGTAGCGCCCGCCGATGACGCGCGGCCGGTGGAACTTCGCCGTGGAACCGTTCATCAACGCCTCGTTGAGAGCGGTGTTCACGTCTAGGTACAGCGGCTCACCCGCCGCGCCCGGCTCTTTCGTCCGGTCGAGCACGGCAATCGCCTTGACGGTGGGCGGCAGCGCCGCGACGAAATGCTCGACCGAGAACGGGCGATACAGGTGCACCTTCACCAATCCCACTTTTTCGCCGCGCGCATTCAGATACTCGGCCGTCTCCTGCGCCGTCTCCGCGCCGGAGCCCATCATCACGATCACGCGCTCGGCGTCGGACGCGCCGTCATACTCGAACAGGTGGTATTGTCGCCCGACCAGCTCGGCGAACTTGTCCATCGCGTTCTGCACGATGGCCGGCGTCACTTTGTAGTAGGGGTTGACGGTCTCGCGCGCCTGGAAGTACATGTCGGGGTTCTGCGCCGTGCCGCGCATGACGGGCCGATCGGGCGAGAGAGCGCGCGCGCGGTGCGCTCGCACCAGGTTCTCGTCGATCATCGCGCGCAAGTCGTCTTCGGTCAGTTGCTCGATCTTCATCACCTCGTGCGAGGTGCGGAAGCCGTCGAAGAAGTGAATGAACGGCACACGCGCTTCGAGCGCGGCGGTTTGCGCGATCAGCGCGAAGTCCATCACTTCCTGCACGCAGTTCGAGCATAGCATCGCCCAACCGGTGCCGCGCGTCGCCATCACGTCGGAGTGGTCGCCGAAGATCGACAAGCCTTGCGCCGCCAGCGACCGCGCCGCGACGTGGAACACGGTCGAGGTCAGCTCGCCCGCGATCTTGTACATGTTGGGGATCATCAACAGCAGGCCCTGCGACGAAGTGAAGGTGGTGCACAGCGCGCCGGTCTGGAGTGCGCCGTGGACGGCCCCGGCTGCACCGCCCTCGCTCTGCATCTCCTGCACGAAAGGAACCGTGCCCCAGATGTTCTTCACGCTCGCCGCCGACCACGTATCGGACCATTCGCCCATGGCGGACGAAGGCGTGATCGGATAAATGGCGATGACTTCATTGATTCGATATGCGACGTAGGCGGCCGCTTCGTTGCCGTCTATCGTGACCATTTCACGACTCATCGATGTGCCTCCTGCGAAATACGATCAAATTGAACCTGAGCCTTCTCGGATTGGTTCCGAAACAAATTACACCCTTCCAATGCAATCACTCAGTGACATAAGCCACTGTTTTGGATGACACCTGTCCAGTTTTGCAGGACAGAAGTCATTTGCGTTATTCCGGGTCTCCCGGCTCTGACGGGAACTGAACCGCAAAGAACGCAAAGGACGCCAAGATTCCTAAGAGAGCGTCTTAAAAGTCCATTTCGCCGTCATTCTGAGGCGCGAAGCGCCGAAGAATCTCCATGTTTGCGCCGAAAAACGAGATTCTTCGCTCGCTGCGCTCGCTCAGAATGACATCACCAGAGAGTTTTAAGACGC
>DATBWU010000402.1:0-4303 GCA_036514635.1 Anaerolineae bacterium | reverse complement strand
AAGGCGGAAGACCGATGACGAAAGACGAAGGCCGCAAGCCGGCCCGACGGCATTCGTCCTTCGTCCTTTGTCGGATAACCGTAGGCGGAAACTATGACGACCATTTTGATCGTCGAAGACGAAACCACCGTGCGCGAGACGCTGGCGCGCAACTTCAAAGCCGAGGGCTTCGAGGTCCTGACCGCTGCCGACGGCGTGGAAGGGCTTGAACTGGCCCGCGAGAAGAACCCCGACCTGATCATCCTCGATCTCATGCTGCCCGAGATGGATGGCCTGTCGGTGGGTCGCGTGCTGCGCAAGGAGAGCGACGTGCCAATCGTCATGCTCACCGCGCGCGGCACGGAGATGGACAAGATCGTCGGGTTGGAGATCGGCGCGGACGACTACGTGGTCAAGCCATTCAGCTTCGGCGAGCTGGTGGCGCGGGTGCGGGCCAACCTGCGCCGCGTCGACAGCGGGAGCCGCCGCACGCGCACCCGCTTGCAAAGCGGCGATCTGCACCTCGACCTGATCGCCCGCCGGGCCTTCCGCGCGGACACCGAGTTGCGCCTGACGCACAAGGAGTTTGATTTGCTGGCCGAGCTGGTGCGCAACAAGGGCGCGGTGCTCTCACGCGATCTGCTGCTGACGCAAGTGTGGGGCTACGATTACGTCGGCGATAGCCACACCGTCGATGTGCACATTCGCTGGCTGCGCGAAAAAGTGGAGGACACGCCGTCGCAGCCCAGGCGCATCACCACGGTGCGCGGCGTCGGCTACCGGTTTGAAGGATGAACGAAGCACTGTTCTGGATCGTGTTTGTCCTGATCGTCGCGGCGATTGGCTTCGCGGCGTGGCGACGATCGCAGCGCGAAATCGACCGCCTGCGGCGCGAGCACCTGGCGCTGGTGCGCGAGCGCGAGGAGCAGATCGCGCGCGCGCGGCGGGCCGAAGCGCAACTCACTGCGTTGGGGCTGGCGGTGCTCGAGGTGATCGTCGTCGTCGATCACGACCTGCACGTGACCTACGCCACGCCCGGCGCGCGTGAGTTGTTCGGGATGGACGAATCGGTCGGAGGGCGCAGCCTGATCGCGTTCACGCGCTCCGGCGAGATCGATCAGTTGGCCGCCGACGCGCTCGCCGCCGGGCACACGTCGGGCGGTGCGCGCGACGAGCTGGACCGCGTCATCCCCATCGCCGATCGTCCCTTCCGCGTGCGCGCTGCCGCCTTCGAGGGCGGCGCGGTGCTGGCGCTGAGCGACGTGTCGGAACTGCAACGGCTGGGTCGCGCCCGGCGCGACTTCGTCGCCAACATCTCGCACGAGCTGCGCACCCCGCTCACGTCGATCCGCCTGCTGCTCGAAACACTGCTGTCCGGCGCGGCACACGATCCGGTTGAGGCTTCCGCTTTGCTTGGCAAGATTCAGGTGGAAGTGGAAACGCTGCAGCAGATGGCGCAGGAATTGCTCGACCTGGCGCAGATCGAATCGGGGCGGACGCCGGTGCGCATGGTGCCGACCCGGGCGGCCGACCTGGTCGCCGAGGTGGTGGATCGCCTGACACCGCAAGCCAGGCGCAAGCGACACACGCTCGATGTCGAAGTCGATCCGGGCATGATGGTGCTGGCGGACGCAGAACTGGTGAGCCGTGCGCTGGGCAACCTGCTGCACAACGCGATCAAGTTCACGCCGCCGGAAGGCCGAATCATGTTGCGCGCTCGCCTGCTGGACGGCGACGTGATGATCGAGGTGATCGACAGCGGACCGGGCATCGTGCGCGACGATTTGCCCCGCGTCTTCGAGCGTTTTTTCCGGGCTGATCGTGCGCGCGCCGGCGGCGGCACCGGGCTGGGGTTGGCGATCGCCAAGCACGTCGTCGAAGCGCACGGAGGCCGCATCTGGGCCGAGAGCGCGGGCATCCCCGGCCAGGGCGCAGCATTTTGCTTCACCCTCCCTTCGGCCGACAGCGCCGGTTGACACTCCGCCGTAGTGACATTCCTCACTCGCGCCCGCGCGTAGGGTGGTCTATCCTAATATTCGGATTTTTGAATATAGGACTCCACATGAAGAAAGCCCCATCGTTATACGCTGTCCAGGCGAATCTGTTTGCTGCGATAGCACACCCGATGCGCCTGCAAATCCTCGAATTGCTGCGCAATGGCGAAGTGTGCGTGTGCCACATCCAGGCCACGCTGCGCCGGCGGCAGGCGTACGTCTCGCAGCACTTGATGGCGCTGCGCCAGGCCGGCTTGGTCGCCACGCGCAAAGAGGGGCTGCGCGTGTATTACCGAATGAGCGATCCTCAATTGCTGAATCTGCTCGACCGGGCGCGCGAGATGATCTGTGCGCCCGACATGGTGCGCTCCGCGAACGTCACGCTAACTCCCCCGCGCGGTCAGTGCAATTGTCCCCAATGTGTTGCCGAACTTGAAGCGTCAAACGCCGAGGTTCACCATGCCTGAGTATCTGGAAATCACAGTTGACAAGTTCACCTTCCGTGTCGCGATCGATCGCGCCTACAGCGCCGAAGGTGTGTGGGCAAAGGCGGAGGGCAGCCGGGTACGCGTCGGCCTGTCCGATTTCGTGCAGCAGCGCAGCGGCGACGCAGCCTTTGCCGAAGTCAAGCCGGTGGGCACAGTCTTGAGCGCCGGGGACGAGTTTGCCGAGATCGAAACCATCAAAGTCAACATCAGTTTGGCCTCACCCGTGAGTGGCTCGATTGTCGAAGTGAATCCGAACCTCGCATCCTCACCCGAAGCGATTAACCAGGCCCCCTACGGCGAGGGCTGGCTGGCGCTGATCGACTGTCCCGACTGGGAAGCCGATCGCGCGCGGCTGCTCGATCCGTGGGTGTATTTCGACCTGATGAAAGGTCAGGCCGAAGAGGAGACTCGATCATGACGGACGAAGGGCGAGTCCTGATCGTGCCGTGCAGCGGCATCGGCAAGACGTACGGGTCGGTGAGCCGTGAGGCCGCTTACCTGGTCACCGAAGACCTGCGCTTGGATGAGACGCAACTTGTCGCCCTGTCGCTGCTCGTTCTGGGCGACGAAGATGCGCGCGCTGCTGTGGCGAGCCACCCGGCGGTGACGATCGACGGCTGTAAACTGGCCTGTGCGACGAAGATGGTCAAGCAAAGTGGCGGGACGCTGGCGAAAGACTTCGACGTGCTGGATGTGTATCGACGCTACCGCGACTTCAAGCCGCAGGGCATCGCCGAGTTGAACGAGGGCGGTCTAAAACTGGCGCGCGCGCTGGCGGATGAGATAGCAGCAGTCGTGGACTCTCTTCGTGAGCAGTCTGGAGGTACGGGAGATGCCTGAGTTGCCTCGAAAGAAAGTCGGCATTGTGGCCTGCTCTGGCGAAGAGATGGCCGAGGGCACCGTCACGCGCCTGGCCGCGCTGAGAGTGTTGGAGCAGTTGCGCCCTGGCGATACAGTGACGATCTGTCTGCCGCTGTTTCTAGCCGGTGGCGAGGGTGATCGCGCCTTTGCCCGGTTCTATCCCACGATCGCGATCGACGGCTGCGACAAGTGCTGCGCCGCGCGCGCGACCGAGCAGTATTCCAATAGACCCGCCGCCAGTGTCGTGGTGAGCGATCTGGCCGCCGAGATCGGCGTTGGATCGATCGAAGGCCGGCGTCGCTTGAATGAAGCCGGTCGGCAGGCGGTGGATGCCACCGCCGATCGGGTCGCAGCATTAGTGGACGATCTGCTGAACAAGCGCTGGAGCCGGCGTGCGGGCGCGAGCATCGAGGACGCGCCGCAGCCGCAGACCGAAGCGACGTGCTCGTGCGGATCGGGCGTTCCCGTTCAGAACGTCAACATCGACGGGCACAGCGTGACGCTGGTCGCCTTACCGCTCATCTTCAAGCAGTTCTGCGAGGCGGGCAAAGAACCGGTCGCCGGCATCGGGCGCGAGTTGTTGGAGGTTGTCAAGGTTTACAACGCGGTGCCGGTCGAAGCTGAAATGGCTTACGTCGCCGCTCTGAGACGTGAGTACGCGGATTACTGTCAGAGCGCCGGTCTGGTATCTTCATCGCGACCCCCTAACCCGGACGAGCCGGAGCCAACAAGGGAACTAACCGCCGAGAACGCAGAGAACGCTGAGCATCCCCTAAAAATCTCTGCGCCTTCTGCGCGCTCTGCGGTGAAATCTTTGCACAGAAAGCAAAGACTTCAGAGGTGAGAGAGTGTCTTAAAACTCTCTGGTGATGTCATTCTGAGCGAGCGCAGCGAGCGAAGAATCTCGTTTTTCGGCGCAAACATGGAGATTCTTCGGCGCTTCGCGCCTCAGAATGACGGCGAAATGGACTTTTAAGACGC
>DATBWU010000401.1:0-10882 GCA_036514635.1 Anaerolineae bacterium | reverse complement strand
CTGAGAATCCCACATCGCCGGGTGGCGATATGCTTGAAGCCAGAAACGTGCCGGCCACGTCGCCGCGCGGCGATGAATTCGCCGCGCTACTTGGCTGCGCCCGATGAATCGGGCTAGTCGGATTCATCCGACGCGGCGCGGTAGCCCGTCGAGTTCATCGGCGGGCGCTGGCAACGGCCCAAGTCTCTGGGTAGCGCCGAAGGCGCGAAGCATCTCACGACCACAGCGCGAGACTCTTCGCCGCTGCGCGGCTCAGTGTGACATCTGTAGGCAAACTTACGCCGAGGGGTATTAGCGGTTCTTCAGCACGGCAGGCAGGAACACGCGGAAATCGCTCACGTCAATGATCAGCGGGCCGTAGATGTTGTTGCTCTCATCGCCCTCGACGATCCGGCCATTCGCCGACGTGCCAAACTCGGACGTGCCCTGGCCCCAGAACGTGTCGGCCTGTGCGTACAGCCAGTACACGTCTTCCGCCGGCAGTTCGTAGGTATACATCAGCGTCGTGGACTCGCCGGGCGCAAGCCCTTCTCCGCCATAGGACTTGGTGATTCGATACAAATCCGGGCGGAGGTCGGAAGGGCAGTAATTGGTGGGCGTCGGGCAAACACCCAGGTATCGATCGCCCGGCCCGTATGGCGGCGGATCGCCCACCGATTTGACGTACAGATCGGAGCCGAACCAGCCGCCCGTGGCCGGCGGGCCTTGCGTGGCATCTTTGCCCTCATTCGTGACGGTGACGGCGATGGTTACCCGTAAGCCCGACCGAGACACCAGCCGCATCCCGGTCACGGCGAGGTCGGGGCCGGCGACGACGTCGGTGTCGCTGGCGCTTTGATTGCTCGGATCCACTTCGATACCGCTCAGGCCGTCATCCGAGGCTTCGGCAGAGTTGCGGACGGCCAGCACGCCAGGCGGCAGTGTGCCTGTGATCTGCACGGCCATCGTGATCGCCCGGCTCTGATTGGGGCCGAGTGCGCCGATCGGATAGGCGTAGACCTGATTCCCACCGGCATCGACCTCGACGAACGACCAGCCGGGTGTGCCGCCTGCGAAGGACAAAACGGTTGCCGTCAGGCCGGGCAGGCCGGGTTCGAGATAGTCGGTGATGATGACGCCGGTCGCAGTGACCGGATAGGCTGCTGTGTTGGTGATGCGCAGTGTGTACGTCAAGCGATCACCGGCCGAGGCTGTGAGGAGGCCATCCGTCTTGGACAGCGACAAATCGAAGCGATACTTCACATCGAGCGCTCTGATGTTGCTGTTTTGAGGGGCAATTTCGTTGCCGTCGATCTGCGCCGAGTTGGCAATCGACGAACTGTCCGGCGCGCTGGCGGCCACGATCGCGACGAACCCGACGCTGCCGCCCGACCGCGCCGGCACGCTGCCGATGTTCCAGCGCAGCGTTCGACTGGAGCCAAGCAGGCTTGTGTCGGGCGCGACCACGCCGAACCAGGTGACGTAGTTCAGGTGGAGCGGAAGTTGGTCCGTGATCACTACGCCGGTCAGTGCTCGCGCATCGCTTGGATTCGAATAGGTCAATGTATAGGTGATGCGATCGCCTGGCTGCACGGTCGATCCGGCCTGGCCCGGCGCAGAGGTAACGGCGGACTTGATGAGAGTCGGCGGCGTGCCGACCGTGTGGATGGCGGCGGTCGATTGTGTATCCGCCTCATCGCTGATGAGATCGGCGATGTTCTGAATCTGCGCGCCTTCCGGCACGTCGCCATCGATCGTCACGACGTAGCCGGCCTCGCCGCCGGTATGTGGCTGGAGGGTGCCCACCTGCCAGACCAGGTATGGATTCCCGCTGGCGTCGGCGATCACGCCCGGCGAAGCGAAGATCGAGCCGGGCACATAGGTTGTGCTGATCGGCACGCGATCGCTGATGACGACGTTGTGGAAGATCGATTCGCCGGTGTTGCTGTAGCGCAAGGTGTAGGTGATGCGCGTGCCGGGCTGAACCGATCCGCCGCTGGCCGGGTCGCTTGCCTTCAGGAACTGAGGTGGATCAGGTTGATCGTACTGCACGTCGACGCGGCTCAAAATCGGCGTCGCCAATCCGTTCGTCGAGGTGAATGCGGCTTCGTATTGGACGTAGCGGGCCGTCTGGGTCAGGGCGTAGGTCGTCGTGTTCATTCCGGCTGCGTTGATCGACGCCAGTGACGGGGACCAGCTCGACCAGACACCGCTGCTCGTCCGGTATCGATAGCGCATGGTGAGGGATACACTTGAGGTGTCCGCCAGATCAGCCGTCCATTGCAGATGTTGCAGCGTGTAGTTCTTTCTCAGGTCGATGATCGATGAAGTGTATCGACCGAATTGCGCGTAAGCCGATCCGCCCACGCCGGTCGTCGCGCCGGCGTTGATGATCGACGTGGTGATCGGCTGATTCGATCCCACCGTGCCGCCGATCAGGTAAATCCAGCCCGTGCCGTCGACGACGGCGGCGTGTGCGAAGCGCGCCGGGTAGATCAGGCTGGTATTGACCCACGTCACGACAGCGCCACTATCGAGCGGCAGGGCCGCGCCCACGTAATCGGAGGGATTGCCGGTCAGTTGCGCCGAGGCCGATCCGCCGGTCGAGTACAACTGCCCGCCGAACGATGCGCCTGCCGCCTCGTACAGCGGGAAGGGCATGACCTCCGTGGAAATCCAGCCACCCGCCGTGATGTCGCCTGTGCCGGTCAACGGCAAAGCATAATACACGTAGGGGACGACGCCGCTCACCGCGGCGGTGTTCGAGATGCCCCCGGCGAAGTACAGATAGTCGTTGGCGGCGAAGGCTTCGTGGCCGAACACCTTGTACGGCAGCGCGGCCGTCGCGGTGAGCCATTCGGAAATGGCTCCCGTCAGGGGGTCGGGCTGAGTGTAATACACCGTGTTGCGACCCGCACTGTCGGGACCTCGACCGCCGATCACGTACAGGTATCCATTCAGCACGATCGCTTCACTGCGGCTGAGTCGTTGGGGCAGGGCCGCCGTCTTACTGAACGATCCGAGTGTGCCATCGGGCTGAATCGCCGCGAAGGCTACGGTCGATGTGATGCCGATGGCCTCATCAGATGAGTAACCGCCGATCAGATACACGTAACCGTCGAGCGTCGCGGCGCTGAGTGCTGAAATGCCGCCCAGGTACAGGCTGCTCAGCGAGTTCGTCGCCGTGACCCAGTTGCTCAGGTCGTGGGTGAGGGTGTTGATCGTCGCATACTGGATCGACGTGAGTGTGTTTGCCGCCGCCCGGCCGCCGAAGACGTAGATACGATCGTTGGCGATAGTGGCCGCGTGTTCCGAGCGTGGCACGAAGTGGGTCGCGTTGGTCGTAGTGATCCATTGCCCGGCGATGCCGACCGTGAGCAGCGTCACCTCGCCGTCGTCCTGCTGGCTCAAACCGGTGCGATAGAACGTGCCACGGTTGAAGTCGCTCACGCTAGTGTGCACAACGGACCGCGTGGCCGCTTCAGCCAGATCGATCTGCAACAACGCGATCAGCGCAAAGGCGATGAACAGACCGGCGCAGGTCGGAATCAACCGAATCCAGAAACGCATCGAACGGCTCCCTCAGTGGTTCTCGATCTGGTGCTACTTTAGCATCATACGGCTGACCCTACTGTTGGCGGGCAGTTGACGTATCGTTTGGAATCTATTGGCATGCCTCTACACATGACGGGGTCACTTGCATCGAGCGGCCCAATGCAAGTGACCCCGTGCGTGACCACCGTTGCGGGCGGGTCTCTTCTTGCGCTACTTCAGCAGAATCACCCGCGCGCGCATGGGCGGGCAGTAGGCCGGGTCATAATTGATGAAGATGCTCGCGCCGGACAGGTTCACTTCGTGGGCGAAGATCGCGCCGGACATCGTCGAGTTGCTGGCATTGCTCATCGACACCAGGCCGTTCGGCGCGTACAGGAAGCCGGTCCACTGCGCGTCGGAGCCAGAGATGTCGATCGCGCCGGGCGAAGTGTCGCTGGAGTTCGAGAACAGCAGCGGCCACTGCTGGTTGAACGTGTGGATGTTGGCGCTGCCGCTGAGCTTGATCTCGCCCTCGGCGACGAGCGTCACGTTTCCGACCGGGGCGTGCAATTGGATGTCGCCGGTGACGTAGTACAGCCCATCGCCGCTCAGCTCGTCCAGATCGCCGTTCACGTAGTGATACTGGCCGCCCGCCAGGACGGCCGCCGAACCGCCCGGCTGAAAGTCCTCCAGGTCCCACAGCGATCCTCGATCGAAAGGCTCGACCTGTGTGGGCACGGCTCCGTTGTTGGTCGTGATTTTCTTGTCGCAGCCGTTGCACTCGGTGCCGTACTCGATGAAGCCGTCGTTGATGCCGATGCCTTGCCCGCCGCCGCTGATCAGGATGTCGGCGTTGGAGTGGATGCCGCCGCCGTTGATGGTAATGCCCGACCCCGTTGCTTTGAGCGCATTCTGCTTGCAGTCGCCCGTGCAGCTGGCATAGATGGCGTAGTCGCCGCAACCCGTCGGCGGAATGTACACGGCGGTCGCGTCGGCGTCGGCGGCCAGCCTGGCGCGACCGATGATGTTGGCGATGAACGAACCAAAATCGCGACGCGCCACGACGCGCACGCCTTGCGCCGCAGGTGGGATGACGCCCAGCGCGCCGACTTCGCTCGCGCCCGGCAGCACATTGCCATCGCGGTCGGTGTAAAACGCCTCGACGTTGCCGTTGACGTGATTACCTGCCGCGCCGTCGGTATCTTCGATACCATTGGCTTCGGCGGCGGTGTTGATGGCTTGCAGCACCGGCGTCTCGAATTCGTTCGAGGCGGTGCGTTGCAGCCACAACGTTCGCGCACCGGCCAGCGCACCCGCGTCGGCGGCGTTCTGCGCGCGGCGGCGCTCGGTCAGCGCATTGCCGCCGTCGATCGCCAGCGCGACGAAGGCCAGCAGGCCGATCGCCGCGAGGGCCAGCAACACAATGGCCTGGCCGCTTTCGGTTTCGGAAGACTGTTGTGGGACACGAGACATGGCAGGACTCCTTCGACCGGCTCGACCTTCAGGATCGGGCGGGTCCGGCAAGTTACTTTTCGAGGTCGATCACGTTTTGGACGGCGCGCGCGGTCAGTTGCAGTTTACCGTCCTTGACCAGCGGGCTGATGACCGGCGTCAAGATGTAGTAGTCATAGTGGACGATGAGGGTGATCGGATCGCCTTCGCGCAGGCCGCTGCGATCGACCGGTTCCACCTCGACGGTGGTGCGCCGCCAGTCGATGCCGCCCGCCGGACTCTCGTGCCTGGCGCGGTACTCGGCGTTATTGGGGTCGGCGCAGTCCGGCCCGTCGCTGGCGTGAATGCAGTTCGGGTGAATGGCTGCGTACAGCGCGCCCTCGCCGGCGGCATTCTGAATCGCGACATACGCAAAATACAGGCGGCCCACATCCAGCGTGCCCATCAGCATGAGCAGCAGGAACGGCAGCATCAGTGCGAACTCCACCAGGCTCTGGCCGGTCTCACCGGAGCGGCGCAGGCGACGCCATCGAAGCGAGAGAAAGCGCTTGATCATCATCCTCTCCTCAGGGGCAGGTACTCGAAGCCGGGTTGCTGTCGGTCCAGGCGCTGACCTCGGCCGGGCTGTAACTGGCGCGCTCCGCGCGCACGCGGATAAACGTGTCCGAGTTCGTGCTGCCCCCGAAGCACGTTCCATTCAGGCCGTATACGCCGTTACCCAGGTGAGTCAGGACGATACCAGCAAACGAGGTCGGCTCGACAAGGGTGACCGTCGCATCGAACAAAGGATAGTCCACCGGATTAGTCACCCGGACTTTGACCCAGAACTGTTTGTTGGGGCCGGTCGTCTTGCGCGACGGGTAACCCGGCTCGAAGGCGATCTTCAAGGCAAGCGCCTCAGTCGGCGTAGGCGTCACGGTCGGTGTCTCGCTGCCAGTGAGCGTCGGCGTCGGGGGGCACGGTGTCACCAGGCAGGCCGTGGGCGAAGGCGTCGCCGTGCGTGACGGGCGAGGCGTCAGCGTAGGCGAGGGCGTCAGGGTATTCGTCGGCGTCGGCGTATTTGTCGGCGTGTGGGTGGGCGTCGGCGTATCCGTCGGCGTGTTCGTCGGCAGGGGCGTGTCCGTCGCGCCGGCTCCGCAAGTGACGGTGCTCACCTCGGATGGCACGCTTGCGCCTCCCGCGTTGACCGCGACGATGTAGTACGAGCGTGTCTGCGACGCACCGAGATCATCGCAGTTGTTGCACTGCGATGAGGTGGTCTGCGCGATCAAGCCGCCCGTGTCGTAGCGGTAAATGCGATAAATCGCCGCGTCGGGTACCGGGTCCCATGTGAAATCGACCTGCCCATTCTGGCACCGAATCACCGCGTTGAACGGGTAGGGCGGCTCTGGCGGCTGCGGCGTGTTCGTCGGCGTATTCGTCGGCGTGTTCGTCGGTGTCGGCGACGCGCCAGGTGGCGGTGTCCGCGTGGGCAAGGGGGTGCTGGTCGGGCCGGTCTCGATGCCTTCAGCCGGGATGATCGTCCGCGACGATTCGTATTCGATCGGCATCGCGCCGAACGACTGCCGGACAATCGGCCCAATGATGTCAGCCGTGATCAGGTTCACGTGGGTGGCGGCGCGGATCGTGATACGATCGCCCCTGCTGACCAGGCCATCGGGCGGCTCCTCTGAGCAGTCTTCCGGGTAAGTCCATTTCGTCGTCTGCCCGTCGTCGAACGAGATGGTCAGGTCGATGCTTCTCACGTTGGTGAGCGTGAGCGTCGAACTGGCACGGTCGCGAATCTGCTGGCAGGCGAATGGATTGACTGCGCTGTAGCGGATCGCTTCGCGCACAGCGCTGGACACTTCACTGTAAATGAAGAACATTCGCCCAAAGTCGATGATGCCGAGCGTCAAGGCGAGCAAGAGTGGAAGAACGAGGGCGAACTCAACCAATCCCTGCCCACGTTCAGGGTGGTGTGTGGCTGGTGCGCGCGATTTCGGTGATGGCTGCACGATCAATTCTCCAGTCATGTCTTGCGTCTACATGTCCGCACCTCTTACACCGCGCACACCCGTGTCGCGATATGGGATCGCCATAACGAGCGCATAACAAGATGCGCCCGATCGACCAAGATGATGAGGCTTTTGAGTTATGGGATGATTTTGAATTTGCGCCGCTTGGTCGTTGTATTTGAACCGTGTGGGATTGGTGTACCAAAGCCGTATCGGAATGGGGGGGAAACCGGTATAATGGGTGCACGAAAGCCGTCGCGAGTGGCTGCCTGCCAGACGGTAGGCAGCGCCCGTGCGAACCTCTGAGATGATCGATATCGACGAGGCGCATGAGCGATGACGGCCGGGGTTTTCGTGCATAACTCTGACGAGCGGCATCTGATTCGACGCGCCAAGCAGCGCGACGAGCAAGCATTCACCGAGCTGTATCGGCGGCACGTCGATCTGATCTTTCGATATGCGTTGCTGCGCGTGGGCGACGAGCACGTCGCCGAAGACCTGACCAGTGAGGTCTTCACGCGCGCACTGGAAGGGCTGGCGACGTACGAGGATCGCGGCGCACCCTTCGCGGCGTGGCTGTATCGGATCGCCAATGCGCGCGTGATCGATTACTGGCGGAGCGCGCGGCGCAGCGAAGTCTCGTTCGACGCCGCCGAGTTCGATGTGGCGATCGACGAGTCGACCAGGGACGTGATCGCCTATCGGGCGCTGGCGCAGGCCATGCGCCGCTTGACTGCCGAGCAGCAGGAAGTGATCATTTTGAAGTACGTCGAGGGCTTCGACACCGCCGAGATTGCCGCGCTCACGGGTCGTGGCGAGGGAGCCGTCAAAGCCTTGCAGCATCGCGCGCTGGCTTCACTGGCGCGCCTGATGGACGAATGAATACTCAACTCCATCCATCCGATACCGATTTCGACAGCGCCCTCGATTTCTGCCTGCATCAGATCCGGGCCGGCCAGTTCACCGTTGAAGCGTGCCTGGAACTCTATCCGCAGATGGCCGAGCGCCTGGCTCCCCTCCTGCGCGCAGCGACGCGCCTGCATGGCGCGTCTATCCTTCGCGCGCACATGCGCATGCGCCCATCGGCCCGCAACGCGATCGAGCAGCGTTTGAGGGAGCGCATGGTTCGCACACCTGCCCGCCTCCGGCCGCCGTCGATGGTCGTTCGCTGGGCGATGGTGGCTGTGGCAGTCATCGTGCTCGCGGGCGGGGGCCTGATCGCGGCTGCCGGAAACAGTTTACCCGGCGATGCGCTGTATCCGGTGAAACGCTGGAGCGAATCGGTCGCGCTGCAATGGACGACTGAGGCGCAGCGCGTATCTCAACATCTCGATCTGGCGCAGCGGCGGCTGGATGAATTTCAGGCGCTGGCGGCTCGCGACGTGGTCGATGAATCGCTGTTGACCGAGATCGTATCTGAGACGCAGAGCGCGCTGGCGGCAGTGGAAGTGTTGGAGCAGCCGGCCCGGGTCGAGGCCATGACACGCGCCGTCGATATCCAGACGGCGGCCCTCACGGTTGTAGCGGATGTGCGCGATCGCGCACCAGAGGCTGCGCAGGCAGGACTCACTCAAGCAGTCAGTGCATTGGCCGATGGGCGCGATCACGCGCTGGAGCAGTTGCTCGCCGTGACTGCTGGCACGCCCACGCCGACGGCCACACCGACTTCGACATCGACGGCGACATCGACGCTCACCCCGACCTCGACGCCGACGCGCACCGGGCGACCGTCTGCCAGTGTCACGCCGATGCCACCGGGCACAGGTTCACCCGAAAGTGGACTGACCGTCACACCGCCTGGGCGAGGGACACCGGGCGGTGGGCTCACCTCGACGCCGCCTGGTCAGGGCACGCCTGGTGGCGGCTTGACGCAAACACCGAAACCAACGCCCCCCGGCCAGGGCACGCCTGGCGGTGGACTGACACGAACGCCGAGGCCAACTCCGCCCGGTCAGGGCACGCCTGGCGGTGGCTTGACGCAGACACCTCCCGGTCAAGGCACGCCTGGCGGCGGCAGTGACCAGCCCCCGCCGGGGCAGGAACCGAAACCGACCGAGGAACCGAAGCCGACTAAGGAGCCGAAGCCGTAAACGCTGAGCCACCCGAAAGAAATGTCCTCCGGGCGGCTCGTTATACTCGACGCGGGAACAATCTGCGGTTTGGCTCACCGACCGCGTCCTCGCGGTCGATCAGGATAGACGCCCGCGTGGACGCGGGCTTTCAGCAGCAAAAAGCGCAACTTGTGACCGCGGGCAGTATATTTCACGTTCAGCGTCTGCGGGCCAACCTCAGCGCCACAGCCGCTATCCAGAAGAGGACCCACGCGCCGGTCAACATACCCGCCAGGACGATGCGCTCGCTATTGACGATCGGCTCGATGCGAACGCCATCTTTATCGACGACGGCCATCGCCATCGGTCGAATCAGGTAACCACTGCCAGCACCGCCACCCATGTTCTCGGTTGATTCCGCGCCCGCTTCGTCGGGCGTCGTCTTTTCATTCAACCCACCGCCCATCCCGAACCCATACACGGCCGAGGCGATAGGGATGACAGTTTTGCCCTCGGCTTCGATCGGCGTGCCGAACACGCCATCCACCGAGGCCTGCCGGCGTGTCTCGTCGAGTTGATCAAAAAAGCGATTGAAGTCGATCTTGTTGGTCATGTTTTCCTCGAATCGTGCGATTGGGAGTGCAGCCTCAGCACTCCATGGGTATCAACGGGTGAACTTACCGCGTCCGAGCCGGTTTGCCAGCGCGTTGAGGATCAGGGGCGCGAGAATCGCCGTGAGCGCCATGCTGATCAGCGCGCACCCGGTCGTATCCCAAATTCGATAACGGCGCTCGCCGTCCGGCGTGTGCTCGATCAGCGCAGTGGGCCGGACGCGCCGGAGCAAAAAGCCGGCGATGCCCGTGGTCTGCTCGCAGAAGGTCGCTTCGCGCGCGGCGAGCGTCGTCACGCGCGCTTCCGGCACGAAGACGCGGCCTCCGGCTTCAAAAGCCGCGCCGCGAACGAGCGCGTGGGTGAAACGAGGTTTCATGTGTGCCTCCGGCGTGTTGCGCGATACGTGTTGCGTGGTACGTGTTCCGTAGTGTCTTCGTGTCTTGGTGGTCAATTTGGCGGATTTTCAGACAGGCTCTTATCGAGCAGTTCCCGTACGAAGGCTTCCTCTTCCTCGCCGGGCTTGACTTCGCCATCGAGCAGCGCATCGCGCACTGCGTGCAGGATTCGCCCGTATTGCGGGCCGGGCCTGATGCCGAGCGACTTGAGGAGCGCACCTCCGACCGACGGCTTGACGTAGATCAACTCGCGATTGAACCAATCGATGTGCGCGCGGATGCGGTCGTCCCCGGCAGCCAGCCAGGCCACGCGCAGCGCGCGCGCCGAATGCGGGTGCAGCAGCCGATACACCTGGCTCGCTTTCACGGCGTCCCGGACCTTCTCACCTGCGTCGCGCAGCGCGAGGACGCTGTGGAGGTCGGTTTCGACATCGCGTGACACACGCAGCCGGCGGATCACGGCCCGCAGCGCATCCGCGTTTAATCGATAAGCGAGCAGCGCCAGGTAGGTGAAGGCCGGTTGTTCGCTCAGCCCCACCTCACGCGCCTCACGATAGACGCGCATCAACCACTCGTCGCAGTGCAGCGCCGGGTGAATGCGGCCCAGCACGCCGAGTTCGTGCAGCCGGCAGATCGCTTTCTCCGGCTGGCTCTCCTCAAAGATCAAGTCGAGCTCGTTGCGGATGCGCGCACCGCTGACGCGGTCGAGCAAGTCGAGTGCGCCGCTCAACAGATCGAGCGTGCGGGGATCGATCCGAAAGCCGAAGCGCTGCTCGAAGCGTGCGGCGCGCAACATGCGCGTGGGGTCTTCGACGAACGACAGCGAGTGCAACACCCGGATCACGCCTTCGCGCAGGTCGCG
>DATBWU010000400.1:0-22338 GCA_036514635.1 Anaerolineae bacterium | reverse complement strand
CGCCCCTCGAACACGCGATCGGCGATGGCTTCGCGGTCGACGGCAGCCGCAATCGCCTGGCGCACGAGAATGTTGTTAGCGGGATCCAGCTGGTGCTGGAAGCAGATGTAGCGCAGCGCCGGGGCCTCGATCTTCTCCACTGTCAACCCGGACACGCTCTGCAGGCGGACAGCTTCCACCGGGCCCAGGATGCGCCAGGCGATGTCGATCTCGCCCTTCTCAACCGCCTGGCCCATGGTCGTCGGATCGGCAAAGTAGCGGATGATGATGCGATCGACTTTGGGCGCGCTCGCGCTGTCCCAGTAATTCGGGTTGCGCTCCAGCACCATCTGCTCGCCGACGGTATGCTGCACCATCATCCACGGGCCGACGCCGTTGATCTGGTCCGGGAACTGCTTCAGTTCGCCAGCCGGGAAGTCCTTGGGGTTTTGCGGGACGAAGGGGGCCGTCGCGGCCAGGAACGGGAACACGGCCCACGGCTGCGTGAGGTGGAAGACGACGGTGCGATCGTCGGTTGCTTCCGCGTCTTTCACGTAACCGGCGATCAGGCCCGATACGTCTCCGCCCAGCTTGATGGTGTCGTTGATGCTGTCGGCCACGATCTGTGCCGTCAGCGGCGTGCCGTCGGCGAACTTGATCCCTTCGCGCAGCTTGAAGGTGAAGGTCAGACCGTCGTCGCTCCGCTCCGGCGCGGCTTCGGCCAGACGCGGGACCAGGTCCGCCGTGCCGGGCACATAGCCCATCAGCGCGTCGCCCGTGTTCTTGATGATCTCCCAGTCATGCGTGGCATAGGCATCGCGGGCGTCCAGGCTGTTGACCTCGTCCGTGGTGCCGATGATGATCGTGGTCGGCCCGGCCGGCGTGGGACTGGCAGCCGGGGCGGTTGTGCAGGCGGCCAACACGACGGCCAGCATAACCGGCAGCGCGATCAGCGAGTATAGCTTGCGGCTATGCAACATGGCTCTCCTCCTTAGAGAGAATGGGATCGTGCATTATCGATCGTGCAAATCGTTCCTAAGAGACTGTCTTAAAACTCACCACCAAGTCACCAAGACACGAAGGGACACAAAGAAAACTTGGAGATTCTTGGTGTCGCTTGCCCCCTTCAGGGGGTTGAGTCTTGGTGGTTGATCTGGCGGCTTTTCAGACAGGCTCCAAGTATCTGTCTGAGTCTCACCTCCTTTCCATACACCCGGCTCGGACGAGCCGGTATCAAACGGGAGACGATCCACGAAGACACCTGGAGAAACACGAAAGTCAGCGCGATCGTGAACTTCTTTGCGCAACTTCGTGGGTGAGCTCTTGTAGAACACACAGATGGATCACGCGTGAGGCGTGGTGTCGGCGAGCAGCGCTCTCGCCGCATCCTGCGCAGAAGGATAAATGCTAAACAAGCTGACGAAGCCGACCATCTCAAAGATTTCGCGCACGCGAGGAGCCATGTTGCACAGCACCACATCGCCGCCTGCCGAGCGCGCACGCCGCCGCGCGCTGAGTAAGGCGCGCAGGCCGCTGCTGGACACGTAGGTGACTTCAGCCAGATCGACGATCAGTCGAGCGTGCCCGGCATCCAGATGCTCGTTGAGGATTTGCTCAAAGGCCGGCACCGTGAAAGTATCCAGCCGGCCCTGCGGCGCGAGTCGGGCCACCTGACCCTCAAACAGGTCCTGCACGATCGTACCGGTCACTGTGGCCTCCGCTTAATCATCGTCAAATGATTGCCCGTATTCGCATCAAAATAAAAGGTGACTTCGTCCATGAGTTTGCGCATAAAGAAGATCCCCAGCCCGCCCACCTTCATCTCGTCGAGATCGAAGTGCTCAGGATCGATCCGGGGAATGGGCACGCGGTTAGGATCGAATGGTCTGCCGTAATCGACGATCTCGATACGCAGATCCCCCCGATCGTCGGCCCGGCAGATGAGCGTAATGTCGCCGCTCCGATCCATCCCGTAGGCATGTTCGATGACGTTCGAACAGGCCTCGTCCACAGCCATCTGGACATGAAAGACCGCGTCGGCGTCGAAACCAGCCGCCCGCGCCGCCTGCGTGATAAAGTCTGAGATTTTCGCCAGGTTCTCGAATCGACCGGGCAGCGTCAGTGTGCGTTCGTCCATGATGATCCCGCGCGGGCGGCGGATGCGCCATCGCCAAAGGGGTTAGAACGAGCCAACCGCCTCCAGCGTGTCGTCATGCATGGTGAAGACTGAGGTCAGGCCAGCCAGATCGATCACCTCGCGCACGCGGGACGAGGGCCGGGCGATCACCAGATCGCCGCCGCCTTTTTTGGCCGCTTTGAGCGCAGACACCAGCGCCCGCAGGCCGGCGCTGCTCATGTAGTCCACGTCGGCCAACTCTACGACGATCTGGTTGCGGCGGCTCTCGATCAGGCTCTGGAGCGACTTCTCCAGATCGGGCGCGGCGGCGCTGTCTACGCGACCGCTCACCGACACGACGTTGACGCGCTTCAACTCGCGGCTCGAGATGTACATGGTCAACTCCTCTTGGGGCTAGGGCGATTATACCACAGGCAAAAAGCAATGGATAAGAACGAACACACGCCTTCGGCGGGTGCAGTGCTCCCGTAAACGGATAGCGACCGCGCGGGTGTACATTTCAGATGGCGAACGTCATTGCGAGAATCCCACATCGCCGGGTGGCGATATGCCTGAAGACAGCGGCGATGAATTCGCCGCGCTACTCCGCTGCCCGATGAATCGGGCTAGTCGGATTCATCCGATGCTGGGGTGTAGCCCGCCGAGTTCATCGGCGGGCGGGCACACCCTGGCAACCGCCCAAGTTTCTGGGTAGCGCCCGGCGAGCGCGAAGTGCTCCAAGCCCGCGTCCTCGCGGGCGGTTATCCTGATCGACCGCGAGGACGCGGTCGGTGAGCCCGGAGTTCAAACTCCGGGCTGAAGACGGAAATCGGCTGAAGCCGATTGGCCAGCAGCCCGGTTGACCGGGCTTCCACGCTCTCAGCCGGACGGTTCACCGTCCGGCGCTCCCGGTCAGGTGCGCGCGTTCATCATTCGTCATTGCCTCACCGCCTCGCCGGGATGCAAGGCCAGGCGCGTGGCGCTGGCCGCCAGGCCGACGAACAGCCAGAAGAACACGACCGAGTGGTGAAAGTCCAGGTTGAAGAAGTAATGGTCGAACAGCCCGCCGACCAGCGCTCCGGCAATCGCCGTGTGCAGACCCCACCACATCGGCTCCAGGGCCGGCCGGGTTTTCACCACCCCGCGTGCGCCCCAGGCGAAGCCGAACAGCGCCAGCATCACCAGCAAGAACGCAGCCACGCCGACCAGTCCCATCTGCTGCGCGATGAGCAAGTAGACGTTGGACACGCCGATGTACGTGTCGATGTCGGGCGAGCCGGTGAAGCCGACCCCGAAGATCGGATAGCGACTGATCAGCGTGAGCGCGTCCTTGTACTCGCCCAGGCGCATCTGCGTCGCCAGGTCCTCCTGCTGCAAGCCTTGCGAGAAGTGTACAACGTAATCTTGCGTTTGCGGCAGGAGCAGCAGCGCCAACACCGCCAGCGCGACGACGGGCAGGATCTTTCGATAGCGCAACACGCCCAACCCGAGCAGGGCTACACCCACTCCGAACAACGACCCGCGCGAGAAGGTCATCACCAGCGCCACTGCCATCGTCGCCGCGATGATCAGCGACCAGCCCCGACGCAGGACGGGTTTCGCACCGAAGACCTGCGCTGTCGTGAGCGACAGGGTCAGGATCAACGTGCCGCCCAGCACGTTGGGATCGACCGAGGTGCCGGTGGCGCGTTGCGGCAGCGCCGGATCGTCGATGATGTAACGCAGCACACCCGGTCCTTCGGGGTAGCCCAACACGCGCAGGCGCGATAGCCACTCCATCGTCGTACGATCGGGCAACAGGTACAGCACAATGGCAATCAGCGAAGCCAGGCAGCCGGCGACCATCACCGCGCGGACGAACTTTGCCAGGCGGGCTTCGTCGCGCACCGTATCGACGATCATGAACGGCAGCAGGATGCTCAAGACGACTTCGGCGAAGTGGCGTGCGATCGTCGTCGTCAGCGGCGCGTGCCCCAACCCGGCAACGAACGAGGCGAGCGCCAGCGCCAGGAAGATGAAGATCGGGATACCGATCGGCGCGGTGACCAGCCGCCCCTGCTTGCCTGTCACTCGCTGCAAGAGCCATACCACAAATAGCGGAACGACCGTCAGATCGAGAAAGGTCGGCTTGAAACCGATGTTGATCGGCAGCGCGCCGAACGGCAGCAGGCACACGATGGCAATCGTCGCCACGTAGCCCACGTCGATATCGCGCAGCATCCACACGCCAAACGCTACACCGGCGAGCAGGCCCAGGCTGTACACGCCGCCCAGCAGCGCGATGACCCAACCGCTCAGCAAAGAAACGAGGGCCACCCCCAGCACCACGCTGAAGACCGAAAGGCGTGAATCGGGCGTGCGGAAAATAGATTGAAGCCAGACCGGTCGGTGCATGTTAAGAGTCACTCATCAGTCAGACAAATTCAAGTTGTCAATCACAGCAACATCATCGCGGTAGCGTTGCGCGCCTGCACCGATCGCCGCCAGCCGATCGCCCGTGTCGCCGTCGTACCAGCCGAAGTGGAGTGTGTAACGGCCGGCCGGCGCATTCGGATCGATGCCGACGGCGTAGGTATCGGCTACCACTTCGCCCTTCTCCCAAAACGATGTGGGATTCGCACCGTTGACGGGCATGCTGTCACGCTGGCCGCGCAGCTCGCCGGACGCATCGCGCAGATGCGTGAAGACCGTAAAATCCTGATCCATCGGGGTCAGCGCCTGCCAGTAGAACGTGACGCGCAGCGATCCGCCCGCGCGCAGGTCGGTCGCGTCGAGATTGTAACCGATGAGCGCGATCCGATCACCAAATGCGATCGACAAGGGGTGCTGAACAGACGGCGCAGTGAAACTTCGATCTCGCGCGGCGACGGTAATGTGTCCCAACAGCCAGGCAGCGCGCTCGGCCTCGACGCGATCAGTCCACAGCGATAGAAAGCCCGGCTGCTCAATCCAACCGCGCGCCGCGATCGATTGCCCCGTGGCGTCGCGCACGCCTGCCTGCAAGCGATACGCGCCGGGCGGCAGGCGCGGCGGGACGCGCAGCGTGATCGGGACGGCGATCAACTCGCCGGGCCGCCAATCGGGCGCAGCATACCACGCCGGCCCCAGCGAGCCGCGCCACACCTCGATGGGTTCGCCGGCCTCATTCGCCAGCGCCACGTCCAGGCTCACGCCCCGGTCGCCGGCCAGCGCACGCCAGTACAACACGATCGGGATCACGCCGCCCTGCACGAACTGGTGGGATGGCATCCAGGACGAGATCAGCGCCAGCCCGTTCCCGAAGCGCGCGCCGATCGGCGTGCCGCGCGCCCGCGCGTCGGGCAGATCGCGCGCCGATTCGACCCGCAGCGATCCGAGTGTGATAGACACTTCGTTCGGCCGGCCGGCCGGCGTGAGTATCTCGCCCGTCGAGGCGCGCTGGGCGGTGACGCGCAGCGAGTACTCGCCGGGCGGCGCGCCGGGGTCAATCGGAACCGCCTGCCGATCGACCACGACTGTGCCCGAGTTCCACGCTGCCGCATCGACAAATCGCTCGCCGGGGCGATACAGTCGCCGGCCCCACACGTTGCCATCGGGCGCGACCACGTCCAGGCCGATCATCACGTCGCCGTCGATCGGTTGCACGGTTCGCCACTCCAGCGTCACACAGGCGGCCTCGCCGGTTGACACGGTATCGGCGGCCAGCTGCGCGGACTCCAGGGCCAGCCCAGCGCCAAAGCGCGTCGGCGCGGACAGCAACGGCAGCCCGGTCTTCGCCGGTGCGTAATACAACGCAATGTCCGGCTCCTCGATGGCGTGATGCGCGTGCTGATCCAGCCAACGTGCGACGAATCGATCCGGGTCGGCCTCATTCACCGCCAATGGGATGACCCAGATGCGGCGATACTTTGCCAGCAGTTCGACCAACTGCGGCTCGGTCGCAGCCGGATCGAGCGAGGGCGGCGTGGCCGGCGGCAGGTACATGCTGGGCACGTCGCCGATCGGATAGTACGTCTGGAGCACGGCCTGCCACGGCCCGTTGAAGATCACGACATCGCCGGGTTGATAGCCGGCGTGGAACTTCGCCATCACGCGCCCGTAATCGCCCTTGAGCGCATCGTAGTGATACGGCAGGCGAGACACGTTCAGGGCGACGAACGCCAGCGCCGCCGCGACGGTCAGCGGTCGGGCCGCACGGCTGTGCCACCCGAGCGGCGACACCACGACTATCGTCAGCGCCAGGACGAGTGGGAAGATCAAGAACAGCACGTAGCGCGCGGCGAGCGCTTCCGGCAAGAGGAGGATGAGCGCGAGCGGCACGAGCAGCGCGCAGATCAGCATTGCGCCGATCGAACGCTTCACGCCCACGCGGCCCGACAGCGCCAGGCCGATCCCGCCGAGCGCGATCAGCAGAATCGCCGACCAGGCCTCGATGCCCAGGTTGCCGTGCGGCCCGAAAACCATATCGGCGGCGAGCGCGCGCAGCGCCTTGACCGACACGCTGCTGCCCAGTCCGCGACCGAACGAGGCCAGCACCGTCGCCAGCGCGCCGGGCGAGGCCGCGAGATAGATCCCGCCCAGCGCGATCGGGACACCCAGCCAGAGCAGCCACTTCAATAACAAGCGCCGGTTGCGCTTGGCGGTCAGCAACAGGTACGCGCCTTGCGACAGAATGACCATGCCCATGTAATAATGCGTCAGCAAGCCAATCAAGCCGCTGGCCGACAAGCCGATCCAGTATTTCACACGATCGGTTCGCTCCAGGCGCGCGATCAGCCACCACGACAGCAGCGCGAGCACGCCGATCAGGGTGTACATGCGGGCGTTTTGCGAATACCACACGTGCACCGGCGCCACACTCAGAACCAATGCAGCGACGATACCCGCCACCGGGCCGATCGTCTCCTTCGCCCAACGGTACATCAGCGGGATGCTGAGCGTGCCCATCACCACCGATAAGAAGCGCAGCATCGCCTCGCCGTCGCCCGCCACGCGGATCCAGCTCGACAGCAAGACGTAGTAACCGGGTGGATGCTCGTGAATCGCGCCGAGCAGGTAAGGGATCATCTCGCCCAGACTCTTGCGCGCGATCAATGCGCTGGCTGCCTCGTCGAACGAGAGGTCGCCGTTGTTGATGCTGATCAGGCGCAGCGCAAAAGCCAGCAGTGTGATCGCCGACATGATCCCCCAACGTGCGCGGGGGGATGGCAAATGCTTCATCTCAAGGCCAGATCGTTGCGTAATCATTACCCGCGACCACAGGCAGTCGCCGTATCGTCACCGGATCGTACATGCCCGTCAACACGGCGATATCCGCCGGCGTGCTTCAACCATTGAGCCGCCTCGCGCAGACCCCGCGTCTCGCTCGATTGCTGCCAGGCCGGCGAAGAAGACCCCGTTCGAATGTGGTACACTCATTCGTGTTGACACGCTGTTACAGGCCCTGCTCAACGATGCAAAACCCGAAGTGGCGACTGGCGCTACCGATACTGATCCTGACGCTCATCGCGTTCGCGCTATCCATCTATGGGCTAGACCGTCACAGCCTGCGCGGCGATGAGGCGTTCGACGCGGTCTTCATCACCCAACCTGTACCGGCGTGGCTCGGCGATCTGGGTACCAGCCAGCCCTATCCACCGGTCTATCATCTGGCGCTCACCGCGTGGGTCTTTGCCGCCGGGAACAGCGTATTCGCTTTGCGTTTCCTCTCAGCCCTCAGCGCCGTACTGACTGTCCCTCTCACCTATCAGCTTGGTCGGATGTGGTTTGGATCCACAGCGGGACGATGGGCCGCACTACTCGCCGCCTTTCAGCCGATCGTCCTGTGGTACGCGCAAGACAGGCTGTACGCGCCACTCCTGGCGCTTGCACTCGCCTCAACGGCATGTGCCGTGGCCTTGTGGCAAGGCCGGCAAAGCAAACGTCGCTGGTTCGGATACGTGACACTGACCCTGTTGAGCCTCGGCGTGCACTACGTCGCGCTGCTCATGGTGATCGCGCACAATCTGATCGCGCTGGGCCTCGGCCTGCGGCGAAATGGCAAACGCTGGTGGCTCAAATGGTTGAGCGTGCAGAGCCTCATCGGATTGGCGTACCTACCCTGGATCGCTTTCGCATGGCCCGTGCTGACCTCTCACACCAGCACTTGGGCGCAGCCCGCGACGCTCGCCGAGATGCTCGTCCGTCTCTTCCGCGCCTACAGTGTCGGCCTGACGATCACCACACCGGAGCTCATCTTGCCCATCCCGGGATTCGCGTTGGCGCTTGCGATCGGGTTCTTCAATACCGCTCAACAATCCGATCGCGACGAGCGACTGTCCGCGCTGGCTCTGATCCTGATGCCGATCGGATGCGTCGCCATCCTGTCGCTGTCACGGCCGATGTTCGACGAACGCTATCTGGTCTTCATCATCCCACCCTACTTGACCCTGCTCGGGCGCGGCTTAGCTGTGATCCGCTTCCGCTGGGGACGAGCGGGATTGGCCGCGTTCATGCTGGCAGGCATGTCGATTGCCACAATCAATGATCGATTCGACCCTCGCTTCGCCAAAGCGCCCGATTGGAACGCCGTGTTCGACTTCTTTCGCGAGCACGCGCGCCCGACCGACGCGATCGTCTACACCTACCCCGACCCGGCTCCAGAATACTACGTGCAAGGCCGCTGGCCGATCTTTCTGCTGCCACCGCAGTCCCCGCCGGATCGAGACGCGACAACCCAACACGCACAAGAGATCGCGGCAAGCCATCCGCGCATCTGGTTGATCCCGCAGTGGTCGCCGTCCTGGGACGAACATCGTTTGGCCGAACAGATACTCGACGCGCTGGCCGAGCGGGCTGCCGAACTGAGCGTGGGACGTGTGCCTTTGGTGCTGTATCATACACCCGTGCTCTACACCGCAGAGCGCACTACCCTCGACGCCACGTTGGACGGGAGCATCCATCTGATCGGCGCGGCAATGCGGCAAGTCGACGGCAATGTGACGGATCGCCTCACGGCGCACCCCGACGAAACGATCCGCGTGACACTCTATTGGCAAGCCGATCAGCGTCCTCAGACCGAATATTCGGTCTTTCTGCATCTGCTAGACGGGGCCGGGCACATGCACACCCAGCGCGATGGCTGGCCGCGCGATGGGGCTTACCCGACCAGTTGGTGGCAACCCGGCGCAACGATCGTCGATACGCGCGTGCTCTCCATCCCGCCCGATACGCCGCCCGGTCGCTATACGCTGGTGACCGGAATGTACGGCCTCGACGGAACGCGCCTGCCGGTGTCCGGCACACACGCGGACGCCGCCAACGCCCGCGTGATCCTGCCCTTCACGATCGAGATTCAATCTCCTTGACGCCGCGAGAGTGTCAACACCAGCCAGAGAGCCAGGCCGATCGCGGACAACATCCCGCCGACGATTAGCGACATCGGGCGGTACACGAATTCGATGCGCGCCGAACCGGCAGGCAGCGCCACGCCGCGCAGCACGCCATCGACCTCGATGATCGGCGCTTCGATGCCGTTGACGGTGGCGATCCAGCCGGGGTAGTTCACTTCGCTCACGACTAACAGCCCCGGCGTGACCGCGTTGACTGAGAGCGTCAGCGCACTCGGTTTCACGTCCAGCACGGTAACCGGCTCGAAGGCTGCGTTCGTCACAGCCGGGACAGACAATTGGGTGTAGGCGACTCGATACGGATTGAAGTCCGGCTCGGCCAGCGCGGCGAAGATCGCCTCTCGATCGGCGCGCGTCTCGATCTCGTGCACCAGCCAGGCGCGCGGCGGATGCCAGTTCAGTCGGTACACGTAGATCACATCCTGGCCTTCACCGCCCTGCCACAGCAAGGTCGCATCGACGGGGCGACCCTGAACATCCTCCAGCGCACCGCGCCAGGTGACGATGTAACGCACGTTAAGCATTGACCAGCGAATCTCGCGGGGCACGGCCTTCAGCACGCGGTCGTAATTGGCCAGGTGAATCGGCGTAATCCCGCCGATCTCATCCAGACCGGCCATGCACAGCGAATGCCCGGGCAGGCGGCGCTCGTCGTGAATGCGGAAGAGCGATGCGTCCGCATCGTTGCGGATCGCCTGAATGGCCGGCTGCGCCGGGAACGGATCGAAAGGGGCGGCCCAGTTGACGGCACGATTAGCCGTCGCCAGATCGAATCCGACGATCACAACCATCGCGATAGGCAGCCAGCGCCGCGCGGGCCGAACCGATCGCAATGCCAGCGCGCCGAGCGTCGCGCTCAGTGCCATCACCGATAGCGCAATGCGATCCGGCACACCCCGAGCCGCCGGATCGGTCTGCCATGAGAGATACACCGTCACCGCCAGCGCAGCGATGAGCAGCACCAGAATAATGCCGAGCCAGCGCATCTCGCCACGCAACCAGGCACGCGATCGACGTGAAAGGCTGCGCAGCGTTGCATCCGCGCCGTAAGCCGCCAGCACGCTCATCGCCAGCGCGACGATCAATGCGTGACGTTCCTGATCGCGGAACAGCCGGTAGCCGGGCATCAGCCCGTACGCCGGATCGAACACAGCCAGGTGGCCGCCGAACGACAGGAGCAACCCGGCTACGCCCAGCAGCAACCAGAAGACCTTGTCGCGCTGGCGCGCCGCGCCAATGGCAATGCCGACCAACGCCAGCGGCAACAGCCCGATGTACAACGGGCTGAAGTGGCTGACCACGCCCGCGACGATGAATTGAATCACATCGGCCAGCGGGAAGCCGGTTCCCGATTCGATGTAGGGCAGATCGGTACGCGTGGATTGGCGGGCATATTCAAAAGAGGGCAACAACTGCACGGCACTGAGCAGGATCGTCAGCCCGGCCACAACCACACATCGAACGGCGATGCCGCGCCACGACATGTGTGCTCGCCGCGCGCGATAGATGAAATATAACGAGACCAGGTAGAGAATGTAGGTATATGTCTGTGGATGCCCGGCCAGGATACTCAACGCGAGCGGCGCGGCGGTGAACGCGATGGACCGGCCATCTCCGCGCGCAGCTAATCGGCGCGCGCCCCACAGCGCCAGCGGTAGCCAGGCCGCCGCCTCGACGATTGCCGTCTGCAACACGGGATAACCGGTCAGGTATCCGCCAAAGCCGAAGACGAGCGCGCCGATCAGCGCCGCCGCGCGATGCTGCACTTCGCCGCGCAGGAAGACGTACATCAACAGCGCGGCCAGCAACACGTGCAAGGTGGACTCCAGTTGAAGCGCGCCGAGAGGAAACTGATCGACGCCCGCTGCTATGTGCAACAGTAAGTTCAGCAGGCCGGACGGATAGAACAGCGCCGACTGCGGATCGGCCTGATAGGGATAGCCGCTGTCGATACACGGCATCCACAGCGGCAGGCGACCCTGGCGCAGCTCGTCAAACGCGAAACTGCGGAAGACAAAGAACTGTTGCGTGAAATCGCCTGTAGGGAATTGGACGCGGTCGACTTCGACGGGCGTGAACAGCCGCCAGTAGAACAACAGCCAGACGCCAAGAATGGTGAGGGCTGCCGCAACATCGTGTAGACGTGGGCTGTGTATTGCCTGAAACGTAAGACGTGGTACGCGATTCATCATTCCAAGTTAGCGGACGCGCACGTCGTTCAGCAGAATGTAGTTCTCGGTGAGGCGCCCGTCGTCGGTGATGATCCGCAGCCGATCGAACGTGGGCGACGACGCATCGTACACGCCGATCTCGACCTTGTACACGCCGGGCGGCGTCTCCGGCTTCACAGTCAAATCGTAGGTGTCGCTGACCACCTGCCCCACGCTCCACATCGTCGTCGGCGGCGACAGTGGCTTGTCCTTCTGCGCCCAGATCGTCTCCGGCGGCTGAAGGACGTGTGTGAAGATCGTGTAATCGATCGACATGGCCGAGCGCGCGCGCCAGTACAGTGTCAAGCGGATCGTCTCGCCCGGCGCAGCCGCGCGTCGATCCATGTCGTAGCCGATCAACTCGATCTGGCCGCCCAGATTGTACAACACGGGATTGGGCACATCGCCCACGGGCCGCGTGAGCGCAACCGCCCCGAAGCGCACGTTGTCGCCTCCGGTCGAGGCGGGCAGGCGCGGTTTGTCCGGCGGCGCGAGCTCGTCGTACACCCCTACTTCCCAGGTCAATTGACCCGGTGCATAGGTCGTCTTGGGAATGTTCAACACGTAGCGCGACGCGATCACGTCGCCGGCTTTCATCTGCGACATCGGCCACAATCCTTGACCGGGGAACATGTTGCGCTGCGCCACCGGAATTTCGAACTCGTCCAGCAGGTGAACGAACGTGCTGTAGTCTTTCTCGATCGGCGCGATGGCCTGCCAGTACAGCATGATTTCGATCGATTGGCCCGGCTCGATCGACGACGCGCTCACGTCCGCCCCGATCAGCCGAATGCGATCGCCAAACGTGACATCGAGCGGCACATCGACCGACGCAGGCGCAGCAACCGGATCAGGTCGCGCGTAGGCCGGCGCGATCGTCGTGAACGGCGCGACGGCGGCTACCCCTAGTAGGAAGGTACAGACTATAGCTGCGATCCATTTTCCACTGCGGTCGTGTGTTAACCACCAAGACACTAAGGCACGAAGAACAGAGAGCTTGGTGTCGCCTGCCCCCTTCAGGGGGTGGTGTCTTGGTGGTGAATCAATCATCCACCATCCGGTCAGGCCCAGGACGAAGAAGATCGACCACGTCGAGATCGCGCTGAAGACCAATCGGCCCTGCGACGACCACGTTACGGTCGCCCACTGCGTCAGCGCCGCGACGACGATCACGCCAAACAGGCCCACGCTGAACAGCGGCGCGCGGCCTTGAATGTAGTCGCGCAAGACCCCCCCCATCCCCCCCCCGTTCACGGGGGAGGCCTCACGGAACCAGCGCACGGTGATACGAAGCAGATACACGACCAGGCCGATGAGAGCAAGCCACGCCAGCGCGTTGAGGATGTGATACACCCACTCGTCGAGCGGGACGTTGACGCCGCCGAACAACCCCCAATACGACAGCATGAAGCCCCAGCGCTCGCCCCACAACTGCCCGAGCGAGGCCGGCGCGGCGCGCTGGCCCAGCACCTCGATGAAAGCGCTGAGGCCGGTCACGTCGCCGTACAACTGAATGTTGCGGACGTACCACCACCCGGCAATCAGCAGCACCGGGATTACCGTCGCCAGCGCACCGGCGAAGAACTCCGCCCACGACCGTCGCTTCCAGGCGACGATCGACACGGCCAGCGCCGTGATGAGAAGTAATCCCAGCGCGCTCGTCTTCGTCAGCGCGGCCAGGCCGAGGACAATCCCCAATGGCAGCCAGCGGCCCATTCGATAACCCCAATATCGACGAAGGACGAACGACGAAGGGCGAATGCGCCCTTGGTCTTTGGTCCTTCGTCCTTCGTCCATTGAAAGCACCGACTCGCGCAGTCGCTTGGCGATCAACAACAGCGCCAGCGAGCACAACATCATCGCCAGGTTGTCGTTGTTGACCGCGCCGCTGATGAACACGAACATCGGCGTGAAGGCATTCACCGCCGCTGCGCTCAAGGCGAGCCACTCGTGTTTCGGAAAAAGCTCGAGCGCGATGCGATACGTCAGCCACACCGTCGCCGCGCCCATCAGCACCGACAGCAGGCGAACGATGTGAACGGCGAGCACGGTTCCGCGCCAGGGGAACGCCTCGCGCGCCGGATCGTGAATGACGAGGTTGATGTTGCCATCGGGCGTGATCACGCCGTTATCGACGTGCGGGTTCGGGCGCAGCACGTCGTTCACGTCGCTCGTGTCGATCCAGAAGGTGGCCCAGCCCGTCAGGTAGTAATACAGCGGCGGCTGGCTGGCTTCCTGCTTCCACGGCCCGACGTTCTTCGCGTCCTGGATGGGCAGCGGGTTGCCTTTCGACAACCACTGCACCAATGGGTAATGCCACAACTCGTCGGACGCTTCAAAGATAGGCGTGACGATGCTGTAAGTTGCGCCGAGCAGGATGAAGGCGACGAGGACGGTTTTGATCGTGGCGAGGCGACGAAGAAAGGTCATGAGTCAAACGTGAAGTGTGACGGGTATTCGGCGGCAGCGACATGATAAACCAAGATCGACCGTCCGACAATCGTCTCCGGGCGGCAACATCCAGCGCGCGATCATCGGCTCACCGTATGACTCCCCGATACACTTCGGCGGTGCGCGCCGCGATCGCGTCCCACGTAAATTGCCTCGACAGCTCGAGCGCACCGGCTTCCAGTCGCGCCCGCAGGCCCGGCTCGGCCATCACGCGGCGAATGCCGGTTGACAATGCACCGGCGTCCCCCGGCGCGACGAGCACACAATTCTCGCCGTCCTTCAGTTGAGGAATCACGGCGCGCGGATGCGTGGTGACGATCGCCTTGCCGTGCGCGAGCGCGGCCATCAAACTACCCCGTCGAAATGACACGCCGTCGGCATACGGTAATGCCATCACATCTGCCGCCGCCATCGCCGCTGTCACCTGCGCCGGATCGACGTAACCGGTAAAGTGCACGCGGTCGCGCAGGCCGAGCGCGGCCAAAGCGCGATCGACTTCGGCGGCGTATTGCGCGTTACTCGGATCGCTCGATCCGGTTCGCCCGCCGATCAGCAGCAGCCGCGCAGGCAGGCCGTCGTTGAGCAGCAAACCGATCGAGCGGAGCAGCGCCAGCCCGCCTTTGCTCATGCTGAGGAATCCGAAGTAGGCGATCAGCCAGTCATGATCGCTCGCCCCCCACCGCGCCCGCTCGCGCTCCCGATCGAAGCCGAGCGGAAGAGACGGAGGGATATTGGAACCAATAGGGATGAGGTGGATGATTGGATAGTTGGTTAGTTTGCTGGAGAGGGCGAGGTGATCTTCTTCGTTGGTGGCGATGACGGCGTCGCTATGACGGGCGAGGAGATCGACGATCTTCCAGCGCAACGGCCCCGCTTTGGGGAAGAGATACGGCACGCGCAAATCGTGAAAGGTAGTCACAACCGGCACTCGATTCGACTGGCGGCGATACCACCACGGGAAGAAGTTGATACCAATCTGCATCGCATACGCCGCCGGTTCGTATTGGATGTTGAGCACGTCAAGCCGGAGGCGGCGCGCCGCGTCGCTGATCGCGCGCCAGCACGACAGATTCCACTTCGAGATAATCGGCTCGACCTGAACCGGCGAGTCAACGAGAGGCGGAACACTCGAAGACATGATGACGACAACCGCGTGCCCCAAATCGATCAGGGCGCGAGCCAACTCGCGCGTGAAATCGCCTACGCCGCCCTGCATGGGCGGATATTCGCCGGTGATCAGTCCAATTCTCATCAGCGTGTAGTTCCCGTGCTCGCCGTCACCTGGATCGTCTTGAGAATCACGCGAGTCTCAGAACCGGGAGGGCCGCCCTTCACCCTCAAACGCTCACCCGTGTCCAGGCGATAGAGTCCCACCTCAAGGCGATAGTCGCCTGGCGCAACTGACAATGACCAGGCGTGCTCATCGGCGATTTCTTCGCCGGGCGACCAGAACGAGGTGGGATACACGCCCCCTCTCGGCTGCGCATCGTTCACCGCCGCCGGTGTCTCGTCGGCGTTGAGCAAATGCACGAACACCGTATAGTCTTCCGATACCGCCGCAAGCGATCGCCAGGCCAGCGTGTAAGTGAACGTCGCACCGGCAGCTACCTGATCGGGAATGAGCGCCCGGACCAGTTCAATCTTATCGTCAAAGATGGCATTGACAGATTGAGCGGTCGGATCGGTCCGGCCCGGCAAAGGAGCGAGTTTCGTCGTGCCGACTGAGGTTGATTGTTCTGCGGCTCCGGGCGAATCCAGGAGCGGCACAGCCTGGCGGGCAACCGGATCAACCAGGGCAACGCTCAAGCGATAGCCGATGGGTCGCTGCGCCTCGTCGAGCGGCAATCGATATTCGTCGCGCACGAGTTGAGATGCCTCCCAGCGCGAGGTCAAATTGTGGCCGGGCGTATCATGCGTGACCTTTGCCCTCGGCACGCCGCGTGCATCGCTCAACAGAACTTCGACCTGATAATTCCGAGTGGGCACTTGCCGGGCCTGCCAGTAGAGCGTCAGTTCATCCGGCGCTTCAAGACGATACCCTACCAGCTTCACCTCAGAGCCAAACTCAGACCATGCCGGTACAACCGTGTCGGCGAGCGAGCCATTCTGAAAGTGATGAACCCACGGCGACTCGAAATGATCGAGCCACACAAACTTGTATAGTGCCAGAACGAGCAGAACGCTGCAGAACACGGCGGCTCGCACGTCGACGGGAGTCGCTTGTTCAACTGGCCGGTTGGGCAGCGACTCGACCGTGCCTCGCGTCACGGCAAAGCGCGCGAAGATGCGTCGGGGAAACAACAACGCCAGCGCGATTAATAGAGCGGCAAAGATTGACATGCCATCGGACGCCAATCGTATCGGTGTTTCCCCAAAGTAGACAGTCAGCCTGTGTTCACCGGCGGGAACCGTAACCGCCAGGCGACCCTCGTCGTCAGGGCCAATGGAGGTTGCTCGCCCATCGATCTCGGCTGCCCAGCCTGGAAAGTAGAACGTGTAGAAAGTGAGCGCCGTCGCGTCAAGCAAGTTGAGATCGAACGCGGCGCTCGTCGGGCCGCCGCTCGCGCCAAGCACTGATCCGGCAGGTAGTCCCGTGCCGATTAACTTCTGGTCGAGTGTCGCGCCCAAATCCGCGCCGGGAAAAGGAGGTTCCGTCGGCCAGGTGCGAGCCGTGGACGGCATATACTCACCCCAACTCGTGAGGCCGTAGATGCCATATTGGGCCTGGGCCTGGCGCGTGATGTCAGCTAAAGTCGGGCGGGCAGGCAGGCTCGTCTGCCAGCGAAGCGGGTATAGATACGGCACCGCGTTGGCATAGAAGACGATCAATGCGAGGCCGCCGATCGCGATTCGCCGCCGGGAAGGTGTGATGAAGCGTTGCGCCAGCCAGCCGCAGGCGAGCGGGAACAGGAAAGCACCTGCGTCGAGCAGGCGCAGCGGGAATTGGAAATTGTTCAGGATCGAAACGTTCTCCCAGAACCACGTCGAAAGCGGCGTAGCGAGGAAGGTAATGCACGCAGCCAGAACACCGGCCACGGCGATGATGGCTTCGGTCTTGCCGCTTCCGCGCTCCGTTGGCGTGCGCCGGTCGCGCAAATGCGCCAGGCAAAGGAATGCCGCAAGCCCAAAGCCAATGCCGCCCAAAACCAATTGGCCCACTCCCACCGACAGCGGCAAGTCCGGATTCGCCAGGCCGTCTATCGCCGGTGGAGGCCACCTGAACAAGTCCGCGAAAAACAAGGTGAAGTCAACTTTGACCACGGCCACGTTGTATTGCGTGACTTGAATCTCGGCCAGCGCAGGCAGCCACGAGAAAGCTGCCAGGGCTAAACCGGCCGCCACGGCCAGCCCTACCACGCCTGCTCGCCCGGTCTTTATCTTCCAATCACCACGTTGAAGTATCGCCGCCAGCAATCCTAACGTCGTCAGCGGGATGACCAACAGCGCGCCGGTGACGAGATGCGAAAGAGGAATCGCCGCAAAGGCCAGCGCGGCTAAAGCCCAGCGGCGCGCACCGGGCGACTGGGCCAGGTCGATGAGCGTCAGCAGCGCAAAGGGAAGAAACGCCAGCGCCAAAGCGTTTGAGAGGCTACCTCGATGAAAGGTCTGGTAAAGCACGTGCGGCGATAGAACGTACGCAGCCGCCGCAAACACGCCGCCGATCGTGCCGAAGAGTCTACGCCCAAGCAAGAACATGCCCAGACCGGTGGCGATCAATATCAACCCGGACAGGAGATTCCAACCCAGTAAAGCATTTTCACCCGAAAGCCAGTAGGCCGCCGTAAGCGCGTAGGCGCTGAAGGGCGGATAGAAATTGAACAAAGGATACCCGTAACCGAATACCAGGTCCGGCGCCCAACGCGAATAAAGAACGCCCTGTTGCAGGAGTGAATTGATAACGGGGATGCGATAGTAGTGCAGAAGTATATCGTCACCCCGAGGCGTAGGAGCGAGCAGCGGCTGAACGACGAGCGCGATGATCAACCCAACGCTGATCCATCCTAGTACACCCTGGCGTAAAGGAGCCACCGGTTTCATTAACCACGGAGGCACAGAGAACACGGAGTTTTTCTCTGTGCGCTCCGTCCCACGGGGAGGCTTCGCACTGTCTCCGTGGTTCAAAACCGGCGGTGGACTTCCGCTGCGCTGTACTAGAGTGGGTGGCGTGATCCGCCATCCCCGCACGAGCGCATTTACTCGCTGCCAGTGCATCACTTCAACCCGCTTCGCAGCACCTGCCAGTAAACGTCGATCCGCTGGCGGCGCATGGCGCGCTTGTGACCGAGCAGCGCCTTCACTGCTTCGAGACCGATTTGCCACATGTACATCGCCAGCAGGGAGAGTCGCAGGACGCCGGCCACGAACGGGCCGTGATACTTACGGAAGTAGCGCACCTGGCTGGTTTGGAAATGGATGTGCCGCGCGGCGACGGCCTGCTCGCTGCTCTTGCCGACGTGGTGGATGACCTTCGCCTCGGACAGGTAAACGATTTTCCATCCCGCTGCCTGAATACGCCGGCACCAGTCTAGCTCTTCGGAATACATGAAGAAACCTTCGTCGAAGCCGCCGACCTTGTCCAGCGCCTCGCGCCGGACGGCGATGCACGCGCCGGTCACCCAATCGACTTCTTGCGTCGCGTCGGCAGGCACATCTTCGACGTAGAAGCGGCGCAAGACGCGGCGCGGCGCGAGGCCCTGCAGCCAGGTGTTCTCGAACAGCGCGGTCGTGAAGGTCGGGAAACGGCGGCGCGAAGATTGGATCGTGCCGTCGGGATTGAGCAATTGCGGGCCGAGCGCGCCGGCTTCGGGATGCGCGTCCAGATACTCCGCCACCCGGGCCAGCGCATCGCCGACGATCTCCGTGTCAGGATTGAGCACCATCGCGAAACGACCCCGCGCCACGGCCAATCCCTGATTGTTCGCCGCCGGGAAGCCGCGATTTTCCGCGTTGGCGATCAGCGTGACCTGCGGGAACTCGGCGCGCACCATCTCGGCGCTGTCGTCGCTCGAGGCATTGTCGACCACGATTACTTCCAGGCATGGCGAGCCGGTCGAAACGATCGAGGTGAGGCAGCGACGCAGCAGCTCGCGCACGTTCCAGTTGACGATCACAATCGATAAATCGATCACGCTCATGGCGCTCGCCCCAACGCTCGTCCTCAACAGTATAAAATCATCTGGGTTATAAGGGAAAGCCGGGCCAACCGGGTTAAACCGTAAACGCAAAAGCCGCGACTCCGATCGCGGCCCGCCTCACTGTCACGATGCATCTTCACATTTCAGGCAGCGCGCTTCACGCTGAAGTGTTGTTCAACCCGACCCCGGCACGCCGGAATCCATCTTGGTGCCTCTTCGTGTCCTTCGTGGATGAAATCCTCTGATGCCTGTGCAAGCGAGGTCCTAGCTCGTCCGGTTGATCACGTATTCCGCCGCCTCCCACATCGCCCGGCGGGCGCTGCACTCCGGCAGATACCGCAGCGCGCGCTGGCTGCGCCGGGCATACTCGCGAGCCGCGTTCAGGCTGGCGACGATCGCCTCGGACTTACGGATCGACTCTACGACAGTCTGCACTAACGACTCGTCGCGATGCCCATTGTGTAGAATCCGGCCGACGCGATCATCTTCGGGATGCATTTCGAGATAGTCCAGCACGGGCAGCGTCACGATACCGTGGAGCAAATCGCTGCCGACCGGCTTGCCGACTCGCTCGGCGTCGCCGGTGAAGTCGAGCACGTCGTCGACGATTTGAAACGCCATGCCTAGATCGCGGCCAAAGTCACGCAGCACGCCAATCTGATCCTCCGGCGCGCGGATGAGCACGCCCGCCGCTTCGGTCGCCAGTTCAAACATCGACGCCGTCTTGGCATAGATGCGCCGCTCGTACATCTCGCGCGTGACCGGGCGATCACTTTCGAAGATCTGGCTCAACTCACCGGAGACGATCGTCATCAGCGTGCGGGAGAAGATCTGCATCACGCGGACATTATCGGTCTGGGCGGCCAGGTCGGCGGCGCGTGCGAACAGGTAATCGCCGACCAGGATCGTCGCGCCGGGCGTCCACATCGCGTTCAACGTCGGGCTGCCGCGCCGCAACAGCGACCCGTCGATCACGTCGTCATGCACTAGCGAGGCGGTGTGCAACATCTCGACGGCCGCCGCCAGCGAAATAACTTTTTCAGCCTCAGCCGGATACAGCCGGCTGGCCAACAGCGTCAGCGTCGGGCGAATGCGCTTGCCGCCGCTGTCCAACAGCTGGTCGACCGCCTCTTCGACCACCTCGTAGTCGATCATCGGCAGCGTGCGCAGCGTCTCCTCGACGCGCTGCAGGTCTTCGCGGATCGAATCAGTAATTTCAAGATGATGGGACGCCATGCTCAATTCATCCACCCGAACAGCCGCGCGGCATTCGCCGTCGTCTGCCAGGCAATCTTTTCAACCGCCAAGTGTCGCTCGCGCGCCAGGTATTCCGCGATCGTGCGGACGTTGGCCGGCTCGTTGCGCCGGCCCCGGCGCGGCTCGGGCGTGAGAAACGGCGCATCGGTCTCAATCACGAACCGATCCGGCGGCACACTCCGCGCCAGCTCGCGCAGCGCATGCGACTTCTTGAAGGTGACAGGGCCACTGAACCCGATCAGAAATCCCAGCTCGAACGCGCGTTGCGCGGCGTCGACACCATCGAAGAATGAGTGCAGGACACCGCGCGTCACTCGCTTAAGCTGTTGCGCGAACTTCCGATCCAGCATCGCCAGGATGGCATCGGTCGTCTGCCGATTATGGATGATGACCGGCTTGCCGATCTCGATCGCCAGATCGATCTGCGCCTCGAACGCTCGCGCCTGCACGTCCGGCGCGGTCTTCTTCCAGTAACAATCCAGTCCGATTTCTCCGATGGCGACTACCTTCGGGTGCGCCGCCAACACGCGAATCTCGTCCAGCATAGCGCGGTCAAACCCGGCGGCGTCGTTGGGGTGTACCCCGACCGCCGCGTACACGGACGCATGTTGTTCGGCCAGGCTCACGGCCTCCCGGCTACTGGCAACGTCGACACCGATGGTCACCATCCGCGTCACACCGGCATCGACTGCGCGCTGAATCACTTCGCCGCGATCGGCGTCGAAGGCGCGCCAGTGGAGGTGGCAATGCGTGTCAACCAATTGTGGCGACGACGACCCTTCGTCACCTGCCCTCGCAGCACAGCGGAGAGGGTTCGTCATTCGGTCTTTGTCCCCCTTAAGCCGTTGACCCAGCGCGCCGCCATGCGCCGGTTCCGGCCTTCCAGGTAATAAGGATCATCGACCATTTGTTGCAGCTTGCGTGCGACGCTGTCGAGCGGCCAGTGTCGCTGCCCCGCCAAATCTCGAATCGCATCGAGAATGCGCGACGAGAATTGAGTGACCGTCAAAATATCCGCCAGCCGCCACTCGCTCTCCGCCTTGCGGATCTCGCGTATGATCAGCTCTTCGAGTCGATCCAGAGCGGTCTGCATCAGCCGCTGCGCCGTTTCCGGCCGGCTGCTCTCCACGTAGATGCGATTGATCGGCTCGGTGCCGGATGATCGCACGCGCAGGAAATGGCGTTCGTCGCCGTCGGAATCGCGCAGTTGCAGCTCACAGATGTCGTAACGCACGCCGCCTGCATACACGACATCCAGGCCCGCCAGAGTGTTGCCCGGCTTGTCTTCGGCAAAGAGATCGAGATAGTAGCTGATCAGATCCTCTTTGGCCTCCAGGATCGCATCGACGTCGGAACGGCCCGCATTCGAACCCGTCGACTCGCGGCCGCCGTATGACATCCAACAACCCGGCGTGCGGCATGTCTCTTGCCAGATGTCTTGGAGAGAGCCGAGCGGTCGATCCGGGCGCGTCCCGTAATACGCCAGCATATCCATGACGAGCAGGTTGGCCCAGATACCGTCTTTGTCGGTAACATGCCCGCGCGTGGTGAGGCCCGAGCTCTCTTCGCCGCCGATCAACAGCACGTCTCGCCAATCCGGGGGAAGGGGTGAAAGATTCCGGTAACGCGCGTCGGTGCGCCGCTGCTCTTCAATGTACTTGATCCCCACCGGAACCATGAACGTATGCCGGAAAACGCGGTCTTCTCGCTTACCCACCTTTCGCCGGTAGAAGGCGTGATCGATGTAGGCGGGAATAACGTTCGCGGCCGGCTTGAATGCATCGTTCTTTGGAATCTGCCCGGCCAGCGGCTCGATGAGGGGC
>DATBWU010000399.1:0-3491 GCA_036514635.1 Anaerolineae bacterium | reverse complement strand
TTCATCGGGCGCAGCGGGGTAGCGCGGCGAATTCATCGCCGCGCAGGCACGCAGCGCGCAAGTTTCTTTCTTCGAGCCTATCGCCACCCGGCGCTGTGGGATTCTCAGGGTGACATGCGGACTAATTCTTTGACGGCTCCTAAAGTCTGATGGAAGCGTCTTTGCCGACTCAACATTTCCCACTCGTCCTGTGTATAAACCAGAACCTCTGCCGGCACAGGCAGTTCTACGGTATCCCATTCGGCTGACCGTCTCTCGAACGGCTGCCTGCAGCTGTCGACAACGATGATCACATCCAGGTCGCTGCCTACGCCCAGTCGCCGCGCGCGTACGAGCCGAAATAGCCGATACGCTGCACGCCGCTTCGATTTTGGACGGCCTTCTTCGCCCAGCGCGCAGCGCCCGATCGACCATTGGGGGATCAGGCCACTTGAAGACGGACGAACTCAACGATCTCACGGGCATATCGAATTGCCTCCTCGCTTTGCAGCGGCCCATAGAGACTTCACCGCTTTCTCTGCCGCCTGCTGCGCAGCAAAACAGGCCCACTCGTGGCGCCCGGCACGCCGGGAGTCCTCTGCCTGCTCCAGGTCTCTTAATGGCTTGATCGAACCAGTCACGGGCGCGATTAGGCATAAGGTTGACTTCCTTCAAGGGGGTGAAACCAGCCTGATCCAAGTATACCCCTCATGGCAGTGATTGAGAAGCGCGTACCAGGATGTTGCCGATCAAGTATCACGGCAGTATAATCCGCCCAAGCGATTGTCTTGAAACTAACCACCAAGTCACCACGCCGCAGAAAACGCGGGGCAGGCGACACGAAGAAAACTGGGCGATCCTTGGTGTCGCTTGCCCCCTTCAGGGGGTCGTGTCTTGGTGGTTAACAATCCGATCTTTTCAGACAGGCTCTAAGGACGAGACAGTGGGCAGACTGGCGCGATTCGAATCGTTCGTCACCCAATTAGTGGAAGGCACATTTGGCCGGATGTTCTCCGGCACCATTCAGGCCCTGGAGGTTGCCAACGCGCTGGCCCATGCGCTGGAAGATTTTCAGGTCGCCGATGAGCAAGGCCGGCGTTTTGCGCCAAATATGTTCTGGGTGTACCTGCACCCAACCGATTACGAATCGCTGAGAGTCGACCAGCCGACTCTGCCGCAGGACCTGGCCCGCTCGGCAGGCGAGCTCGCCCAAATGGCCGATCTGTTGATAGCGGAGCCGCCGGCCGTCGAGATTGTCGCGTCGGATCAGATTCCGCGCGGGCGCGTTTCGATCGCCGCACGCTACATCGCGCAGGAAACCACGCCGATCGGCGCGACGCAGGAAATCGCCAAAGATGAAATCCGCAAAGCGCTCTCCCAGACCTCTCGCCTCCAGTCGTTCCTGATCCTGGATGGAAAGCGCCACATCCCACTCAACCGACCGATCGTCACGCTGGGCCGCGCACTGGACAACGATATCGTCATCGACGATGCGCGCGTGTCGCGGCACCACGCGCAACTGCGCCTGCGCCAGGGGCGCTACGTGATCTACGATACCGGATCGAGCGGGGGCACTGCGGTCAACGGCGAGTCGACGATCGAGCACGGCCTGCAATCGGGTGATGTCATCGGCCTGGCCGGATACGCGATTGTGTACTTTGAAGACAACCCGATGCCGGCAGAGCCGCCGGCGACCTTTGAGGATACGCCGCTGATGAATGAGGAATGATGAATGTAGAATGTAGAATGAATGTAGAATGTAGAATGAAAAACACAGAGCATCTGTTTCTCCATTCTGCATTCTCCATTCTGCATTCTCCATTCTGCGATTGCTTATGGAAGTCGTTCTCCTCATCCTCCGCATTCTGCTGATTGTCCTGCTCTACGCTTTCCTGGGCCTGGTCGTTATCTTGTTGTGGCGCGACGTGCGCCATGCCGCACAGCGCGAGGCCGCGTCAGCCACCCGCACGCGCCCCGCCCGACTGATCGTCGTAGACGGCAACGACGGCACGCAGCCGGGAACCGCGTTTCCACTGAAACCGTTCACGTCGATTGGCCGCGCCCCCGCCAACACGATCGAACTGGGCGACACGTACTGCTCGGCGGAGCACGCGCTCATCATCTGGCGCAACAACCAGTGGTGGCTGGAAGATCGCGGCAGCCGCAATGGAACACTGTTGAACGATGTCTCGATCGACGCGCCGGTCGTCTTAAGCGCCGGCGACCTGATCCGCGTCGGAAGAGTACGGATGCGTTTCGACGTACCACAGGGTGAGTAGTACCTCTACGAAGGATACGAAGGGACACTCAGACTAAGATGCTGTTTGTCAAAGATTGAACCACGGAGACACGGAGGGCACAGAGGTTTTGCCTTTCAGTTTTCTCCGTGTCTCCGTGCCTCCGTGGTTTTATTCCGCATTGGGCTCCGGCTCGTCTGGGTTAGGAGGAACTCATGGATCTCGGATTGAAAGACAAAGTCGCTCTCGTCACAGCAGCCTCGAAGGGATTGGGCAGAGCCACCGCGCTGCAATTCGCTCGCGAAGGCGCGAAGGTCGCGCTGTGCGCGCGCAGCGACCTCGTTCACACGGCCGCAGAAGACATCCGCGCCGAGACCGGGGCAGATGTCCTGGCCGTGCCCAACATCGATGTCGCGCGACCTGAAGACTGCGAGGCGGTCGTCAAGGCAACGGTCGACAGATTCGGCGGGCTGGACATCCTGGTGACCAATGCGGGTGGCCCGCCGTCGGGCGCCTTCGTCAATATCGACCTGGAGACGTGGCGGAAAGCCGTCGACCTTACACTCCTCAGTGCCGTGCGGTTGATTCAGTGCGCCCTACCCCACCTGCGCCGATCGTCCACGCCGGCCATTCTCACCATGGCCTCGTACTCCGTAAAACAGCCCATTCCCAACCTGACCTTGTCGAATTCGATCCGGCTGGCGGTCATCGGGCTGACCAAGACCCTGAGCCAGGAACTCGGCCCGGACCGAATTCGCGTCAACAGCATTCTGCCCGGCTGGACTTACACTGAGCGCGTGGAAGAGTTGATGCGGGCGCGCGCCGAGAAGAGCGGCCGGACGCCCGAAGAAGAAGCAGCCAGGATCACGGCGGACATCCCGCTCGGGCGCATGGGCCGGCCGCAGGAGTTTGCCAACGTGGCCGTATTCCTGTGCAGCCCGGCGGCTTCGTTCGTCAATGGGGCGATGCTGCAAGTGGACGGCGGCATCATCCAGGGGACGCTGTGAGGGAGTTACCACCTGGTGAGTGTTCACATCTCGATGGCTCTCCGTCCGCGTCCTCGTCCGCTTCGCGCAGCCCGCGAGACGCGGGCCTGGAGCATTTGTGTGCAATCACCAGTTGCCACGTATTGCGGGGTGCATTTCACTTTGGGGGCGAGTTTTCATCATGTCACCCCCGCCTAGCGCGCCCCCGGCGCGAAGCGCCGGACAGGGCGTGAGCCGCCCAGCGGCGAAGGGTCTCAGCGCCAGCCAGCGAGATGCTTCGCTTCGCTCA
>DATBWU010000398.1:0-8813 GCA_036514635.1 Anaerolineae bacterium | reverse complement strand
GGCGGGCGCACGCCGGCCATGGCGCAAGTTTCTGGGTAGCGCAGCGAAGGGTCTCGGCTTATCGGGCAGAGATTCTTCGCTGCGCTCAGCATGACAATCTGCGGAGTTATTTCTTGACAAGCCCTAAGGTAGATGCCAGCTGATCGATGCCGATCGGCCACATCACACCTTTCTCGTGATAAGGAGAGAATCGTTATGAGGCACATCAGAATCGCACCGAGCGCCGCCGGCCCGGCGCTGGTCATCGGGGTGGCGTTAGTCTTATCGGCCTGCAGCGGGGCTGCGCCCGCTGCTCCCTCGTCGGACGCGCCGCAGGCAATTGCTATGCAAGGCACCGTCTGGGTCGCCGACGAGTATGGTGGCAGCATCACCGTGATCGATGCCGCGACCAACAAGATCGCGACGACGCTGACCGGCATTGAAGGGCCGCATAATCTGCAGGTCGCGCCCGACGGCAAGAGCGTGTGGGCCGTCAGTGGGCATGACGCAATGGCCGTGATGATCGACGCGACCACCTATGCCGTTCACGGCGCAGTCGCCACGGGCAAAGAGCCTGCGCATATCATTCTCACCCCGAACGGCAGGACCGCCTATGCGACGAATGGCGACGATAATACCGTCACTGCGATCGACACGGCGACGATGGAAGTCATCGCGACGATCCCGGTGGGCGAGTATCCACATGGCTTGCGCCCCAGCCCCGACGGCAAATGGGTGTATGTTGCCAATGCGAAGGGCACGACGTTGAGCGTGATCGACACGGCCACTAACACCAAAGTTGCCGACATCGAAGTCGGGCAGAGGCCGGTGCAGGTCGGCTTCTCGCCGGATGGTAAGTTCGTGTACTTCTCGCTCAACGGGGAGAATGCCGTCGGCAAAGTGGACGTGGCGACGCGCACGTTCGTCGGCAAGGTTAACGTGGGCGCCGGCCCGATTCAAGTCTTCGTGACCCCGGACAACAAGTATGTCCTCGCCGCCAATCAGGGCACGAAGGATAATCCCAGCACCAGCGTGTCGATCATCGATACGGCGACCTTCAAGGTCATCGGCACTGTCGAAACCGGTAAGGGCGCGCACGGCGTCGTGATCGACCCATCGGGCCGATATGCTTACATCACCAACATCTATGGGAACGACGTAGCCGTGCTGGACATAGCCGCACAGAAGGTCGTCGCCACGGTTCCGTCCGGCGCCGGGCCGAACGGTATCAGTTTCTCGCCGCTCGCGCCGGCTCCGGCCTCGGCCCCTGAAATCGAGATGGTGATGCCAGATATGGGGGACATGCCGGGCATGCCCTGACGTGGAAAGCGCAGGACAGGTTGCTGTTGAGCGCCGCCCGGTCGGCGCGGATGCGACGGTTTGCGCATACCGCTTAGACCGGGCGGCGCTTGTCTTTTGATCTCCTTCTTGCCCACAACTGTTATTCTTCTCGATGCGAATACGCCATTTTGCCGGTATCGTTACACGCCAAACTGCGCTTACTCGGGTGGCACGTTCGTGATAACTTAGAGGCGCGGGTGTCAGGAGATAGAGACCGCGAGATTTCTTTATCCACGAATAACACGAACACACGCCTTCGGCGGGTGCAGTGCTCCCGTCGGCACGAACACTGTTTTATTCGTGTTCATTCGTGTAAATTCGTGGATCAATCCTTTTAGTTGCGGCACGCTTCGCAGGGTCATGCAATGGATACGCAACGAAACTTTAGCGTGAGCCGCTGGCTCCGATCCCGAACAGGCCTGGTGCTGCTCGGTTTCCTCGCCATCGCGGCGTTCTTTCTGCTGACCGAGCACACGGCGCACGTCTTCGGCATTCTGCCGTATGCGCTGCTGCTGCTGTGTCCGCTGCTGCACCTGTTCATGCACGGCGGGCACGGGGATCATGCAGGACGTGGCTCCGCCGCGAAGCAGCGCCCGGAGGGAGGCCGGCATGAACACTGATCTGCCCGCCTATGGTCTGTGGCCGCTCGTCATCGTCAACGCAGCGGTGTTCATCATCTTCGCCTTCAGTTTCGCGCGCCCGCAGACCAAACGCGACTGGCGTTCCTTCGGCGCGTTTGCTGCCTTCCTGATTGCGCTCTTCACCGAGATGTATGGCTTCCCGCTGACGATCTACCTGCTCTCCGGCTGGCTGGGTAGCCGCGTGCCAGGCCTCGACCCGTTTTCGCACAATGCCGGTCATCTATGGCAGACGCTCACCGGCTTGAAGGGCGATCCACACCTCAGTCCACTGCACTGGCTGAGTGACGGACTGATCGCCGGCGGGTTTATCCTGATCGGCGCGGCGTGGGACAGGCTGTACAAGGCCCAGCGCGCGCACCAGGTTGCCACGACCGGAGCGTATGCCCACGTGCGTCACCCGCAGTACGCCGGTTTTGTCCTGATCATGATCGGATTCCTGGTCCAGTGGCCGACGCTGATCACGCTGATCATGTTCCCGATCCTGGTAACGATGTACGTGCGGCTGGCGCGGCGCGAGGAGCGCGAGGCGCTGGTCGAGTTCGGCGACACCTACGCCGGCTATGCGGCGAAAACGCCGGCCTTCTTCCCGCGCCTGCTGCGTGCGCCCTCTGAACAACCGCGTTGATAGGGGAGGTGACGCATGAAGAAGCTCATCGGCCTCGTCGCGCTTGCCGCTCTTGTCATCGTTGCCGCGTTGATTGTCCAGGGCGGCGCAGAGGAGCGTGCCGTGCGGCGTATCATTGATGAGGTCAAGGCCGCTGCGCTCACCGGCCTGAACTTCCGCGACTCGAACGCGCTCGACGAGTACTTCGCCACGGTTGAGGAAGGCGCCCAGGCTGCCGGATTGGCTGAAACGCAGCGAGCCTACCAGAACTTCGCCGCGCAGTTGACCACGGGCGATGCCGTTCAGTTCCACTCATTCGACATCCAGGCGGTCGAAGTCCATGAAGACGCCGGTCTTGCTAAAGTGACCTATCGCCTGCACTTCAGCGTCGTCCGTAACAATGCAGCCGTCTTCAGCGCGAGAGCCACGCAATCGCTGGCGCTGCTGAAGACGCCGCGCGGCTGGCGCATCTCTGGCGGTGATGCGCCGCAAATCGAGAACGTGCTCGGTATCTGGCCGCCGCGATGAGCCTGATCGCTCGCGTCGCCGATTTCGCCCTGCGTGTCTTCGAGGCATGGCCCGCGTCGCCTGCCCCCTGGCGTCTCGCAACGCGATCCATCGGCGGCGTATCCGGCGGCCTGTTCGACGCGATTCGTGTGCGGCGCTGCAATGGATTCGACTGCGGCGGGTCGTGCGCTACGCCTACAAGCGCTCACCAGTCTATCGAGAACGGTTCGACGCGCTTCATTTGATCTCCCTCGTTAAGTAATTTCGCCTACCCCGCAACGCGCCACTTTGCGCTTACCCTCAGTCTCCCCGGGTGCTATCCTGCAATCGATGAATGCCACAACTTGCAGGAGTACACGTAATGCGAACCGCTTTGATCACCGGAGCCTCCAGTGGGATTGGCGCGGCATTCGCTCGCCAACTGGCGGCTCAAGGCTACGCGCTCATCCTCGTGGCCCGGCGAGAACATCCGTTGAAGTCTCTGGCCGCTGAAGTCCACGCGCAGCATGGTGCGCAGGCCGAGGTGGTCGTCGCCGATCTTTCTCAACCAGCGGACATCGAGCGTGTCGAACATCGGATCGCTGAAAGCCCGGTCTTAGAACTGCGAGAGCATTCGGTAATTCCCGAGCAACGCCCGGCGATGAATCACCGGGCTGAACAAGCGAAGCCTGCTGAAGCAGGCTCCAGGGCGATTCATCGCCCTTTGTCCGTTTAGCCCGACGATTGATCGTCGGGCGGGGCGGCGGAGCAATTACCGAACGCTCTCACTTCGGTTTTCTAACTGAGCGACTTTCGCCAGGGCTGGGTCGTTGGCTTACGCCTCCTCTCGTGGGGCTTATGTACACGGCACATGAGATGAGCAATCCGGAGTACTGGTACGAAGGCGTGTCCTTTGTCTTAGTGTTCTTGGGCGTCACCGTCATCGCAGCCCTATACTTGTGGCGCCGGAGCGCCGTCGTCGTCTGGTTGGGCGACGGCCTGGGCAAGCTGGTTGGGTGGCTGTTCTGAGTGCCGCCCGGCGTGTTGACCATTCCGCAGGCGACAGCCGGCAACGCATCGCTGATCAAGCCTGATGTTGCGCATAATACACGATAAGCGGCGAGTATTCTCATCTGGGCCTAATCTTCGCCCCCGCCAAATGGCGCGCCTCAAAACAGGCCAAATGCGCCTTCCGCGCCTCGACCAACTCACCTAGAATCATCGGTGAACATCACTCGATTCTAAGGAGAGATTCGCATGGAACACACTTCACCCACAACCGACCGTCCGCTGCGCATTCCGCGCATCGCCTGGATAGTGGGCGCAGGCTTGCTCGTCGCGCTCGTGGCGGTCGCTGTCTTCAACGTCCCGCTGAACACAGTTGTGTACTACGGCTTCATCATTCTGATGATCGCTGGCCACTTCTTCATGCATGGCAGTCATGGCGGCCATGGCGGTCACGGTCAGCACAGTGACACGTCGGCGAAGGCGGATAACACCGCCGAGGCAACCCAAGCCAAAGACAAGCACGCGGATCACTCCGGCGGTTGTCACTAATCCCCGAATGGAGAACACATCATGGATGAGCAATGCCACGTCGAGCCGTTGCAGAAAGTCGCTACCGCCGACGAACGAAGCAAGACATCGTGGACACTGTTGGCCGTTTACGGGATGGGTTGCCCAAACTGCGCGAATCGCGTCCGCAATAGTCTGATCTCGCTCAACGGCGTGATGGACGCCTACGTGGATCACACGCTGGGGATAGCCGATGTGGAGTTCAATCCCGATCGGGTGACGATTCCGGCGTTGATCGATGCCGTCGCGCGAGCCGGCGGTGATGGGCGGCATAACTACCGCGCCGAACTGGCGCGTTGATCCCGTATCGAGGTCTGTGCTGTGGCTGAGATGTACGATGTCATCATCGCCGGCGCGGGTCCCGGCGGGGCGACGGCCGCCTACTTCCTGGGCGAAGCCGGCCGGCGTGTGCTGGTGCTCGAAAAGGAAACGCTGCCGCGCTACAAGCCGTGTGGCGGCGGATTGTCCACTCGCTTCCTGGAGGAGCAGTTTCCTTTCTCCTTCGACCCGCTCATCGAGCGGCGCGTGAAGTCGATCCGCTACACGCTCGACGGGCGCAGCGTCTCCGTCCCGCTGCGCGATCGGATGATGGGCATGGTCATGCGTGACCGGTTCGACGCCCACATCCTGGCCCACGCCCGCGCCGAAGTCCGGCAGGGATGGGCCGCTCGCGCGGTTACGGAAATGCCCGATCGGGTAATCGTCGAAGTGAGAGATGGCCGCGTGGTTGAAGGGCGCTACCTGATCGGCGCCGATGGCGCCAATTCGGTCGTGGCTCGATCGGTGGGGCTGCGCCGAGGTAAGACGATGGCGGCGGCCATCGAGGCCGAAGCGCCGGTTCCACCGGAGACCATGCGCCGCCTTGCCGATGGGCCGACCATTCTGTTCGGCGAGGTCCGCCTGGGCTACCTGTGGGTCTTCCCCAAGCGCGAGCATCTCTCGGTCGGCATCGCGGCGCTGCATCCCCGACCGGGCGAGTTGCAGGCCACGCTGGCGCGTGCCATGACCCGTTACGGCGTTTCGCTGGAAGGCGTCTCACTGCACGGCCACCCGCTGCCCATCTACACCCGGCGTGAACCAATCGCCACTTCTCGTACACTGCTCGTCGGCGATGCGGCCGGGCTGGTCGATCCACTGACGGGCGAAGGCATTCGTCTGGCGATCAAGAGCGGCCGGCTGGCAGCGCAGGCGCTCGTGGCTGAACACCCCGATCGGTATCCGGGTATGATCCATCGCCAGATCGGGATGTGCCACACCTTTGGCCTCGGGCTGGCGCAGTTTTTCTATCACCATCCGCGCGGATGCTTTATGCTCGGTGTGCGCAACCCGTTTGCCACCCGCGCGTTCATCGATCTGTTATCAGATCAGGCTGATTATCCGAAAGTGATCCTGCGCGTGTTGGGCAGCCTGCCCGCTTACCTGATCACCGAAGGCGTTGCGGCGCTCGCCGGGTTGCTCGGTGGGCCGGAGCGCCGCCGCCGGCTGCGTCGCGCGGTCTATTCGGGCGCGAGCGATTAGGTGATCGTCCGCCCATACAAAGAGGGGAATTCTCATGGGCGAGGTCGGCCCGATCGACTCGTCCGCGAATATGTCATCGGCGGACGAGCGGCGGTGCGTCCGAGCAACCCGGCTGGTGGTGTGGGGCATGGTCTGCCCTAATTGCGCCACCCGCATTCATGGATGCCTGGCTGCGCTTGCCGGTGTCGTGGAAGTCCAGGTCGATCACAATGTGGGCATGGCGTACGTCACGTACGATGTGACCCTGATCACTGTCCCGGCGCTGATCGATGCCGTTCGCCGGGCCGGGTCTGACGGCTGGCACACGTATGGAGCAGCCGAGACCGATGTTCCGTGCTCCGGTCTGCGTCGTCACACACAGAGAAAGTGAGACCGCTATGTTCAAAGATCCCGTTTGTGGCAAGCGCATCAATCGTGGCAAGGCACACGCCATCGTTGAGCACGAAGGCGTTGCCTATTTGCTGTGCTGTCCGCGCTGCCAGGCCGAGTTCGAGCGTGCGCCGAAGACGTACGCGAGACCGGAGTTGGGCGAAAAGGTGAAGCGAACGGCACACCAGCCGTATCGCCGGCAGCCCGCCTGAATGTCGCGAAGATTTCTCAAGCGGAACATTCCCATTCGTTGTTCAGGAGGTCAAGCTGTCTACTCAGAAATTTTGTACTGACTACGAGCAATTTTCTTCAGAATCGTGTGATCCTCGCCGAATTTGCACAGCGCGTCACAGTGCTCACATAGATCGTCGAAGGGGATGAACGCCAGAGAAATGTCGGCGAGATCATCACGAAACGCCGGACGGGCCAGTTGCGCCATCACTTCTTTCTCACGGCGATCCGGAGCAACCAGATAGAAGTTACACGTGCAACCGGGCATCGAGCGCGCCAAATCTTCCAGCCGGAGGATGCCGGAGTAAATGGAGGTGCTTTTCTCAATCTCGAACGCGCTGACGATTTCGCCGATGCCCGGCTTGAGCCAGATGACATCGATCAGGCTCACCGTCTCCATCACTTCAGGCGGCCAGCCCATCGGCGGCAATTCCGGTACGGTGAGCATGGCGAAAGCCTGACCATCGTATGCGCGATGCCGATCGTTGCGGGCCACATACACGTCGTACTTGAGCGCGCGTCCAATCTTGATCAACAGGTATTGAATCTGCGTGTGTTCCGATTCCTCTTCATGTTCGGCCAACACTTGGACGTGCCGGGTCCGGGCGACCTTCTCCGCCTTTGCCTTTTCCATTCTCAGAATAGCATCCGCGTTCCCGCCAACCAGCAACCGGCCTGAGCCGATCTCAAACAGCAGGCCGGCAAAAGCCCCCAGGTCTTTCGAGAGCTGCGCTCGCACGTCAGCGTTGGTGCGCACGATCACCTCGCGCATTTGCAAATAACTTTCCCACGAGCCGAGTTTCTTTTTGTCGCCAAACAAAGCGTTGAAGCCATTGACCATTGCGGTGTTGAACGGCGGCGCTATGGTCGGGTGCAGGAAATAGATGATGTTGGCGACGGCGGGACCGAGGCCCTTGATCTGCGCGGCAGCCAGGCGGCTCATCTCGGTCAACACCTGCTCCTCGCGTGTAGCCGCGAGACAGGCTTCCAAAAACGCGCCAAACTTCCGTTTGTTGGCTTCGTTTTCGTAGATGTCGGGGATGCGCAATTTGGGCTTCCAGAAAAAGGGGTGAGCCGCGCCCTCGAACACCTGCTTCTGCTCGGTGATGGCCGTCAGCACGACCTCGAGCGGTGAGCCTTTGAAGTCGTTCCCGAACGTGCCGGTGGCGATACTATCGACCGTATCACGCACGCCGCGCCGGATCGCGCGGAAGGCTTTCATGCGCTCCTCGCCGCCGACGAACCAGGTGTTGTAGACCGACTCGGGGTCCGATTTATAGCGCTCAACCAGTTCGACCAGCCCTGCTTTTTCCATAGCGTATCCTCCCTGTCTGGTGCGTCAGATTATAACCCGCGCGGCTATTCGAAGAAAACGTGTCCTGATTTTGGGATGAGGCCAAGTGGTGTATACCCGCCATTTGGCCTACTTGAAAACTGGCGAAATGGCGCTGGCGGCGTTTCTTTCCGCAGCATACCATATCTGCATGAGCCTCCCGGCTGCGACCGGAGAATCTGATTGTTATCGCAAAGCGAGGGACATGGGCAATCGCACCAAACCTGGAAAGAGCAAAGCGAAGACTACCCAGCAAGGCTGGCCGCTGGTTGTCTACGTCGGAATCTTTGGGCTGGGTATCCTTGGCTATCTGTTGGGCGAGCTGGCCCTCGTCGCGGGGCCACATCCCCTGCACTGGCTTGCGGCGCTGATCGGCGTGGTCATCGGCGGCTTTGCCGGCTGGCTCTGGTACTGGCGGCGCGGCGACATCGTGTGAGCGACCATGTCTGAACACACGAAACGCCTTCCCTGGCCTCGCACTGACATCCCTGCGCCGGCCCAACCCGCCTGGCCGACGCGCCTACTCAGTCGAACGTTCCCGCTCACCTGGGAAACCGCGCTGGTGGGCATCCTGCTCATCGTGGCCCTGGTCACACGCCTGTGGATACTCGACGCGCGCGTGATGAGCCACGACGAAAGCCTGCACGTCTTCTACTCGTGGCAACTCGCCACCGGCAAAGGTTTCGCGCACAACCCGATGATGCACGGGCCGTTCCTGTTCGAGGCTACGGCGCTG
>DATBWU010000397.1:0-5452 GCA_036514635.1 Anaerolineae bacterium | reverse complement strand
TGAATCCGACTAGCCCGATTCATCGGGCGCAGCGGGGTAGCGCGGCGAATTCATCGCCGCGCAGGCACGCCGCGCGCAAGTTTCTTTCTTCGAGCCTATCGCCACCCGGCGCTGTGGGATTCTCAGGGTGACAGGCGGACTTATTCTTTGACGGCTCCTAAGGTTCATACCGTTTGACGATCAGCACGCTATTGTGCCCGCCGAAGCCGAAGGCGTTCGTCATCGCCACGTTCACCGTGTGCGGGCGCGCGACGTTGGGCGTGTAGTCGAGGTCGAGTTCGGGATCGGGCACATCGAGGTTGATCGTCGGCGGGATCATCCTCTCGTGGATCGCCTTGACGCACCACACCACCTCGATCGCGCCGGTCGCACCCATGATGTGGCCGGTCATCGACTTCGTCCCGCTGATCGGGATGTTGTAGGCGTGCTCGCCAAAGATGGCCTTGACGGCCAACGTCTCCATGCGATCGTTGAGCTGCGTGGCCGTGCCGTGCGCGCTGATCCAGTCTACGTCGTTGACCGTGAGGTTCGCATCGCGCAGCGCTTTCTTCATGGCGCGCGCCGCGCCCGATCCATCTTCGAGCGGCGCGGTCATGTGATACGCATCCGAGGTCGCGCCGTAGCCGACGATTTCGGCGAGTGGCCGCGCGCCGCGCGCCAGCGCGTAGTCCAGGTTCTCCAGAACGAGGATCGCCGCGCCTTCGCCGAAGACCAGCCCCTGCCGGTTCTTCTCGAACGGGCGGCTGGCCTTCTGCGGTGCGTCGTTCATGCGTGCGCACGCGCCGGTGCGGTCAAAGGCGGCGATCCCGATCATGACGATGGGCGCTTCTGCACCGCCAGCGATGATCACACAGGCGTCGCCGTTCCGAATCGCGTGAAAGGCCATGCCGATGGCGTCGGAGCCGGAGGCGCAGGCGGTGATCGGCGCGAAGTTCAGGCTGCGCGCCCCATACTCGATCGCGATGGCGCTGGCTGGACCGTCGTCGAGCACCATGGGAATAATGAATGGATTGATGCGGCGCGGCCCCTCGTTGAGGACGACCTTCGTGGCTTCGAACAGGCTGTGTAATCCACCGATCCCGGTGCCGATGTATACACCGAGGTCTTCCGACAAAGCATCATCGATCTTCAAATCGGCCTGCTTCAGCGCTTCCCGTGAGGCGGCGACGGCGAGTTGCGTGAGGCGATCGCGCCTGCGCGCCTCTTTTACATCCATGTAGTGGGCCGGGTCGAAGCCCTTCACCTCGGCAGCGATGTGCACTTGCAGCGGGCTAGAGTCGAACAGCGTGATCGGTCCGACGCCGGAGACGCCGGCCAGCGCGTTTTTCCACGAAGTGTCCGCGTCCAATCCCAGCGGATTAAGCGTGCCCATGCCTGTGATGACAACGCGACGATGGTCCATGATTCCCTCGGGGTGAAGTGATGAACGCAGCCGGCCGGTTCACGGTTCAAAAATCGGTTGGTCCTCGGCGTCAACCTGCGTCGGATGGTAACGACCTTCGATCCACTCCTCGCCCTGTGGCCCGATTTCCTTCTTCCAGACCGGCACGATCTCCTTGAGCCGATCGATGCCGTAGCGCGCCGCTTCGAAGACGCCATCGTAACGATGCCCGGCGGATACCGCGATCAGCACAGTGACCTCCCCGACACTCAACGCCCCGATGCGCTGCACGATCGAAATGCCTTCGATCCTCGGCCAGCGCAGGCGGATTTCGCACGCCACCTGCTGCATCTTCGCCTCGGCCATCGGCGTGTACGCTTCATAGTCCAGTCGCACCGTTTCTCGCCCGATCGATTTCCCGCGCACGGTGCCGGTGAACGTGCACACGGCTCCGGTCGTTGGCAGCGTCACTTCGGCGACCAGCTCGTTGAGATCGACGGGGCCATCGGTAATCCTGAATCGTTCGCGCGGGTTCGATCCGCCGCTGACCGGAGGAAACAGTGCAACCTCGTCGCCGGTCTTGAGCAGGGTTGGCGCAAAGGCGAACTCTTGATTGACGGCGACGATAGACGTGCGAAGCGATTCGGCGAGTACCGGGTAAGCCAGGGAGATGCGCTCGAGGAGTTGCGCGACCGTAGCGTCTTCGGGAACCTCAATCGAAATCGCCTTCGTCCCGGCCCGATCCTTCAGCGTAGCGAACAATTGAACATCGACCCGCATTCCAACCTCCAACTTCCAACGTCCAACGTCCAACGTCCAACTTCCAACGTCCAGTCTCTATTCGCTGCTCTCCAGCACGATATCGCCGCTCTTGCCGCCGTGCTTCTCGATCAAGCGAATGTTGCTGATGCGGGCATCGCGCTGGATGGCTTTGATCATGTCGTACACGCTCAACGCTGCGACACTGACCGCCGTCAGCGCTTCCATTTCGACGCCGGTCTTGCCGGTCGTCTCGACGCGCGCAGTGATCTCGATGAGGGTATCGGTCTTCGCCGCCAGATCGACTGCGACATGCGTCAACATCAATGGATGGCACAGCGGGATCAGTTCGCTCGTGCGCTTGGCAGCCATGATGCCTGCGATGCGCGCGACGGCGAAGACATCGCCTTTGGGCACGTCGCCGCTCAAGACGGCCTTCAGTGTTTCGACGGATAGATGAACCTCGCCGCGCGCGATGGCGACGCGCCGGGTCTCCGCCTTCCCGCCGACATCGACCATGTGCGCGTGGCCGTGGTCATCCAGGTGAGTCAGCCGGGATTCATCCATCTTTTTGAACCGCAAAGGCGCGAAGGGCGCAAAGATCACCCGTGACCCTTGGCGCGCTTGGCGCCTTCGCGGTGAATTCCTTATCCTTGATTGCTGACGGCGCGTTTTTCAGTCCGTAACTCGCGCCACAGGCGCAGGCGGAATTTGAACAGGTCACGGAAGGCGCGCACGATGACTTTGAGATTCGCCCCCGTCGGCGATCCGGCCGTGCGCGGCAGGTGCGTCACCGGCACTTCAGCCAGTTTATACCCGCGCGCCCGCAGCTCGGCCAACATCTCGGTGTCGATCATCGCGCCATTGGATTCAATGTGTATTCGAGACAAAACCTCGCGCCGGAACACTTTGAAGCCACAATCGATGTCTTTGATCAGAGGCCCGAACAGAATCCGCACGACCAGGTTCCAGCCGAAGCCGTTGAACTTGCGGACGATGTTGTCTTTGCGATCGACACGCCGCCCGCTGACCAGGGCGACGTCGGGCGTGAGCTTGTCGAGCAGCAGGCGCATCTCGTTGAAATCGAACTGGTTATCGGCGGGCGTGAACGCGATCAGGTCTTTCGTCGCCGCAGCGAACCCGGCCTTGAGCGCACCGCCGTAACCTCGATTGGGAGTGTGTTCGATCAGTTTCAGATTCGGAATCGCGGCCTGCAGCTCCCGAACCACATCGCCCGTGCGATCGCGGCTCCCGTCGTTGACGACGATAATCTCGTAGTCTATCCCCAGATGCTGAGTCACACTAGAGACTTTTTGGACGGCCTGGGCGATATTCGCTTCTTCGTTATACGCAGGTAGGACAATGGATAGACTGTGCATGTCGGCCTCGGGTGATCGTACCGAAGCGATTATATCACAATGACATGGTATAATCGCGCGCGATGCACGACCGACTGGTTTCCTTTCGAGACACGCTCGCACGCACGCGCAAGGCAGCGTTTGGGCGCATTGCCACGCTGTTCGGCGCGACCGAGATCACGCCTGAACTGTGGGACGGCCTCGAAGCGGCGCTGATCCAGGCCGATGTCGGAATCGACACGACTCAGGAACTGCTCGAGCGCCTGCGCGAGCGCGTGAAGCGCGAGGGTATTCTGCGCGCCGATGCGCTGCAGGCTGCGCTCAAGCAGGAACTGCGCGCGATGATCGCCCTGCCGATCCAGCCCGCCGCTCTCGACGGGTTGCACCCGGTGGTGGTCCTTATCGTCGGAACGAATGGGTCGGGCAAGACGACGAGCATTGCCAAGCTGGCACATCGCTACAAGCGCGACGGGCGCAAGGTGCTGCTGGTGGCTGCGGATACTTTTCGCGCGGCGGCGGGCGAGCAGCTCGACGTGTGGGCCGGGCGGGCCGGCGTCGAGTTGATCGGCGGGCAGCCGGGCGCCGATCCGGGCGCGATCGCTTTCGACGCCGTTCGGGCGGCTCAAGCGCGCAGCGTCGACGTAGCGCTGGTCGATACGGCGGGCCGGCTGCATACGAAGTACAATCTGATGCAGGAATTGAAGAAGGTTCGCAACGTGATCGCTAAGGCGCTGCCCGGCGCGCCGCACGAGATACTTCTGGTGCTGGACGGAACGACCGGGCAGAATGCGCTGGCGCAGGCTCGCCAGTTCAAGGACGCCGTCGAAGTGACTGGCGTCATCATCACCAAGCTCGACGGCACGGCCAAAGGCGGAATCGTCTTCGCGGTCGCCCACGACCTGGGACTCCCGGTGCGTTACATCGGCACCGGCGAAAAGATCGATGACATCGAGCCTTTCGACGCTGAGGCCTATGTCGAAGGCTTGTTTGAGTGATTGGAGTGGTTAGCCACTGCGACACAGAGACGCGGAGATCATCTAAGGGACCGTCTGAAGACTCACCACCAAGTCACCAGGACACAAAGAAACACCAAGAAAACATGGAGAGGCTTGGTGTCTTCCGGCGCTCAAGACTTCCGAAGTCTCCGAGACTTCGGAAGTCTGAAACTTCGATTCATTTTCTTAACGGCTATATCTCTGTCTGGCGAGGTAGACTATGGATGAGCTGAAAGCAACACTGACCGAATTGATTGCGAAGATCGACTCCGTCTTGGAGCGCCTTTGAAGTCGCGGGTAAACGCGAGCGAATTGCCGCGCTAGAGAAGCAGGCCAGCGCGCAGGACTTCTGGAATGATCCGCAGGCAGCGCAGGCGACGCTGCGTGAGATTACCGCGCTGAAGTCCGACGTCGACGACTGGACGGCGCTGGCGCGTCGGGCACATGAGGCGCGGGAACTGATCGAGTTGGCCGAAACGGATCCATCCCTGGTTGAGGATGTGACGAGCGAAGTCGAGGCGATCCGAAAGGAGTTCGAGCACAACGAGTTCCGATTGCTGCTATCCGGCCCGCACGATCGCGGCGATGCCATCCTGGCCATTCACGCCGGCGCAGGCGGCATCGATGCGGCGGATTGGGCAGCTATGCTCATGCGCATGTACCTGCGCTGGGCCGAAGGCCGTGGCTACACGACTGAGATTCTCGATCAGCTGGAGGGCGAAGAAGCCGGTATCCGCAACGTGACCATCTCGGTGGTCGGCGAGTACGCCTTCGGCTACCTGCGCGCCGAGCGCGGCGTCCACCGCCTGGTTCGCCTTTCCCCGTTCGACTCCGCCCACCGCCGTCACACCTCCTTCGCCCTGGTCGAAATCTATCCCCAGGTGCACGCTACGGAGGAAGTCCTGATCAACCCTGCCGATTTGAAGATCGACACCTACCGGTCGGCCGGCGCCGGCGGG
>DATBWU010000396.1:0-2032 GCA_036514635.1 Anaerolineae bacterium | reverse complement strand
CAGGCTGCCGTATACATGATCGAAGCGCATCCGTGGACGGGCGTCGGTTTCTCCAACTACCCGCCGGTGTACGAGCAATATCGCCTGCTGAACTGGCCGATGCCTCTCGGGCATGCGCACAACATTTACCTGAACGTCGCCGCCGAGACCGGCCTGCCCGGCCTGGCCGCGTATCTCATTTTGTGGATCGCCGTTTTCGGGCTGACCGTGCGCACGCTGAAGGCGCAGTCGGGCGTGGGGCGCGGGCTGGCATTGGGGCTGCTCGGCGCGTGGGTGCACCTGTCGGTGCATCACTTGTTCGACAACCTGTACGTGGACAACGTCCACCTCAACATCGGCGCGATGCTCGGCCTGCTATGCGCCCTGGCCCGCACCGGGCTTTCCAAGTCCTGATTATTAACCACCAAGGCACGAAGACACCAAGAAACACCAAGAAAATCTTAGTGCTGCTTGGTGCCTTGGTGGCTTGGTGGTGAGTTTTGAGGCAGTCTCCAAGCAAGAACAACACCGTAGATGGAGACTACCTCTGCGGTGAAACGGGATAAAGTGAGTGAAGAGAATGATGCGATCCGCTGAACGAAAGACGCTGCGCGAGCAGGTTGCCGGTATCCATACGCCCTTTCACATTCGGGAGCGAGTGCGCCGCCGCATGCCGCCCGCGCATCGCAAAGAGGCCAAGCGCTTCGTCAAGTTCGCCATCGTCGGCAGCATTGGCTTCGTCATCGACACCGGCACGCTGTACCTGCTCATCTTCGCGTTGGGCCTGGACGGCGACACGGAGCGGACATTGGCGAAGGCCATCTCCTTCACGCTGGCCGTGATCAGCAACTTCTTCTGGAACCGGCGCTGGACGTACCCCGAGTCGCGCTCCAAGCCGCTGGGCAAACAGATGGCGCAGTTCCTCGTGCTGAACGTGATCGGGCTGGGCATCAACTTAGTGGTATTCTCGACCGTCGATTCGCTGCTCGTGCCGATCATGGATTTGGGGTTGGCGATTGCCGGCGCGCAGGTCGCCGCGGTCAGCGTGGCGATGTTCTGGAACTTCGGCGCGAATCGGCTGATCACGTACAACGATGTGAAGTTTGGCAAGTAGCCGGAGGGCGAAGGGCGAAAGACGGATTGCATCGGTATTGGTCCTTCGTCGTTGATCCTTCGTCGTAAAGGTGAAGTTGTGACGACCTCGCGCACGATGTCCGTCGCCACCCGCCGCGAAGCCAGGCGCTTCGTCAAGTTCGCCGTCGTCGGCACGATCGGGTTCGTCATCGACTTTGGCACGTTCAACTTCCTGGTGCGCGTGCTGCACTTCGAGGGGCCGCTGGTCATCGTGGCGCAGGCGATTTCTTTTTCGTTCGCCGTGACGAGCAACTTCATCTGGAACCGCTACTGGACGTATCCCGAATCTCGATCCAAGCCGATTCTGAAACAGTTTGGACAGTTCTTCATCCTCAACGTCATCGGCCTGGCGATTCGGTCGTTGCTGTTTGCCGTGACCGGCGGGTTCTTCTACTCACTGGTCGAATCGACGCTGTACGGCCCGTTGGCCTTCCTGACGCGCTTCGCTATTGATTCGCTCAACTTCACGCTCCCGCAGCTCGGTTACAATGCCACGCTGGCATTTGTCGTCGTCGTCGTCATGCTGTGGAACTTCTTCTCCAATCGCTTCATCACCTACAGCGACGTACAGATAGGCCACTGAGACACGGAGGCACGGAGATGTTGAGAGCCTGTGTGTCTCGGTGTCTGTGTGGCTAACCGATTATGCGTATTGGTATCGACATCACCTCGGCGGTGACGCAATCGGCGGGCATTGGCCGCTATACGCGCGAGCTGGTTCGCGCGCTGTTCGCGCTCAATGCACCGCACCATTACACGCTGTTCTACGCTTCGGCCAGGCGCGCCGATCGGCCCTTCGGCCCGCTGCCGCCGGCGACGCGCATCCGCCGCCTGCCCTTCCACGACAAGTGGCTCGCCCGCGTCTGGCATAAGTTGCAGATACCGATCCCTGTCGAACTGATCACCGGCCCGCTGGATG
>DATBWU010000395.1:0-6373 GCA_036514635.1 Anaerolineae bacterium | reverse complement strand
CTCGGCCAGCCACTCGCGCAGCCGCCCGTAGCGCGCGCCGATCTCGTAGCCGATGCGATTCTGCAAATCGGGCTTGAGCCGATCGAACGAGCGCAGCGCTGGCAGCCCGTCGGCGATGTGATACACACGCTCGGCCAGCAGGTGCGCACGCGCCGGATCGAGGCCGTCGATCGACAACGCCAGCGCGTGCGCTACATCAGGGCGCGGCGGGATGGCACGCCAGTCACGGTGCGCCAATGCCGACAGCGTCAGCAGCCCGTGCGCGGCAGGCTCCTCGATCAGCGCGCGCGACGGCCGCAGCGAGCGAGTCGGGATGCCGCGTCGATCCAGCCGATCGGTCAGCGCGAAGCGCAATGCATCGGACAGGAACGGCGCAAGGACGACCATCTCATTAGGCGGGATGTTCTCCACCTTGACTGCGCGCTCGACGCGCTGCGCCACCCAATCGAGCATCTGCGGGTGGAAACGCCCGCCGCCGTATTCCAGCGCCAGGCGCGGATCGCCCTGCGTGCGGCGGCGCGGCGTGCCCGGAACCGACAACGCATGTTCCAGCGCGTATTCCAACGCACGGACGTGAATGGAGACCACGTAGGACTCGACCAGCTTGATCGTCTGGTCGCACAGATCGTGCAAGTCCCAGGCCGAGGCCGGGTCTGCGCCGAGGAACGATCGATAACCGGCGTCGGCGTCGTAGCCGATCAGCGCCGATTCCGTCTGGGGCAGCCAGTCGCGCAGCAGGTCGTGCGTGACCGGCGTGTCCTCTTCGACGTTATCGACGATCAAATGCCGCCGCCGGCTGAAGAGATCATGTTTGAACCAGTCGGACCTCAGCAGGTGTTTGACGAATACTTCGATCTGGAGCGAGAAATCCAGCAGGTTGTTTTCCAGGCAATACGCGCGGAAGCGATCGACGCAGTCTTGAACCTGCACGAAGATGCGCGCGCGTGCCTCTTTGCCCGTCCATGCAGCCATCAGGCGGCGGCCAATATCGATGAGCGGGAAGCCGACGAGCGCGGCTTTGTTGAGATTGTCGAGCAATTGCGAGTACAGCCGATTGCGCGGCACGTGCACGTCGTCAAAGTACAACTTCTCGATGATCAGCGGCTCGACGACGCGCGCGATATGATACTGCGCGGTTTCGAGCGTGAGGAAAATGGGGGGCTGATCGGGTTGGGCGAAGCCCGCCGCCTCGGCGATCGACGGCCAGGCCAGGTCGATCGACCGGCGCGCCAGGCCGCCGATCGTCAGCGTCTCGACCTGCCCGCCCGGCGGCAAGTCGGGCTTGCGCAACTCGTCTTGATACGGCTTCAGCAGTGAGCGCTGTGGAGCCATCACCAGGATCGAATCGCCGGGCACATCCGCGCTCAACAACGCACGCAGGCGAGCGACGGCCAGGGTCGTCTTGCCGGTTCCGGCCGGCCCGCGAATGAAGATGCGCTTGAACAGATCGACTGTGTTCAACTGTTCGGGCATTGGCGGCTATTATAAGCCCAAAAAGGTCTCACGCTGCAACAGGCGGGCACTTGGCCGGGCGATCCGGGCATCGCCCGCCACTGTCAACAGTCAAGACCTGGTGATTGTTCACATCTCGATGGCTCTCCGTCCGCGTCCTCGTCCGCCTCGCGCAGCCCGCGAGACGCGGGCCTGGAGCATTTGTGTGCAATCACCAGTCAAGACACTCCCTCGAATCCTGGATATAATCCGTGGTAACTGCTCACTCACCTTACGCAAAAGACCATTTTACCGCCGAGAACGCAGAGTGCGCAGAGTGGATTTCCTGGCAAATCTCTGCGTTCTCCGCGCCCTCTGCGGTAAAATCCTGCCCGACTGCGTAAGGTGAGCTGCTCAGACTGCCTCACCCCCAGCCCCTCTTCTGATGACGAAACGGCTGTCGTCAGAAGAGGAGAGTCGGTGCTCACGGGTGTGTGCTTCGGCCCGCCGGACGATGAATCGTCCGGCTCAATCACCTGGAAGCCGGGTAAACCCGGCTGACCGGCGTCAGTCGGTGGAGATTCGTGGATATGGAGGTCCTATGAAATTCGGCATTCACAATCCGTCGTGGCTGTTTGGTGACGATCCGCACGGCATATTCGAGGCCGTGAAGCGTAAAGCCCAACGGGCCGAAGCCTTGGGCTTCGGCTGGTTTTCCGTCATGGATCATCTGATCCAGATTCCGGGTGTGGGTGCGCCGGACGAGCCTTTCATGGAAAGCTGGACGGTCGTCGCTGCGCTGGCGGCGGTGACGAGCAAGATACGCCTGGCGGCGCTGGTCACGTCGGTCGCGTATCGCAATCCGGCCCTGTTGGCGAAGATGGCGGCGGGCGTCGACATCATCAGCCGGGGGCGATTGACGTTCGGCTTCGGCGCGGGCTGGTATTATCAAGAGTACAACCAGTACGGGTACGTCTTTCCCGAACGACCCGCCGTGCGCGTCCGGCAGATGGAAGAAGCGATCAGGCTGATCAAGACGATGTGGACCGAGCCGCGCGCGACCTTTCGCGGGAAGTATTTCCACGTCGAAGAGGCGATCCTCGAACCGAAGCCGGTGCAAAAGCCTCACCCGCCCATTATGATCGGCGGCAGCGGGGAGCAGTTGACGCTGCGGGCTGTGGCGCGCGTAGGGAATGCTTGCAACCTGTTCGGTGATCCGGACGTCGTGAAGCACAAGCTGGAGGTGCTGCGCCGCCACTGCGAGGCTGAAGGGCGCGACTTCGAGGAGATCGAGCGGACCAATCTCACCGGCCTGCTGCTGGCGCACAACGAGACGGCGCTCAAAGCCAAGACCGAACGGCTCGGCGCGATCGAGACCGGTCGCGGCTATGCCCTGACCCTCTCACAGACTGTCGATTTGATCGGCCGCTACCGGGACGTGGGCGTGCAGTTGTTCATCTGCCGATTGCACAAGAACGACGCAGAAACGATGGAACTGCTGGCGAGCGAAGTCATGCCGCATTTTGTTTAGGCTCAATGGGTGTTTCAGGGAGATCACGGCAACGAATTAGCAACGGATAAACAGATACAGCCCGTGCCCCGTCACGCCTATGCCGAATTCGTTTACCCGCACCTACGGTGGGGCAGGTGTTCGTTGCCTATCCGTTGCTTCGGCTAGCCTTTGATCACCGCCACCGGCTCCAGCCGCGCCACCTTGCGGGCGATGCCTGCCTTCGACACGACCTCGATGACGCGATCGACATCCTTGTAGGCCTGCGGCGCTTCCTCGGCCAATCCCGACATCGACCCGGCGCGCACGGCGATCCCCCTGCCCTTCAACTCGTCGCGCAGTTTCTCGCCGCGAATGTTCTTCTTCGCCTGCGCCCGGCTCATGACGCGGCCCGCGCCGTGACACGTCGAACCGAAAGATTGCTCCATCGATCCCGTCGTGCCCAGCAACACCCACGAGGCCGTGCCCATCGAACCGGGAATCAGCACCGGCTGGCCGATCGGCTTGAGATCGGCCGGCAGCACGTCGGAGCCGGGGCCGAAGGCGCGCGTCGCACCTTTGCGATGCACGCACACGGTGACATTCTGATCATCGACGCGGTGCTCCTCGATCTTGCCCATGTTGTGTGCGATGTCGTACACCTGATGCAGATCGAAATCGCGCACGTGCCCGGCCAGCACCTCCTCGAACGAGAGACGAATGAAGTGCGCCAGCACTTGCCGGTTGGCGAAGGCGTAATTCGCCGCGCAGGCCATCGCACCAAAATAGTCTTTGCCCTCAGGCGAATCGAACGGCGCACACACCAGTTCGCGATCGGGCAACTCGATCCCGTACTTGCGGACGGCTCCCTGGAACTGGCTGACGTAGTCCGTGCACACCTGATGCCCAAAGCCCCGGCTGCCGCAGTGAACCTGCACGACGATCTGATCTTCAAACAGGTCCAGCACGCGCGCCGCTTCCTCGTCGAAGATCGCCGTCACGCGATCGACTTCGATGAAGTGGTTGCCCGCGCCCAGCGTGCCGATCTGTGGCTTGCCGCGCTGCACGGCCCGAGCGCTCACGTTGGCCGGCTGTGCACCGGGCATCACGCCGAATTCTTCCGTGCGATCCAGGTCTTCGCGACGAGCGTAGCCGCGCTTGAGCGCCCACTTCGCACCTTTGGTCAACACCTCGCCGAACTCTTCGTGTGACACTTTGACGTGTCCTTCCGAGCCGACGCCGCTAGGGCAGTTGCGAAACAGCGCCGTCGCCAAATCGCCAATGTGTGCTTCGACCTCCCCGTGTGACACGTGCGACGCGAGCAAGCGCACGCCGCAATTTATATCATACCCAATCGCGCCAGGCGAGATGATGCCATCGGGCACACGCGCGGCCATCACCCCGCCAATCGGCATACCGTAGCCCTGGTGCACGTCCGGCATCACCACGACACGCTCGACCAGCCCCGGCAGGCAGGCTACATTCACCGCCTGCTGGAGCGATTGATCACCCAGCGCGTCTTCCAGCAGCTCGTCGTCGGCATACACCCGCACCGGCACGCGCATGTTGTCCTGAAACGAGCGAGGAATCTCCCACAAGTAGTCATTGATCTTCGTGAAATCCTGCTTGCGAATCGACATGCCTACCTCCCAGGGGACCGGCATCTCAAAGATGCCGGTCACCCAAGCCATTCACACGTCAAAAACCAAGTCGACCTGATAACCGTTCGAGTCTTGCCGGATCGACAGCCCGCTGAAGGTGGCCGCCTTGATCGCTTTGTTCAATTCGCGGGGACGGCCACCGGACGCCAGCGCGAGCAGGCGTGAGCCGCCGGACAGGTCCAATTCCCGAATGGTGAACCGCGTAAACGCGAGGCCGTGTTGCTCGGCCAGGTACAACAGTTCATTCAGCCAATCGACCAGCAGCGTCTCCACATCGATCGCGTGCAGGCGGATGTCGTGGTGCTGCTCCGGCACGATGGTCGACAGATCGGTCAGTAGGCCGAACATGCCTTCAGCCGCCGCCTCGAACAACTGCGGCACATCCGGCGCGCGGACGCGAATCGCCCAATCGGCGGTATGCGCGATCTCCTCAATGTGTTTCATAGGCGCTTGGATTTCAGTATACATCCGCAGACGGAACACGCCGCACTTCTCGAGGGCGGCGTGTCGATCGCTCGGGACTTGTGCGCTCACACGACTTCGATGCCAGCGCCGGAGAAGACTTCGCCAATGTTCCAGGCGTTGAGTCCATCGACACGCGCCTGCTCGACGTACTGCCTAGCCCGATCGGGTTCGAGCGCGATCAGCAGCCCGCCCGATGTCTCCGGGTCGAACAGAATCATCCGGTCGTCCTCGCTCACCGAATTGGCGAAGCGCGTATGCGGCAGCACGTAGTCGCGATTGCGCCACAGGCCGCCCGGAAACGCCTCCCTCGCCACGCACTCGCGCGCGCCGGGCAGCAGTGGGATTTCGGACATGCGAAAGCGCAGGCCGGCGCCGGACGACTCGGCCATTTCGAGCGCGTGCCCCAAAAGCCCGAAGCCGGTCACGTCGGTGCAGGCGTGCGCGCCGAAGTGCAGCGCCAGGTGCGAGGGATGGCGATTCAGTTGCATCATGCTGTGCACCGCCGCATCGACCCAGGCCGCATCGGCCTTGCCTTGCTTGAGCGCCGTCGTGATCAAGCCTGTGCCGAGCGGCTTGGTCAACACCAGCGCGTCGCCCACACGCGCGCCGCCTTTGGTCAGATAGCGATCGGGCCTCGCCAGGCCGGTGACGGCCAGGCCGTACTTCGGCTCCTGATCAATCACCGTGTGCCCGCCGACGATCACACCGCCGGCCTCGATCACCTTCTCGCTGCCGCCGCGCAGAATCTCGGACAGGATAGCGTAATCCTGCGTGTCGGGAAATGCGACGATGTTCAACGCGAACAAGACCTCGCCGCCGGCGGCGTACACGTCGCTCATCGAATTCGCCGCCGCGATAGCGCCGTAGGTGTACGGGTCGTCCACGACCGGCGGGAAGAAATCGGTCGTTGCCACCAGCGCCAGATCGTCGGTCAGCCGATACACAGCCGCATCATTATGGCCGTCGAGTCCGGACAGGACGCGCGGATAATCTTGCGATTTGAACAAGTTATGGATGGGACGCAGCACCTGCGCCAGGTCGGATGGGCCGATCTTGCTGGCTCAACCCGCGCACGACGCCAGCGCCGTCAGGCGAATGGCCTCAGACATTGCGATGTCCCTTGCTGTGCGGATAAACCCAGACAGCCTCTCGCACTAAGGGCTTGTCAAGAAATAACTCCGCAGTTTTGTCATGCTGAGCGCAGCGAAGAATCTCTGCCCGACAAGCCGAGACCCTTCGCTGCGCTACCCAGAAACTTGCGCCATGGCCGGCGTGCGCCCGCCGATGAACTCGGCGGGCTACACAACAGCGTCGGATGAATCCGACT
>DATBWU010000394.1:0-8075 GCA_036514635.1 Anaerolineae bacterium | reverse complement strand
CTTTTGCCAATCTTTGTACATCTGCCAGCTGAACATCGCACAACCAAGCGTGAGCAAGATGAACCAATACCAGATTTCGCCCTCCAGCACGAAGGCCACACAATAGAGTGCAACGACGCCGATCGTAGCAATGACCATCATCCAGTTTCGCGTCGAGTCAGCATGGGCACGAAGCAGGCGCGCCTCTGATTGGAGACGCGACCGTGCGCTCTGGAGTTCGGTCTGTTGTAAGGCAACCTCGCCTTGCGCTTTCTCGATGATAGCGGGCAGATCCGGTAGGCGGGTGCGAGCCGCCGTGTAAGATGTGTTGTACTTCACTCTTTCCAGATCGGATCGGGTGAGCTTCGCTGAGTCGCCACTGGTCCATTCAATGACAAGGCGAGAGCCGCAATGATTGCACCTGCATATCTCCTGTCGGGGAACGATCCCGACATCCGCTCCGCATTGCGGGCATTTCGCTGGCACGAGATTCATACTACCCCACATGAGTCTCGCAAGCAGAACGCCCGGTTTCGCAACAGGGCGTCATCGAGTGTAGTGTGATCAGAGCATTGGCCCGCCGAGCCGCTTAATGCGCTCCGTGTTGGCGTCTTCGAACTTCTTGAAGTTTTCAAGTCATGCGGCGGTTTTGCTCTACACCTGGTTAAAGTCCTCGCGCTCGATGCCCAGCTCGCGCAAGATGCGACTCAACAGCCCTGGCCCGATGTCTTTCGTGCGGTGGTACGGGATAGGCGCTTGCCTGTGCGTCTCTGGGTTGCGCCATATCTCGTGGCTACCCGCGCCGAAGCGGGTGGGATAACATCCCAGGCGGCGCAGTTTGCGCGCCAGTTCGCCGTACTTCACGCCGTCACCGCGACGCGCGACTCGAAGGGAAGCGATGAAACTGCGTGCAACGTGTCTGGCAGCGCATCGCCTTCGGCCTTCATCGACGCGATTAACGCGCTCGCCACAGATGGGGCCAGCGCCAACACTTCCTCGGCTGTGTCGCCAGCCACGATCAGACCGGGCAAATCCGGGCTGGTTGCAAGGTAGCGATAGTCGCCGCCGCCTTCGACTTCCTCGACTCGTATGGAAAGTTCGTACACGTTCATGTCAGTTGCTCCAAAATAATAGCCGCTCGCATCGGTTGACGCGAACGGCTCGAATCGCCGCGCGCCTGTACCGCGTGTGCCGCCGCCCGGATGTGCCCAGCATCGCGGGCGACTTTCTGCAATTCTACCATCGTCTGCCGAGTTGTCCACACCCGACTTTCGCGCCCGATGCTGCCTACTCCGCTTTGCTACAAGGAAACGCCCGACCACATTGAGCCGGGCGTGTGTGTTGTGTTGAGCGAGCGAGTTATAGGGTGGGGCCACCCAGCTTCTTGATGCGCTCCGTGTTGACGTCTTCGAACTTCTTGAAGTTTTCGACGAAGCGGTGCGCCAGCTCACGATAGCGCTGCATGTAGACATCTTTGTCCGGCCACGATCCGGCGGGATTGAGCACGCTGTCCGGCACGCCTTCGCACGTCTGGGGCACACGGAAGCCGAACACGGGATCGGTGGTGTACTCGACGTTGAGGAGTTTGCCGTTCAGCGCGGCGCTGAGCAGCGCGCGGGTGTAGGCGATGCTGATGCGCTTGCCGACGCCGTACGGCCCGCCGATCCAGCCGGTGTTGACCAGCCAGCAGTGCACGCCGTAGCGCTCGATCTTCTGCTTGAGCAGGTCGGCGTAGAACGAGGGATGATGCACCATGAACGGCCCGCCGAAACACGCGCTGAAGGTGATCTCCGGCTCTTTGCCCAGCCCGACTTCCGTCCCGGCGATCTTGGCCGTGTAGCCCGAGATGAATTGGTACAGCGCCTGCTCGGTCGTCAGCCTGGCCAGGGGCGGCATCACGCCCGACGCGTCACACGTCAACAGGATGATGTTCTGCGGGTGGCCGCCGCGCTTCTCCGATACGGCATTGGCAATGAACTCCAGCGGATACGAGGCGCGCGTGTTCTCGGTGAGTGCGTTGTCGTCCAGGTCGATCAGGCGCGATACCGGGTCATAGACGACGTTCTCCAAGATCGTTCCGAAGCGGCGGGTGGTGGCGTAAATCTGCGGCTCGGCGGTGGGCGACAGCGCGATCACTTTGGCGTAGCAGCCGGCCTCGAAATTGAACACGCCGTTATCCGACCAACCGTGCTCGTCGTCACCGATCAGCCCGCGCAGCGGATCGGCGGAGAGCGTGGTCTTGCCGGTTCCCGACAGACCGAAGAACACTGCCGCGTCACCCTCCTTGCCGATGTTCGCCGAGCAGTGCATCGGCATGACCCCTTGCAGCGGCAGCAGGTAGTTCAGCACGGTGAAGATCGATTTCTTGATCTCGCCGGCATAGGCCGTGTTGCCGATGATGCACACGCGCTGATCGAAATTGAGGACGATGAAGGTGTTGGACGGCGTGCCGTCGATCTGCGGGATGGACTTGAACGACGGCGCGCAAATGACGGTAAACTCCGGTACGTGCTGGCGATACTCTTCACGCGTCTTCGGCGTGATGAACATGTTGCGCGCGAACAGGCTGTGCCACGCCAGCTCGGTGATGATTCGCACCGGCATGCGGAAATCGGAGTCGGCCCCGGCGTAGCAATCCTGCACGAAAAGATCGCGGCCTTGCAGGAAGCCCTGCATTCGGGCGAACAAGTCGTTGAACTTGTCAGCGGCGAAGGGCCGATTGTATTGGCCCCACCAGATGTTGCTCTCGCTCGACGGCTCGCGGACGACAAACTTATCGTTGGCCGATCGCGCGGTGTGCTTGCCCGTGTTAGCGACAAGCGGGCCGAGGTGTGAGAGGCGCGCCTCTCCTCGGAAGACCACTTCCTCGTACAACACCTCCATGGGCAGGTTCCAGTACACCTGGCGCAGATTGGTCAGCCCCAGCAGGTCCAGGCCGTAATCGCTCTTGTAGGCGGTCGCTTGCGCTTCGGCAGGAGTCTTGATATTAAGTAAGTTGTTCATCGGTAGACGACCTCGCAGTTATTGCCAATCGCGAATCAGTTTCTTGTCGCCGATGTAGATTTCATTCGGCGCATTGGGATCGAGCGCCCAGCGGATGCGCGCGATGCCTTCGGTGACATCCTTGACCGTGCCGGCATAACTCAATCGCAGATGCCCTTCCATGCCGAACTCCTTGCCCGGCACGGTGACGACCAATGCCTTGTCCAGCAGAGACTTCGACAGCGCGACCGAGTCGTTGCTGTAGGCCCGGAAATCGGGCAGGCAGTAGAACGTGCCGTCCGGCGGGACGCACTTGATCCCGGTGAATGCCCGCAGTTCCTGCATCATCAGGTTTCGGTTGTTCTCGATGGTCAACCGGAGCGATTCGACCAATCCCTGCTGACCGAGCAGCGCACCTTCGGCCGCCGCCTGCAAGATCGTCGACGCGCACGAGGTGGTCTGCGCCTGCACGTTGTTCATGATCTGCACCAGTTCTCTCGGCGCGATCGTCCAACCGATGCGGAAGCCGGTCATCCCGTACAGCTTCGAGATGCCATTGACGACGATAATCTTCGAGTCTTCAATATCCTTCGTCGTATGCTTGTAGGCTGATGTGGGCCGCTTGCCGTTGAACACGAGCTTGTGGTAAATGTCGTCCAGGATGAGGTAGATACCCTTGCGCTCGCAGTATTCGACGATCGCGGCGATAAACTCCTCCGAGTACATCACCCCCGACGGATTGTTCGGGCTGTTGACGATGACGGCTTTGGTGTACGAGCTGACCGCGCGCTCGATCTCGACCATGCGCGGGCGAAAACCGCCGTCCTCCGGCGTGACGACTACCGGGACGCCGTACACCATCTTGACCATCTCCGGGTAACTCACCCAGTACGGCGCGAGCAGGATCACCTCGTCCTGCGGGTTGAGGATGGTGTAGAGGATGTTGAACACCGATTGCTTCGCGCCGGACGAGACGATCACGTTTTCCGGCTCGACCATCTTGCCGTAGTTCTCTTCGGTGTACCGGATGATGGCTTTCTTGAGCGAGGGGATGCCATCGCTGGGGGAGTACTTGATGTCGCCCGTCGCCAGGCGCGAGGCTGCGCTGAGGATAGCCGTGACGGGCGCTTTGTTCTTCGGCTCGCCGATGCCCAGATGGACGACGGCTTCGCCGCGCTCGCGCAGAATGCGGGCTCGCTCATTCAGCGCGAGGGTAGGCGATTCGGCAATGGATTTAGCAAGATGGCTGACGCTCATGTGGGTCTCCTGGGGTATTCTCCGAGGCCGCTGATTAAAGATTTCGCCATAGACTGCGCAGAGGTCAGATGGCTCTCTTGGCGTTCTCTGCACGCCTTCGGCAGTCGGCGGCCAATCCTGTGTTGATTCCAACCTGTCCGGGTTGGAGGATAACCTAGCGTATTTGGCGAGTCAAGTCAAGGTAGAGGTTGCGTGTTTAGGAGATGACGTTTGTCATGGCGAGCAGAGCTGCCGACTCACGCTTCGGCAGAATGGACTAATCTCGGCGGGAGGCTTTCGTGCACAAAGCCCGACCCGACATTGCCGGCACGTAACTGCGCTGAGTACCTGAAAGTCGGCTGAAGCTGACTCACGGATCAGCCGGGTTCACTCGGCTTCGCTCTCTTTTTAGCCCGGAGTTTTTGCGCAGCAGTCCGTCGCGAAGCGGAGTGGGCAACTCCGGGCGATAGCCGGGCAAGGCCCCATGAGTAGTTACGTCGGCACTTCGTGGTACACTATCACATCTTGATCGTTGTTCTCCGTCTGCGCCCGGTGGCCCGCGAGGACGCGGGCTTAGCGCATTGTGAAGCAAGTCAAGCCAGGAGGTCATCCATGCGACGTGTGTTGATCCTAGGAGGGGGATTCGGCGGGGTTGCTACCGCTCACGCATTGCGCGCGAAGCTGCCGCCGGACGATGAGATCGTTCTGGTCGATCGGCGAGCGCATTTCATGATGGGCCTGCGCAAGTCGTGGGTGCTGACCGGTCAGTCGTCGCTGGCCGTGGGGCAGCGCCCACTGGCCGCGCTTGAAGAATACGGGGTTCGTGTGACGCCGGGCGAAATCACGGCCCTGGATCCGACCGCCCGCGCAGCGGAAGTAGACGGTCATCGGATCAGGGCCGATGCGATCGTCGTCGCCCTGGGCGCGCGACTTGCGTCGGAGAAGATTCCAGGGTTTCAGGCACACGCATTCAACGTTTACGACCCGGATGGCGTCGTTCGTGCCGCAGAAGCGCTGCGCACGTTTGCCGGTGGCCGCGTGTTGATCGGCATCTTCGGCGCTCCATACAAGTGCCCGCCCGCGCCGTACGAGATGGCACTTCTTCTAAAGGATTTCTTCAAGGCCCGGAATGTGCCCGCCACACTAGAAGTGTTCACGCCGCAGCCGATGTCGCTGCCCATCCTCGGGCAGGCCGGATGCTCGACGGTGGAAGGCCAACTGGAAGCGAACGGCATCACTTTCCTGCCGAGCCATAAGGCCACGGCTATCGAAGCGGGCGAAGTCGTGTTTGCCAACGAACGCCGACCTTACAACGTGTTGCTCGGCGTGCCACCGCATCAGTGCCCGCCGGTTGTCACCCAAAGCGGTCTCGTCGAAGGCGGGAGTTGGGTGCGCGTGAATCCTCGCACGCTGGAAACGAAATTCCCCGGCGTGTACGCCATCGGTGACCTGACCGAGATTCCTCTAGCCAACGGCATGACGTTGCCTAAAGCCGGTGTCTTTGCCGAGGGGGAAGGTCAAATCGTGGCCGAGCGGATCGCGGCCATCTTCGCCGGGAGACCGCCAGAAGCGACGTTCGAGGGCGTCGGTCACTGCTTCATGGAAATCGGCGGCGGCCAGGCACAGATGGTTCACGGTCGATTCCTGGCCGAGCCAAGCCCCGATGTGACGATAACCGAGGCATCCGGGAAGTATCTCGAAGAAAAGCACGCCTTCGAGTCGGATCGCTTGCGGGCGTGGTTTGGTGGATAGAAAGTGACCGGCACTTTAGCAAGTGCCGGTCACCTTATTGATCGTTTGCCGCGTCGTCAGCACTCCGGCCAAACGTGTCCAGTTGATCGCGTACTTTCTCCACGGCCGTGTACGGCGCGTAGATGCGGCGCGTGGTGCTGATGTCGGCGTGCCCCAGGTAGGCTTGTAGAACGTCGAGGTCCATGCCCTCGTGGAGCAACTGTTGCGCGCGATAATGTCGGAAGGCGTGCGGTGAAGTGCCCTTGTATAACTTCAATGCCTTCGTCGCATGTTTGACCACCGCCCACAGCGTGCCTCGCCCGAGCGGCTTGCCTGCGCCTCGACCGTGCGAGATGAATAAACCGGGGAACTTATCGGCACGCTCGCGGCAGTAGGCGGCGATCGCGTTTTGCGCGTCCTTCGTCAGCAGCAAAATACGATCCTTGTTGCCCTTGCCGGTGATACGCACCTCGCTCTTGCGCCCGTCGAGAACCAGCTCGCGCGTCAGTGATGCAACTTCGCTCACCCGGCCCGCCGATGCATACAGCGTGTGAACGATGGCGCGCGCGCGAAGAATCTTCAGCCGCTCCAGCCTGTCGCGGGGCGAGTCCGAAGAGGGTAGGGGGATCGAATCGTAGTACGTCACGATACGCGGAATACCGGGGTCGGGGTCACGACCGGCCTTCGCCGATCGGCGTGTGCCGCGCGCGGCAGTTAATCGATTCACCGCTTTGCCGACCTGGAAGCCGGCCGGCAGCCGGTCGTTCGCGTCGAGCCAGATCAGGAAGCGTTTTGTCGCCGCGAGATAATTCTCTCGTGTCGCCGGCTTGTAGTCACTCTCTACCATCCATTGATGAAACTTGATCAGCAAATCGTCGCGCAGATGGCTAACCGAGTATGGTGGGGGAGGAGGCATATACTCTGTATCAGCGATAAATTGCGCGAGACAAGTCAGACCGTATTTATACGTCGCTACCGTTCTAGGACTCGATGTGATCGTCGCAATAAACTCGTCACCAAACTCTACTGCAGGGGCCTGGGGTTGAGTTGGCTGCGTGCGATGGAGCAGGCGCGAACGCTTGGATTTTGGCACACTGTCCTCTAGGTGCTTTCTTGCTTTTGAACTTAAGATACATTAAGTCATATTAGATCGGGGGCGTCGAAATTAGTCCTAGCATATTCACCGAATAGAATCCTCGCCAATTTATCGTACATACGAGCTGCTTCTTCTGGCGCGTCATACAATGCTGTAATATACATTTTCCACTTGCCGGATTTTCTCTCGAGCATTACACCCTTGTAGCCGGATCTGTTGTTGCTATTCTTTGGGCGATTGCGCTGATTTTGTTCCGGGCGGCTATTGCTGCGTTTCTGCTTCGACAACGGAATCTGTTTCATAAGAACACCTCAAGCGTGGACTAGGCTCAATTATAGAACAAATGGACTACTGGCGCAAACTATGTTATCATATAGCCAGCCCAATACAGAGGTGGTTTGAATGACCCGAATCACTCACGTAGACGGAACGCCCGCATCACAACGCAACCGACTTCGACGCAGCATTGCGGAGATTCTGCGCCGTCTCGGCGGGAAGAAGACGATCGATGCCGAGACGAAAGACATGATCTCGTTCATCGTGGTTGCCCTGCGCTTGATCCATAACTCCATCGAGAAGTCGTGCGAGGCGTGGGAGAAGCGCGACTATTATTTGAAGGCCGACCAGTTCCGCCGCGAATGGACGTGGCTCGCGCCGACGGCCGATCGTCTTGAGGACCTGGTGGTCACTCAAGAATGGTCGCTTCTGCCAACTGAACTTGGCGGTCTCGCCGCGCGATTCTCCGACGTGAAAGTCAATCAGATGACGAAGCCCGCCTCGTTGTGGCAGGGAGCCTATCAGAAATTGCTATCCGGCAGAAATGGCAAGCGCTGAGTTGCCCCTCGCTGCGTTCCGATGACCGCCCCACCCTACCGATCGATTTTGCACATTGATCTGGATGCCTTCTTTGTCTCTGTCGAGCTGCTCGATCGGCCCGATCTACGCGGCAAGCCGGTCGTCGTCGGTGGACGGCCTGATGAACGCGGCGTCGTGTCGAGTGCTTCATACGAGGCGCGCGCGCTCGGCGTCCGCTCGGCGATGCCGATGCGCA
>DATBWU010000393.1:0-7585 GCA_036514635.1 Anaerolineae bacterium | reverse complement strand
CCAGTGGGGATGGCGGCCTCGGCGGCGAGCATGAGACCCTGCACCGTCTTGCGCGCCAAGTCGCCGTCATCCTTCAAGTTTTCGAGCAGCTTGCCATAGTCCAGCCGCAGGTAGCGGTAGAAGCACGCCGAGTTGAAGCCGCCCGTGCCGATCTGTGATGCGCCAGTCTCATGCGGCTCGGCCAGTTCTTCCATGGCGGTGAAGTAATCGATGTCCATCTTCACGGCGTGCGTCGAGATAGCGTGCGCCACCTGGCACGCCGCGTCGATGTTGGTCTCGGGCCGATCGGCCAGCATCCGTCCGAACAGCGCGATGTCCGGCGCGCTGGTGCGCTCTTTCGTCGCGTCCACCCACTGCTTGATCATCGGCGCCAGCGGCGATTTCTTCGCCGCATCGTCCTCGTCTTTCTCTTCGCTCTTGCCCTTCTTCTTGGGAGCGTGCAGGGCGGCCAGCGTCTCGTCCCACACATCGAGCAATTGCGTCGTGATCTGCTGAAACTCCTGATCGCTGAGATATAGCATGACAGCCGTGCGCTCAGGGTCTTTGTCCATCTTGCCCTTCTTGCTGCTGTAGGTGCGGGCGAACTCCGTGGCGATTTCCGTCGATTCGGCTTCCGGCTTACCGGCGGCCTGCAACCGATTACGGAGTTCGCGCACGATCAGGCGGGTGCGCGTGCCGTTTTCGACTGCCGTCGTCGCCCTGAAGATCGGATCGGTTCGAATGGCGCGCTTGAAGCACTGCGAGGAGATGCGCGCCCGCCGCGCGCCGCCGAAGTCGCAGTCCTTGGGCAGATTGGCGTCGTCGCGATTCAAGTTTGCCGGAGCAAAGTGCTGGACGAAGTGAAGTTCGATGAACACGAGTTATTCTCCTTTCTGAATCGTGGTGTCAGCTTGATCATCGGTCGGCTTATCGAACGATGCGCGCCAGAACGAAGTCGCCCAACGCTTTTGAACTTTGTTGCGTGCATCTTCGTCGTGGCTTTGCCAGGTCAGTACATCGAAAAACAGCTTGCGCCAGTTGATCGGGTGGTCTTTGGCTTTGAGCAGGCTGACCGCTTGGCGCAAGTAATCCGCCAGATCGTCAGGGTGCGCGGCGAGCAGTTGCGTGAAGCGCCGCTCGACGGCGGTCTCGTCTGGATTGTCGCCGCGAATCGTGCGCAGGTGCGCGCCCATGTCGCCGCTGCCGGTTGATTCGGGGTGAAACGCGAATAGCGGCCCGACGATGTAGCAAGCCCGCTCCCACGCCTGCGACGTAGTCTGGGACAGGCGCGGCTCGACGATGCGGCGGGTTTCGGCGGGCGCGTCGTCGACGGTGTATCCCAGCCCGCGCCTCAGCGCAGCCAGCGCCGCCCGATCCTCTTTCAGGCCTTCAAGATAGTCGATGAAGTCGGTCATGCGGCTCCTCCTTTCGTCTGTGTGGTTTCATTCGCAAGCACGCGATTCAGTCCCCACTCGAACTGCTGTCGGGCACGGACGACAGCGCGACCCGATCGGCTATCCGTGCCCACGTATCGCTCGACGCAGTCGAAGGCGCGCCGCGCGGCCAGGCGCAATTCGTCGCGCCAGGTGGCCTGCGCCTCATCCGGCTTGTGCAGCAAGTCCACCATCATGCGGCGGAAGGGCAATTCCAGCGCACTCCAGTAGTAGCGATCGATGGCCCAGTGCGAGGCGAACTGATTGATGCGGTCACGTTCTTCACGGCTGGGTTCTTTCGCCAATTCCTCGTCGGTCGTTGTAGGTTTGAGGATGAGACGCACGAGTGTGAACACTGCGCCGTTCAGCCTTCTGGCCACATCTGTGGCGTAACCAAGTGAAGTGCTCAGTTTGTCCACCAGTAGATCATCGTGCAGATACTTCAGTGGCAGAGGTAATGCCTCAGAGCGGAAGAACTCCAGCTTGGCTTGATCTTTGGACAAGCCGAGTGCTATGAAGCGATAGACCTGCGCCATACCGATCGCGCCCTCATCGACCAAATTGGAGAGCCAGAAGAAAGCAGCTGGCGGGCGAGTGTCAGATTTCTTCAGCTGCAACAGCGCCGAACTATCACGCCACAATGCGCGTTCGCTGTTGAACGAGAGTGGGACAAAACCCGTTCTCTTGTCCTCGCGATAGTGCTTCATGGGATCGCGGACTTCTGCCTCGAGGCGCAAGCCCGGCCCCCAGATCATTTTTTGAACGATCACTGCGTTCCCGGTGCGTTCTGGCAAGAGCAAGATACGCCGATTGTGCCAGGTCAGGTAATCGAGATAGCCATGGGGCGTTGAGCGGTCGGGCTTGAGCGGATCAGTCATTTCCCAGGCAGGCTGATCGTCCGGGCCGCTCGGCATATCTCCTTCTTCTTGAGGGTAGCGAATCAAGTTGAGCATTAGCGTCTCAAAAAGGGAATTGCCCTGTGCGAAGAAGAGAATGCCTTTTGCGCCGGGCGCATCGGTGAACTTCTCGGGCATGCCGCTCAGGCCACTGAATCCAAATGCTTGCGACGTGAGCACAGCGTGTGCCGCCTGTGTCGGTGTGAGCGCTGCGCTGGCTCCTTCGGTATGATGGTCAAACAAGGTGGCGTTATTGCCGGATGCCATTTCCAGGACGAGGCTGACAACCGATTTCTCGCCTGCCCCTTTGTAGCGCGACTGGTAGAACGGCCTCTCCGAATCAAACAGGTTGAACCGATGACGCCATTTGCCGAGATAGGCATCTAGTCGCGCCATGTCGAAGTGTCCGGCTTCCAACAACCGCTGCCAATCCGCGCGCCGCTTGGGACCGAACACGCGATGCAGCACGGCCAGCAGCAGGCGATGCAGAGCGGCGGTGACCGGCGGCGTCTCTGCATAGAGTTCACGCAGTTCGTGCGCCTCAGCCAGTGTTTGCCGCAGGCTGAGATCAGTGCATGTGCCATCGTGACGGATGCAGGGAATCCACGCTTCGTCAATCAGGTTGAACAGATCGCTCATTGGGCCTCCTTCGTGATCTCCAAGCCGAATTCGCGTGTGAGTCGCAGAACATACGGCGTGCCGTGCAGTGGGCAGACGCCGTTCTCGAACACGAGCAACCGATGGTAGCGCAGAACCGCGATTTTTTTCCAGCGCGACAGTATCTTCTCGACATTGGGGGAAACCGGCGCTTCGAGCAAGTGCCGGATGATGTCCCCGCGCTGAATGGTGACGGTGCGCCGAGCCAGTTCACGAATCATCGCTTGAGCCGGCTTCGCCTCGATGTCCACTTCTTCACCCGCGCTGTCCGGCTCCAGCATCAACTTCCCATCGATCAGGTGTAGACAGACGACTTGCAGTCCCGGCGCATCGGCACGAGTAAGAGCCTGGAACGTGGTGTGAATGGTCGGGTCATCCTCTTCCAGCCCCAGGTTACCGCCGATGAGCAGGTCCTCGTCGTCCGGTTTATGAACGAGGTGTTGGCTTGCTTTGAACTTGTCGCCACGCTCACCCTTCTCCATCTTCTGCTTCGCCGCATCCAGCGCCGCGCGCATCTCCGGCCCTGTGTCTGACAGCGAATCATCGCCGTACACTGATTCGATCAGCGTGCTCAGATCGTCGGGCAGTGCTACCGCGCGAGTATGCCCTGCGCCGAGCGCCAGCCACGAGCGCAGCAGGACGTATTCTTCATACACAAACTTATCGGCGCGATCAAGCGCGGGAACATAATTTTCAGCGTCGGGCGCAGCGATCCACACGCGATAGGGGTGCGCGCGCTCGGCCGCGTGCCGATGCAGCCGGCCCGCGCGCTGGAGCAGCAGGTCTGCCGGGCACAGGTCGCTGATCATCACGTCGAAGTCGAGGTCGAGGCTCTGCTCGATAACCTGTGTGGCAACCACGATGGCTTTCTCAGGCCGCCGGCTTCGGTCCTTGCCGAATTTTGCCAGCACCTTCGCCTCGATCCCTTCACGCCAGGCCAGCGGGTAACGGGCGTGGAACAGGATCAGGTCTTCACCCAGTGCCCTGAACTCGGATTCGCCCAGCGCGCGATAGAGTTCCTGCGCCCGGCCTACCGTATTACAAATCACGGCCGCGCAACCACCATCATGCAGTTCAGCCTGAAGCCGGGCGATGATGTCCGCCGGAGCGCGAGGCATCCATTCCAGCGACAATGTCCGCAGTGGTGGAGCCGGCAGCGACACGACACGCGGCGCTGCATCGGCAGCGGCCAGCGTGATGCGGGGATAGCTGGCCGGCGGCAATTCCTCATCGCGGCCGGTGTATGCGCGCACCAGATCGCTCCGAGTCTTTTCAGGCAGCGTCGCCGAGAGCACAATCACCGATGCGCCTAGTTCGCGCAGCCACGTCAGTAGGCGCTGGAACAGTGTGGACATGTAGGTATCGTAGGCATGCACCTCGTCGAAGATGACGACCTTATGACTCAGGCCGAGCAGGCGGACGAAGAAGTGTTTGGTCTGCAAGACGCTCATCAAGGCCTGATCGACTGTGCCGACGCCGAACGGCGCGAGCAGGCTACGCTTGCGCGGCAGGAACCAGGCCAGTGCTGCCGCCCGGTCGCCATCTTTGTCCTTTTCCTCGACTGGATCCGCCTCGTCCGCGTGCGCACCGGCCTGCAACAGTGCCTGGCTGTGCACGAGGAGCGCCGTAGCGGCGTCGCCGTATCGATGCTTCAGGAAGGCTTCGGCGCGGCGGTGCATCTGGTTGCTCGTGGCGGTCGTCGGCATGGCGATATACAGTCCACACGATCCGATGCGCTGGCTCCATTGAGAGTAAATGCTAAATGCAGCCTCAGTCTTGCCGCTGCCCATCGGCGCTTCGAGAATAACCAGTGCAGGCAGCGTGAGCATGGAAGCAGTCGTGATGGCTTCGCGCTGGGTCTCGTTGGCCTCAAAGCCAAACGTGCCGCCAAAATCGAACTGTTGTCCGGCTTCGAGCACATTGCGCCAGCCGGTTTTCTCGACCAGGCACTCCGCCATTCGCCGCGAATAGCGCGCATACGTGTCCAGCGGAATGTGCTGATCTTCATAGCCAAACGTCTCCTCATCCGACCCTAGCCAGTCGGACACTGAGACGACGCCGGAGAACAGTGTGAGCATGGCATTGTCGTCGTCGGCGGCAGCAACGTTGACAGTCGGCGGTTGGAAGACGTGCTTGAGGTCATGGATCAACTCGCGGCGGATGGCCGTCCACGCCGGATCGCCTTTGTCATCCGGCTTGAGATGGCTCGGTAGGAACAACGATGGCACGGGCCATGCGCCGTGGTGTCCGCCCAACGCTTGCGCGATGTGCTTCGCCAATGTGGGCGGCAGGCCGGTTTCTTCAGCGAGCAATTTCTCATCGCGGCCCAGTGCCCAGGTCGAGATGACTTCGTGCCGGGCACGACGGTCTTCGGCGCGATTGGGCATACTCAAGCCAGCGTCACGCAACTCGCGCCGGATCGCCTCGCGCAATCGATCCGGCATGTATCGATGATCCTGGAACGCCGGGCTGGCTTTGCCAAGATCGTGCAGCGCGGCCCAAAAGGCAACCAGTCGGCCGGCGTCTTCAATGCTCAAGCCCAGCCAGGCTGCCAGTCGCTGACGGATTGGCTTGCTCAGGCCGAGATTCCACAGCGCCAACGCGACCTGACCTACATCGATCAGGTGATAGATCAGCCGATGCACCTTTCCCGATTTCCTGTCGGCCTTCGCCCACAGCAACCGATGCGCCGGCGTCTCCGTCGGCGCAACGACTTGATACTGCACGGCCAACCGGCCTGCTTCGCGCACTAGCGCCTCCCGCAACTCTGGTGGCTCCAGCACTTCGACATCCGCGCCCCAGCCGCGTATCCAGGGAATCATCTCGCGTGGCTCGGCAACCAACGCCTCCCAGAGGCATCCACCGTCAGGCATATCAGCGACCGGCTTCTGATAAGGATGCCAGATCGTTTCCTTGACACGCCGCGTGGCGTCGCCCGGCAGAAAGCGCAATTTCACCCGTTCGGGTTCACCCTCGCTCGACCAGATGCCCCAGGCATAGCGCAGCATTCGCTGCTCATCGAAATGCTCAGGAATCTCAAAGTTTCCCCCCGGCTCTAGTTCGGCGAACTCGATGCGTTCGATCTTGAACACGGCAATGTCGTCAAAGTGATCGCTGTAGCCGATTACGTATGCTCCATCACTCCACAATGCCGGCTCAATCAGGTAGGGCTTGACAATGTGATAGCCGGTTTGCCGGGCGTGCAGGCCGCGATAGGCAATTCGAATCTTGCGCCGCTCGATCCAGCCCCGCGTCACCGTCTCTATGATCGCCACACGCTCCGGCTGGGCCGTCTGCGCCAAAATCATGTTCGCGGCCTTTACCAGCCGCTCGGTCATAGGTTGCTTGAGCGCCGTGGCTAATTTCTCCAACCCGTTGGCGACATGCGGCTGCGCCATCAACGTCTGCCGTGCCGCCCGCCGCGCCGGAAGATACAGCGCCAATGCCTCATGCAGGTTTAATTTGATGCTCGATAGATATCGTAGCCGGTCGATCTTCCACCGCCCACGTTCGACCTCGACAAACGGGTACTCTGTCTCCAAGAGCCGCCTATCCTTGAATGCTTGCTCCCGGGATACCCTCACACGTTCAGCCATCTCAATATCGGTCCAGCCGCGCTCCAAGTAGAGCCTTTCCATCTCGCGCAACCGCTCGGCACGGCCCATCCCTCGACTCATCGCGCCTCCTTTCCGGCAACAGGATAGCACACTTGTCGGCGAAAAATGGCAACACCTCGCCGGTTGCGTTGCAGTTGCCTGCTTCACCTGTCCCGATCCGGCCAGCTCAGGCGGCCTCGGTCATCCTCGGCCAGCCGCGTGCCTCTCCGCTCAAGTGCGATCAAGTCTTTGTGGATCGTCGAACGAGCCACTCCCAACGCGGCAGCCAGGGCGGCCTGGGTAATTCCTCCTGCCGACTGCGCCACGAGCGCGGCGATCCTCGCCAATCGCGCCTGCTTGTCGTTCTTGTTGCCGAACATGCTGCCACCTCCGCTGTGGATTTCGGCCACAGCGTAGAGGTGGCATGTTGCCAATACGGCAACAATCTGATCAACTAAGGATCATGGTGTCGAGAACTTGGTTTCTTCGCTCGACTTGTATGAAATGGTGTGAACCTCGTGCTCCAAACTACTCTAACTTGGAGGAGCGTCAGCGCAGGCGGTGTGCGAAAAGTACGAGTTCGGGGACCGGTCTCATCCAGATGACATTCGTCACTTGCCCTCACGCCTACACCTGTGATATACGTCCATGCATAGACCACGCGCATTGAGAAGCCTGTCCCACCAACAGGAAGCCCTGCTGAGAAGCCTGGTTCATTCAGCGTAGATTCCTGCCCCATCACAGCCCTCCATCCCATCGAGGCTCTCCGTTGTTCAATGCCACGGTCTTCGATGTCGCGTAGGTTTGACCCGACAACCGCATAGTCGTGCTCGGCATACAGCGGGGGCAGCACGCCACGGCTCAGTCGTGTGTGAGCATCGGAGGGCATGTCATGCCATCGCCGCACCTGACGCTATACCGCTGTTGCAGCATTGCACTCATCTTCTCCCTCATCTTCCCACCAGCTGCCTCGGCTACGTCACGCACTCCACCCCCAATCGACTCGCCCGCCCGCGCACCGGGC
>DATBWU010000392.1:0-7169 GCA_036514635.1 Anaerolineae bacterium | reverse complement strand
AACTCACCTTACGCAGTCGGGCAGGATTTTACCGCAGAGGGCGCGGAGAACGCAGAGATTTGCCAGGAAATCCACTCTGCGCACTCTGCGTTCTCGGCGGTAAAATGGTCTTTTGCGTAAGGTGAGTGAATAACCGTGTTCAGCCAAGGTGCTCGGCGCGGGCTTCTTCGGGGGTTTCCTGTTCGGGGGGCGGCGTGCGCCACAGTTTGTCCGGGCCGGCGATACGGTCGATGAACAAAACACCGTCGAGGTGATCGACTTCGTGCTGGAAGATGCGCGCCAGCCAGCCTTTCGCCTTCAGTTTGAATTTGCCTCCGGCGCGGTTCATGCCTCTCACCTCGATTTCTTCATTCCGGTTGACGACGCCCGCCCAGCCGGGGATGCTCAGGCAGCCTTCCACGCCTTCGACCATTTCTTCGGATCGGCGAGTGATTTCAGGATTGATGACTATGTACAGTTTTTTCTTTGGCGGATCCGCTGGCGTTCCGTCGGGCGAGGCTTCCTGCTCCTCCTCTTCGGCATATTCGGCGATGATGACGCGCTGGCTCACGCCGATCTGCGGCGCGGCCAGGCCCACGCCGGGCGCGTTGCGCATCGTCTCGATCATGTCGTTGATCAGGCGGCGGATCTCCGGCGTGACCTTGTCCACTTTCTTGGCCTTCCTGCGAAGGACGGGATGCTCGACGACGAGAACTTCACGGAGTGCCATCAGTCTCTTGCTCACTTGTTTCGGACTGCTGCTCAGCCGGCGGGCCATAACCTGATTTGATCTGCTCGTATACGGCGAACCAGTCGCTCAATTCCTCGCGGCGACCGCGGGCTTCGGTCTCGGCCTGGCGGCGCTTGAATTGATCCAGCCGCTTGCTGATCTCGCGTTGCACGGCACTGGGATTCTGCACATCATTGAACTGAAAAGCGCCCCCCGGCACACGAATGACCACGTTGCCGTAGCGGAAAAACCGCGCCGTGGGCGACGGGACGTTGACCTCCATCGTCTGGATGCGATCGAGGCTCGACTCTTTGCGCGTCTCTTGCAGCAGGAACGGAACGCGTTGAATGTCGATGACGCGCGTGCTGGTGACAATGTACAGGTCGTTGCGCCAGTCCTCGAAGATCCACAACGCCCATACCCCAAAGGCAACCGACAGGATCAGCCAGCCAATCCAGAAGTCATCCGATAGCAGGCCGAGCGGGAACACCCCTCGCCACCATAGCAGCGTCGCAATCAACGTGCTAAAGAGGCCAATAAAAGGCAACTTGCTCCGCCGTAACAGGGCTACCCAGTGCTTGCGATAGATCACCGAGTCGCCGCTCTCTTCGCGCAAGCGGGGGAAGAAATAGCGGAACACGCCGCCCAGGAACGAGCCGAGCGTAGTCGGTTGTCCCGTGACGATCGAGGCGGGCGTGATCTCCGGTGCTGCGGCACCTTTTTGACTGACGCGCCGTTCCAGCTCGTCCCGGATCGCTTTGCGCGCAGCTGCCTTCGCCCGCGAGCGCACTTTCTCGATCTCACGGAAGATCAGGCTCTTCACCTCTCCCGGCTGCGGGATGTCTTTCATCGCCACGCTGCCGGCGAAGGTCTCGACGCGAAGGTCGCCGAAGTCGAGCAGGTGCGCCACGATGCTATTGCGCGCGAACTGAATCTCTTGAATGGCCGACAGCGGCGCTTCCTCCAGTTTCTGGCGGACAAACGGAATCTGGTCGACGTGAACGACGCGCTTATTGGTGACGACGTAAAAGTCGTCGTGCCAGTCGATGAACACGTAAAAGCAAATCGCGATAAAAATGAGCGCCGCTCCGATCAGGGCGATGTCGGCGAACACGTTGCTCTGCAGAACACTGTTGAAGACAAAGGCGCTGATGCCCAAGACGATCAGCACGCCGACCGGGATGACCATGCGCCGGAACAGCGCCCACTGGTGCTCGCGCACAAGCTTCACGACCGATTCCTCGGCGGCTTGCCATCCGAAGCGCGGCGCTTTCCAGCGGTCCGCGTTATCGGGCCGAGGCGTGAGGCGCGCCTTCAGTCCCGGCTCGCGGATCATCAGCTCCTGCAACGCCTTGCGCTCGATCTCCAAGACCTGTGTATCGGTGTAAGCGATAACCGTCACGTCGTGTGCATCGCTCAACAGAAGAGAAGCCTCGCCCAGCGCGCCTTCAGGTCCCGGCTCGCGGAATCCGACGAAACTCTCTACGCCCGCCGGATCGACGTGGTACAACGCGGCTCGCCCAGACAGCAAGACGTATAGGGCATTATCGACATCGCTCTGCCGATACAGTTCCGAGCCGACACGATAGGTTTCGATCTGCGCGATCTCGGCCAGTGCGCGCAGATCGTTGTTGCGCAACTCCGAAAAGAGCGGCACCTGCTTCAGCACGGCGGCCAATTCTTCGCTTCGTTCCTGGCTCAAATCGGTAGGCATTTTGTCTCAACCACGGATGTCACGGGGAATGCCTTTCAGAAGATCCGTGTCATCCGTAGTTATACTCCAGTTGCGGCACGAGACCGCATTACGGAAAAATTGTAGCACAAATTGCAACACACCCCAACCAAATTGACAGGCTTCCACTGCGCGCCTATACTCAGAGCAGCCCCAATCTATCTGGAGGAGAGACCCCTTGAAAACCCTGATCACCTGGTATGGACATGCAGCGCTCGGCATCGAGACCGGAGGCAAACGGCTGTTGATTGATCCGTTTCTGTCCAACAATCCGGCGGCAACCGTAAAACCTGATGCTCTCGTCCCCGATTACATTCTGATCTCCCACGGGCACGGCGATCACGTTGGCGATGCGGTGGAGATTGCCCGGCGGATCAACGCGCTGATCATCAGCAACGATGAAATCTGCAAATGGTTCGAAGAGAAGCACGGTTATACCCACGTTCACTCTCAGCACATCGGCGGCGGGTTCAACTACGATTTCGGCCGGGTGAAGTTGACCCAGGCCCTGCACGGTTCGAGGCTGCCGGATGGATCGAATGGCGGGAACCCGGCCGGGTTCCTCATTTATACGCACGAGGGGAAGAGGATCTACGACGCCGCCGACACGGGATTGTTCGGGGATATGAAGCTGATCGGCGAAGAGAAGATCGACGTGGCTCTGCTGCCCATCGGCGACAACTACACCATGGGCCCAGACGATGCCCTGCGCGCCGTCAAACTGATCAAGCCCAAAGTGGTCATTCCCATCCATTACAATACCTTCGACCTGCTCGCGCAAGATGCCGGCCAGTGGGCCAGGCGTGTCAAATCGGCCACGCAGGGCAAGACGAAAGTGGTGATCCTGAAACCAGGCGAGACGTACTCGTTCTGAGAAACGCTTATTTCCTTTGCTCGGGGGGGCTTATGCCCGCACGCTCGCAAGGTGGAACTGTCGTTTACCTGCAATGGACTCCAGAAGGGGGCCTGACTCAAACCAGTGCCCCCTTCACCTCGCTCGACGAGTTGTTCGAGCTGTGCCTGGCCAGCGGCAGCCGGGGCCATGTCGAGGAAATCTTCATTCGAGGTTCCGATGAAGATGGATATGCGCGGCAAGTGACCCTAACCTTCCGCGCAGCTTCTCGCCCATCGATATAACACGCTGAGGAGGTGCGTGTGGACAGGTGCTTTGAGATGAACATTGTGTGTAAAGATATTTAGATAATTAGTGGAAGTAGTAGTGTGCGTGGATAAGTGGATGGAGCGCCTCGCGCCGGAAGATGAAGGGGATGCCGGTTGCCCACACCCTCTATCCGGGACAAACAATTTCAAACGGCCCAACTCTGAATGTGAGAGTGAGGTGGAGAACATTACGGTCAAACTCGACAAGAGAAATGATGGACAATATTTTGGATTGGACTTGATTTAGCACCCCCATATATGGCTTGCTCATCAGACATAAGAACCCGACCAGGTACAGTTATCCCCAAAGCCACCCGATTATCCACAGTTATCAGCCACTTATCCACAGAATTCGTTCCCAACCGAGATTCCACTGGGTATCCAGTTGACAGAAAAAGAGGGCGTTTCTCTGATCGCCCTCTTTTTCTGCATCTTGAGCCAACCACCCTCTGGGGACTGAGATTCGATTTGGGTTATGCCCGCGATTACCGGACTCCGTTTCGGTTGTACAACCGCTCGCGAATTGCCAACACCTCGCGGCGCAAATTGTCGTCCTGCTCGACTTCTCGCGTGATTTTCTCGACACCGTAAATAATGGTCGTGTGATCGCGCCCGCCCAGTGCTTCGCCGATTTGCGGGAGTGTAACCTGCATTTCATCCCGACACAGGTACATCGCCACCTGGCGAGGCCTCACCAATTCCTGTTTACGCCCGCGCCCGACCATTTCGTCCATCGGCACGCTGTAGTAGTTCGCCACGACCTGGATGACTTCAATCATGGTCAGGCTGGAGGGCCGTGCGACGAGATCGGCCAGCGCCGCGCGCGCAGCCTCGACGCTGAAAGTTTCGCCGGTGAAACGGACATGCGCCATTACCCGGTTCAGCGCGCCTTCCAGCTCGCGGATGTTGCTCTGCACCTGCCGGGCGATGAAGTCGAGCACTTCGCTCGGCACGGACGCCGATAACCCTTCGGCCTTGGCGCGGAGGATCGCCGTGCGCGTCTCGATGTCCGGCAGTTGAATGTCTGCGATCAGGCCCCACTCGAAGCGGCTGCGCAGGCGCTCTTCCAGCGTGACCATCGACTTGGGCGGGCGATCGCTGGAGATGATGATCTGCTTGCCGTTGCCGTGCAGGGCGTTGAAGGTGTGAAAGAACTCTTCCTGCGTCGATTCCTTCCCGGCGATGAACTGGATGTCGTCGATGAGCAGCACGTCGATCGTCCGGTACTTGTCCCGAAAACCTTTCGTGTCCTGGTTGCGGATGGCGTTGATCAGATCGTTTGTGAATTGCTCGGACGAAACATACAACACTTCCAGACCGGAACCCTGGCACTTGCGGCCGATGGCGTGCAGCAAGTGCGTCTTGCCGAGTCCGACGCCGCCGTACAGGAACAGCGGGTTGTAGGTGCTGGCCGGTCGTTCTGCGACGGCCAGGCACGCCGCGTGCGCCAGTCGGTTGCTGGGGCCAACGACGAATGTGTCGAACACGTAGCGAGAGTTCAAATTACCGGCTAGGCTAGGCCTGCCGTTTCCAGGAGTGTGCCCGTTGCCGATCGGTGCCGGGGACGCAGTGGCCGGCTCGGCGCTTTCGATCCCGCTCAACAGCGTGGACGGTTCGGCTTGCTCTTCCTCGCTCATCACCACGAAGGTCACACCCACCGAGCGACCCAGGATGCCGGCGAGTGAGCGCTTCACGGTCGACAGCAGCTTGCGCTCCAACCAATCTTTGCTGAAGGCGGACGGTACTGCGATGATGAACTCGCCGTCTTCATAGGCGATGACTTTGGACGGCTTGACCCACGTCTCGAAGGTGGGTCTGGTCATCTGCAACTGCAATTCGCCCAGCGCGGCTTGCCAGACTTGAGCAGCCTTCATCTCGACAGCCTCCGAGTGCGGTTGCATGGTGACGGACATGTTCGATAGGAAATGAAACGATGATGTGAAGGGGTCGCCGATGTTGAGGCAAAAAACTGGCGGCTGATCTTTTTGCCGCCAGTCTTGGTTCCTGGCCGTTCGTCACTCACAATTTGGGTGAACAGGCTCCCCAGGTCCAAACGTGCGCTCATTCTACAGCAAGAGATTGGCTTTGGCAATAGGCGATCGGGCGCGCAACCTTAAAACTGTGAATTCTTTAAGATTGACTCCTATGCGACTTCTCACGCGCGCTCGTCTCTCTGTCTTCCACTAGACATGGTAGAATTATCCACACAATCGCGTACTTATCCACGCACATGCACACCTTATCCACATCCCACTCCACATCTGCTGAGGATAGCCGCGATATCAGCCAGAGCCACCGATCAATTTTGAGGATGCGAACATCATGAAGAACATTCTTGTTGCAGGCGGGGCCGGCTTCATCGGCTCCAATTACGTCCGCTACGCGCTGGAAAACTACCCCGATTATCACATGGTGGTCTATGACAAACTAACCTACGCCGGCAATTTGGATAACCTGCGAGATGTCGCCGGGCGCTTCGCCGGTCGATACGCCTTCGTGCACGGCGATATCTGTGACGCATCTAACGTCGCGACGACCATCCGTGAACACGGCATAGACACGATCATCAATTTCGCCGCCGAGACGCACGTCGACCGATCGTTGATGGAGCCGGGCCACTTCATTCAGACGGACGTGTACGGCACATACGTGTTGCTTGAAGCGGCGAAGACGTTCGGGCTGGAGCGCCTGCACCAAGTGTCAACGGACGAAACGTATGGACAAGTGCTTGAAGGCGCGTCGAAGGAAACCGATCCGCTCGAAACGCGCAGTCCTTACTCGGCCAGCAAGGCCGGCGGCGATCTGATGGTGCACGCCTACTGCGTGTCGTTCGGTGTGCCGGCGACGATCACACGCGGCAGCAACAACATCGGCCCGTATCAGTATCCCGAGAAAGCCGTGCCGCTGTTCGTCACCAACGCCATCGACGATCAGCCGCTCCCCCTGTACGGCGACGGCCTGCAGCAGCGCGACTATCAATACGTCGTCGATCACTGCGAAGGCATCGACGTGGTGTTGCACAAGGGCCAACTCGGTGAAGTCTACAACCTGGGCACCGGCACGGAGACGACGAATATCGCGATGGCGAAGAGGGTCTGCGATCTGCTCGGCAAGCCGCACTCGCTGATCCGCAAAGTCGCCGACCGGCCCGGCCACGATCGGCGCTACTCACTCGACGTGAGCAAGATGCGGGCGCTGGGCTGGCACAGCCGCCACACCTTCGAACAGGCATTGGAAGAGACGGTGAAATGGTACGTGGCGAACGAATGGTGGTGGAGGAAACTGAAGAGCGGCGAGTACCTGGAGTATTACAAGAAGCAATATGGCGAGCGATTGGCGCGAAGTGAAGCGCTCTGATAAGGAGTCGCAGAAATAAGTTCCCGTGTCACCCTGAGCGGAGCGAAGGGTCTCTGCCGGTGCCATTGAGATTCTTCGCTGCGCTACCCAGAAACTTGGGCCGTTGCCAGCGTGCGCCCGCCCCGCCGATGAACTCGGCGGGCTACACCCCAGCGTCGGATGAATCCGACTAGCCCGATTCATTAGGCGCAGCGGCGTAGCGCGGCGAAT
>DATBWU010000391.1:0-2328 GCA_036514635.1 Anaerolineae bacterium | reverse complement strand
CGGTTGGCATTCGTTTATCCGATGTCTATCCGCTGCGATGGCTTCAAATGCGATTGTCCTGAACTTGACCTTGATCCGCGCAACTGTTATAGTCCGGCCCACCCTCTATGAAAACAAATCTCCGCCGCAATGTCATCTCGATCCTGGTCGATGTATGTGGGTTCGGCACCTCGCTGGGCTTCATCGGCTCTGATACCTTGCTTCCCATCCTGGCCTTCACGCTCACCCGCGATAAAGCGTTGGTCGGTTTGATCGGCACGCTGTGGATCGGCATGTGGCTGCTGCCGCAATTAGTTGCCGGGCGATGGATGGCGCGGCGGGCGCGCAAGCAACCCGTGATGCTGACCAGCGCGCTGATCTCGCGCGTGGCGCTCACCGTGTTGGTCGTGCTGCTGGCGCTGGGGCGCGGCCTCGACCCATTCTTCATGTTCATCTGCGTGGCCGTGGGCGTGTCGATCTTCCGCGGCTTCGATGCCGTGGCGGCCGTGGCCTGGCTCGACATCCTCACCAAAGCGCTACCCATGCGCGTGCGCAGCCAGGTCTTCGGCATGGGGCAGGCGGTGTCGAACGTGCTGCGCTTCGGCGCGGCGCTCATCGTCGCGGCGGCGATCTCCGGTGGCTTGCAGTATCCCGATTCGTTTGTGATGCTGTACGGCTTCGCGGCGCTGGCATTGGCGATCGGCTGGGTCGGGCTGGCGTCGATCCGCGAGCCGGTGGAAGACCACGCGGCTGCCTCCTCGATCCGGATGGGCTTCCTGGCGCACGCGCTTCACATCCTGCGCGAAGATCAGCGCTTCCGGCAGATCACGATCACGCGGCTGTTGCTCGGCACGTTCGATCTGGCACGCTCGCAGTATGCCGTTCACGCGACGGTTGAGCTTGGCTTGCCCGATGTGGCGATCGGCACCTTCACCGCCGCGCAGACGGTGGGAGCCGTCATCGGGAGTGTGCTGCTGGGCCGCTTGAGCGAGCGGCGCGGATCGACGCCGGTGATCCGCGTCACGACGATCCTCGGCGTGTCGATCCCGGTGTTGGCCCTGATGCTGCACCTGTTTGGGCATCAACAGCCGGCGCTGGCGATGGGCGGATACCTGTTGCTGTACGCGATGCTCGGCGCGATCGACGCGTCGGGTTTGATCGGCATTCTGGTGTACATTGTGGACATTGCGCCGCCGGGCGAGCGCACCTCGTACACCGGCCTGTCGAATACGATCACGGGACTGGTGGTGATCATGCCGACGCTGGGCGGCGTTGTTTTGCAGCTCACGTCCTATCAAGTGCTGTTCGCGTGCGCGATGGCGGGCGCCGGCGTGTCCCTGCTGGCCGCGTTGAGATTAGCGCCTGCCCCTGTGCGCGATGAGGTTGCCGCGTGAGTCGCCGGGCTGTCTGGATCGGGCTGGGGCTTGCGTGTGCTGTGATGCTCGTCGCCGCGTGGTCATGGTTCGAGTCGGCTTATCACGTGCTGACGGATCGCGATCGTGTGCTGGCATGGCTGCGCGGCTTCGGCGCGTGGGCGCCGCTCGTCTTCATCGTGCTGAGTGTCCTGCAAGTGATCATCGCGCCGATACCGGGGCAGGTGATCGGCGTGGCAGGCGGTTATCTGTTTGGCGTGTGGGCGGGTTGGCTGTATGCGCTGATCGGCACGATGCTGGGTTCCGGCGTGGCGATGTGGTTGGGCCGGCGCCTGGGTCGCCCTCTGGCCGCGCGGCTGGTCAGTGAGGAGACGCTGGCGCGCTTCGACCGATTCTCAAATCGACGTGGCGCCGTATTCTTCCTCCTCGTCTTCTTGTTGCCGTTCGCGCCCGACGATGTGGCGTGCTTTGCCGTCGGGCTTAGCCCGCTGCCGCTCTTGCCGATGTGGCTGATGGCGACGATCGTGCGACTGCCCACGGGGATGATGTCGGTGATCATCGGCGACAATATTGCGGGCCTGCCCATCGGGGTGTTGATGGCCGGCGTCGCTGCCCTGGTGCTGATGGTCGGGCTGACCTGGAAATATCAAGATCGCATTGAGGGGCGATTGATGCGATGGATCACGCGAATGGCTGACCGCCTGGAGCGTTGACCTCACCCTTTCCCCTCGGAGAGGAGGAGGATAGTTTCCCTCCAGAAAGTTGGTCTTACCGCAGAGCACGCAGAGGCCGCAGAGAGTCTTAAGTTGCTCGGCGTTCTCCGCGCTCTCAGCGGTGAGTGATCTCGGAAAGTCAGCGCTGGGGCAGTAGCGCAGCGGCTCGATTCGCAGCGAGTCCGGGGTGTTAGGCGCGAAGAGTGGGTAGGATAGGAACAGTGGGCGGCTGGGAAGGCAGAGGCGTGGTAGGCCTCAGGCAC
>DATBWU010000390.1:0-13709 GCA_036514635.1 Anaerolineae bacterium | reverse complement strand
CGATCTGACGGCGAAAGTCGGCGAGCCGATTCATCTGCGCCTGACTTCCGACGACGTGCTGCATGGCTTCGCCATCGGCCAGAGCGACCGGCCCGCGATCGACGTGAAACCCGGTGAAGTGGCCGAGACGACGCTCGTGTTCGACAAGCCGGGCAAGTACACGTTTTACTGCACACGCTGGTGCGGCCCGAACCATTGGCGCATGCGGGGAACGATTGAAGTGAGCAGTGAGCAGTTGGGCAGTGATCAGCTAAACAGTGATCAGTTGAGCAGTGATCAGTCAGGCAGTGGGCAGTCGCCGCTGTATGTGACGCTCGGCCTCGATATCGATGCGCCGCATCCGGCAGAGGTCGTGCCGGAGGAGGCGCCGTCGGCGGAGCGCGGCGCGGCGCTCGGCATCGCGCTGCCGGCGGCCTATCGGGCGGCAGAGTATTACCGCTCGCATTCGCCGGTCGAGGTGTGGAAGGCGCTGCGCGCGGAGCCATTCACACGCGATCTGAGTGACAGGCAGGTCTGGGACCTGGTCGCGTTCGTGTGGCGCTCTCACACAACACCCGTATCGCTGGCAGCGGGCAGGCAGCTCTTCGCCGAGAATTGCGCGGCGTGCCACGGCGAGACCGGCTCCGGTGATGGCGTGATGGCCGAATCGCTGACCAATCCGTCGCACGCCGGCGATCTGCAACAGCACGACACGAAAGCGCCGGCCAAATTCAGCGACGCCGGATCGATGCTCGGCGCAAGCCCGGCGCTGCTGCACGGCAAGATCGTGCGAGGCGGCATGGGAACCGGCATGCCCTACTGGGGGCCGATCTTCACCGAACGCCAGGTTTGGGCGATCGTCGGTTACCTGTGGACGTTTCAGTTTCGATAGACTTAGGAGTGACGCCGTTCAGCGCAATTTAACCGCAAAGAGCGCAAAGGACGCAAAGAGAACTAACGAGCCAACTATCAAACAGGCTCTTTACGAGGTCGCGCCTTCGCGGTGAAGCATAGTCCCTGCAGGGGAGGATACGATGAGCAACAAGAAGTCAAAGCGACACGGAGTCAAACGTAAGCCACAGGCGCAGTCTCTGAATCCACTGATCCTCGTGATCGGCGGCGTGGCGCTGGTCGGCGCCGCGGCGCTGTTGATCTTCGGCGGCGGCTCGACGGCCTCCCAACCGCCGGCCACGCCGGAAGTGATCGGTGCGCCGAGCCTGAAAGCCGATCGGGAGTTGGTCGATCTGGGGAATGTGCCGCTGGGCCAGGATCAGTTCGTGAGCTTCGAGCTGACCAACGTCGGCGATCAACCACTCTTTCTCACGGAGAGTCCCTATGTCGAAGTGCGGGAGGGATGTTGACCGCCTGAGCCGACCATCGGTGCGATGGTTCTCAATCCGGGTGAGCGCACGCGAGTCTCGATGCGGTTCATGATGCACGGTGTAGACATGAGCGGCCTGCACAACTTCGCACTGCATCTACGGACAAACGATCCGAAGCAGCCCGATCGTGTGTTGACCGTGCTGTCTAACTGGGTGCAATGATAACCGCGTTTACCGCTTGTTCATCGGCATGTAATCGCGCAGGTCGTAGCCCAGGTAAATCTGCCGTGGGCGAGCGATTTTCTGTTCCGGGTCCTCGAGCATCTCCACCCACTGCGCCAGCCAGCCGACAGTGCGCGGGATGGCGAACAGCACCGGGAAGAACTCCAGGGGAAAGCCCATCGCCTGATAGATGATCCCGGAGTAGAAATCGACGTTGGGATACAGCTTGCGCGAGACGAAGTAATCATCGTTCAGCGCGATCCGCTCCAGTTCGAGTGCGATCTCCAGCAACGGATTGACGCCCGTCACCTTGAAGACTTCGTCGGCGGTGTGTTTGATAATCTTGGCGCGCGGGTCGTAGTTCTTGTACACGCGGTGGCCGAAGCCCATCAGCCGCGTCTCGCCCTGCTTGACACGCTCGACGAAGGCCGGCACATTCTTGACGCTGCCGATCTCGGCGAGCATCTTCAGCACTTCCTCGTTTGCTCCGCCGTGCAGCGGGCCATACAGCGCCGCCGCTGCGCCCGCCAGCGCCGAATACGGATCGACCAGCGAGGATCCGATCGAGCGCATGGCGTTCGTGCCGCAGTTCTGTTCGTGGTCGGCGTGGAGAATGAACAACACGTCCAGCGCGCGCTCCTTGACCGGGTCGGGCTGATACTTCACCTGCGTCATCTTGTCCAGCATGTTGAGGAAGTTGCCGGTGTAGCTCAGATCGTTGTCGGGATACACATACGGCAATCCTCGGATATGCCGATAGGAGAAGGCGGCGATCGTCGGCACTTTGGCGATGAGCCGCTGGATTTGCTTCAGCCGCACCTGCGGATCGCGCACGTTGCGCGCTTCCGGGTAAAAGGTAGACAGCGCCGCGACGGTGCTGATGAACATGCCCATCGGGTGCGCGTCGTAGCGGAAGGCTTCCATCAAGTGCTTCAGGTTTTCATGCAGGAAAGTGTGGTGGAGGATATCGTAGGCCCAGGTTCTGTATGGCTGGAGGGCCGGCAGCTCGCCGAACAGAATGAGATAAGCCGTTTCGAGATAGTTGCTCTGCTCGGCCAACTGCTCGATCGGATAACCGCGATAGCGCAGGATGCCTTTGTCGCCGTCGATGTAGGTGATCGTGCTTTTGGTCGAGGCCGTGTTCATGAGGGCCGGATCGTAAGTCATCAAACCGAAGTCGTCGGGGCCGGTCTTGATCTGGCGCAGGTCTGTCGCTTTGATGGTGTCGTGGGTGATAGGGACCTCAAACGTCTTGCCGGTACGATGATCAATAATCGTCAAGGTCTCACTGGACATGACTGGCTCCTGGAATATTGGATTGGATTCCGTACAGCGATGGCGACGAGCGCGGGAATTTGTTAGGATTATACTGCAATCTCACCCGGCATCATCGCGAGCAAACCAGGCGACAGGGCAATCGCATCGGGCGTGTCGTGACTCGGCGATGTCTATGGCCCTATTGTAGGCAGGAGCGCGCACTGCTATAGTGGCTCATTTCACGTCTTGGCCGGCTAAGTGTCATACTTCAGCCCGCCCCAACTTGAAATGCGCCCACCCGGCTGGAAACTTGACTCTCTTTCTTGCCTATGTTATTCTGTGCCCCAATCTGCTCTAAGACATAAATGCACGGCCGGAAAGGAGGCGCGATATGGCATCGGGCAGGATCCGAATCGGCGCACTGATAGGGCTTGTGCTGTCTATCCTCCTCGCCACGGGCTGCACTCGCGATGCCGCTCAGGACCCACTGGCGAACGCGACCACGGGGGCACAAAGCGCACAGGGCACCGCGACGGCCCTGACGAGCGCTGCGCCGACGCCGACCTCTGTGATCGTGGTGGCGCAAGTCACCCCGGCCACGTCGACGCAATTGCCAACGTCGACCAACACGCCTCCGCCAACCGCCATTCCAGCCCAGACGCCGGTGCCGCCGACGGCCACGCCTCCGCCGACGGCACCGCCGGGCACTACCACCTATACTGTGAAGGCCGGCGACCGGCTTTTCAGCATTGGCCGGCAGTTCGGAGTGAACCCTTACTCCATCGCGCAAGCCAACAATATCCTGCCACCGTATATCATTCACCCCGGCGATGTTCTGAAGATTCCCACTGGCGGCACGACCATCACACCGGCTCCGGGTGGCAAGACGCACGTCGTCCAACCCGGCGAGAACCTGTTCCGCATCGCGCTACGTTACGGCTCGACCGTGCAGGCACTCGCCGCAGCCAATGGCATCACTAACATCAACCTGATCTTCGTCGGGCAGGTGCTGAAGATTCCGTGACGTTGAGGTGAAAGCAGGCGGCTACCGGCGAGGGTAGCCGCCTTTTGTATTTGCCACACTCCGGCGACTACAAGTCGCATCGACCATTACAAAGCCCGCCTGCGCGGGCTGCCAGTAGAATAAGGAAGCAAAAATGCGAGCACCGTATACCCAACTGTATCTGCACCTGGTTTGGGCGACATGGGATCGGCTTCCGCTCATCACGTTCGACATCGAAGATTCACTCTATGCTGCAATAGCCGACAAGTGCCGTGAACTGAAATGCGTCCCGATTGCTATTGGCGGGATTGAAGAACATGTCCATCTGCTTGTGCGGTTTCATACGACTGTCTCGGTGGCTACATTGGCAAAGGAGATCAAAGGATCTTCGTCTCACCTCACAACCCATGTTTTGAGGCCAATGGGCTTCTTCAAGTGGCAGGGAAGTTATGGAGCATTCACCATCGCCAAGGATGACGTGCCTGCAGTAGAGAACTATATCCGGGGTCAAAAGGAGCATCATCGTCAAGGGCGCATGATTGAGGATTTGGAAACATGCGAGGTCTATCAGGAAGTTGAAGATTGAACCAATGCAAACAGTGAAGTCGCCGTAGGGCGACTTCGCAAATGTAGGCGCGATTTCTAATCGCTTATGCTTATGCAGCCAGAAACCGTTCTCTCCAGCCACCGAATCTACGCAGGACGCACGATCAGCCTGCGCGTCGACGAGGTGCGCACGCCATCCGGGATAGCGGCGCAGCACGAAATCGTCGAGCATCGCGGCGCGGTAGCCCTGGTCGCCTTCGACGACGAGGGACGGGTAGTGCTGATCCGGCAATATCGGCGCGCGGCGGGCAAGATGCTGATCGAAATCCCGGCGGGCACGCTCGAACCGGGCGAGGATGTGACGGCGTGCGCGGCGCGCGAGCTGGTGGAAGAAACAGGCTATTCGGCAGCGCACCTGGAGCGCCTCGGCGGCATCTATCCCAGCCCCGGCTTCTGCACCGAGTTCATTCACTTCTTCATCGCCACCGGCCTGACGCGCGGCGACGCTCGCCCCGAAGCCGACGAGATCATCGAAGTCGAAGCCGTACCGTGGGACGAGGCGCTGCGCCGGGTGCGCGCCGGCGAGATTCAAGACGCCAAAAGCATCAGCGCGCTTCTTCTGGTCGATGCCCGACGCAGGCAGGCGTGAAAGACGGCCACAAGGCACGGAGAGCCATCGCCCGGAGTTCAAACTCCGGGCTGAAAAGTAAGGAAGCCGGGTGAACCCGGCTGATCCGCCAGTCGGCTTCAGCCGACTTTCACGTATCAGCCGGGAAGTTCACCTGTCCCCCGCAGCGTAGCGGAGAGGGGACTTCCCGGCGACGCCGCGTGAGCAGTTTGCTGCCCGACGATGCCCACTCCGCTGCGCTACGGGGTGCTTCGCAAAATCGTCGGGCGCATACCACAAAGCCGGACACATGCGGTGCACGAAGTCCCCGTCTTTTGGGGGAGTGCTCCCGTAAATCTGGTTGTATCCAGCCCCCGGCAGTGGGCGAACTGACAACCTTTGCGTGCACACAATCTGATCGCAGGCTTGTCGAAACCGGATCGGCATGGTATACTTGCGCCTCGCCGTCGGGAATTGACGGCATCATTGTGCGAGTTTAAGTTCCTAGAAGGACCTGACGGCCATGAACGTCCTGGATACCCTCACCCAGAAGAAGACCGACCTGCCCGACATGCGACCCGGCGACACGGTGCGCGTCCACGCGCTGATCGTCGAGGGCAATCGCGAGCGCGTGCAGGTGTTTCAAGGCACGGTGATTCGACTCCGCAGGAGCGGCGCGCAGGCCAACTTCACCGTGCGCCGCATCGCCGCACACGGCATCGGCGTCGAGCGCACGTTCCCGCTGCACTCGCCGCGCATCGACAAGATCGAGGTGGTGCGCCGGGCCAGGGTGCGCCGCGCGCAGTTGTATTACCTGCGCGACCTGCGCGGCAAGGCCAGCCGGTTGAAGGAAAGTGCCAGCGTGAAAGAAAGCCAAGAGTAACGCGCGACTCAATTTCAAAAAACCTCCCGCAAGATGCGAACCTGCGGGAGGTTTTCATTTCGAGCGGCACGCCGCATCGCCGTGGCCCGACCGCGACGAGACGCCGATGACGACGCTGGGCGCACGCGCTGTCCACCGGGCGTTAGCACGCCAGGCATACGTGACTGACGCTTGCAATCGCACGCGGCCCGGACATGCGGCGACGAATGTGAATGTGACCGCTTGTCTGTTTTGATTTGCGCTGCCATTCATGATATGATCTTGCCTGATCCTCCTTTTGCCATCACACGCGACGGGGGCAGCGATGGCCGATACGCAGGCGACGACGACACTCCTCAAGACAGTTCCTTTCCTGCGCGGGTTATCCGGCGCAGCCTACGCCTCACTGGCGCGGCGCGCGCGCGAGCGTCACTTCAAGGCCGGCAAGCCGATCTTCCGCGAAGGCGCGCAGGGCACCACGTTGTACATCATCAAACACGGCGAAGTGGACATCGTCAAAGGTCAGGGAAAGGACGAGGTGAGGCTGGTCACGCGCCGGGTAGGCGAATTCTTCGGTGAGATGAGCATCATCGAAGGCATGCGCCGATCGGCTACGGCCCGCGCACGCACCGACGCGGCGCTGATCGAAGTGCCGGGCGAGGTGGTCCTGCGGACGTTGCTGAAGCATCCCACCGTGCTGCTGGAGACGGCGCGCCACCTGAGCAGCAACCTGCGCCAGTCCGATACGACGATGATCCAACGCCTGAAGAAGAAAAACGCCGAGCTGCGCCGTGCGTACAAGGCGCTGCAGGCGGCGCAGGAAGAGATCATCGAAAAGAAACGCTTGGAGCGCGAACTGGAACTGGCGCGCGAATTGCAGGACAGTCTGCTGCCGCGCGAAATGCCCCCGGTCGAGGACTTCGCCTTCGCCGGACAGAGCCGGCCCGCCGAAATCGTCGGCGGCGATTTCTACGACGTGCTGCCCATCGGCCCGAACTTCTTCGGCCTGCTCATCGCCAGCGTCACGGGCAAGGGGATGTTCGCGGCGATCTTCATGGCGCTCACCCGCGCGCTGGTGGTGTCCGAGGGCCAGCGCCAGTTGCAGCCCAAGATCGTCGCCACGCACGTGCATCGCCTGCTGTTGCAACTCGCCAAGCCGACGATGCCGGTGAGCCTGTTCTACGGCATCGTCGATACGCGCGACCGGACGATGACCTACGTCAATGCCGGGCATAGTGCGCCGCTGCTGCGACATCCCGACGGCACGATCGAGGCGCTGCCGGGCGAGGGCACGCAGCTAGCCGCGTCGCTGCGCATGGAAGTCGAAGAGCGCTCGATTTTGCTCAAGCCCGGGCAGACGCTGGTCTTGTACACCAGTGGTGTGATCGATACGACGAACGCGGCCGGGCAGCCATTCGGCGGCGATGGGCTGAAAGCCGCGCTGGAGACCGCGCCCGCCGAGCCAGCGGCGCTGATCGATCACACCTTCGCGGCGATGGACGAGCATCGGGGCCAGGACGGCCAGCGCATCGATCAGGCGCTGCTCGTCGCGCGGGTCAAGGGATAGCTTCAATCTCCACAAGTGCTCCAGGCCCGCGCGGTCGGCGAGCATTCAAGATGTGTGCAATCACCAGATAGTCACACTAAAGAGGAGGTGAAACATGCGTCGATGGTCGCTCGTGGTGACGGTGGTGCTGGTTGCGTCGTTGGTGTTCCCCGCTGCGGCGTCTGCTGCGTCGGCGCAATGGGGCGGGTTCTGGCACGTCGTTCAACCCGGACAGACGGTGTTCTCAATCGGGCGATTGTACGACGTCAGCCCGTACGCAATCGCCACGGCCAACGCCCTGCCGAACTGGAACGTGATCTATGCCGGCCAGTGGCTCTGGATTCCGTCAAGCGGATACACGCCGGGCGGATATTGTGCGCGCAGCCACTACGTTTCACGCGGCGAGACGCTGCTCGGCATCGGGCGCTGGTACGGCGTAAGCGCCTGGTCGATCGCACAGGCCAACGGCATTTACGACCTCAACCGGATCTACGCCGGAACGTGGCTGTGCATCCCGTAGGTGAAACGCCTGCGTGATCTCCCACCGGAAAACTTCCGAATTATTCTTCCGCTCGCCAGGACAATGGCGGGACCGGCGAGCAAAAGTTACTCATGTCTGTTTCTTCAGGAGATCGCATGAACAAAATCATTCGCCTCAAGATCGTTAGCTTGCTTATTATCGGGATCCTTCTGCTCAACTCGGTCGCTGCCGGCTCGGCCCAACAGTCGGCACTCACAGCGACGCCGGCCGTCGTATCGATGCCGGGCCGGCAGGTCGTTTTGCGCGCCGAACCAACCGATTCCTTCTTCCGGGTCGAGCCGCCGCCCGAGTTCTCGCGGTCGGGCGTTCAGTCCGTCAAGACGGCTAACATCGTCGTGACGTACGTCGGCGCCTGGAATGCATCGGCGCAGGCGGCGTTCCAGTTTGCTGCCGACCTGTGGGAGACGCAGATCAACTCGCCGGTGACCATTAACGTGCGGGCCGAGTGGAACAACCTGGGCGGCAGCATCCTCGGTGCTGCTGGCCCGGTATCTGTCCTCCGGGATTTCAGCGGCGCTCCTGTTTCGAATACCTGGTATCCGGTCGCCCTGGCGAACGCTTTGAGCGGCAGTGATCTCAACAACGGCGGCAGCGACGAAGACGGCGACGGCTCGCCAGTCGACGCGGAGATCGCGGCCGAATTCAATAGCGGCTTTTCGAGTTGGTATTTCGGCACCGACGGCAGCACGCCGTCGGGCCAGTATGACTTCGTCAGCGTGGTGCTGCACGAGCTGGGGCATGGGTTGGGCTTCCTCGGATCGATGACTGTCTCCGGCGGCCAGGGAAGCTGGGGGCTGGGAACCGGATTCCCTTTGAGTTACGATCGCTTCGCCGTGAACGGCTCCGGTCAAAGCCTCATCAATACCGGCTTGTTCGCCAATCCTTCCGCAGCCCTGGCGACGCAGCTCACCAGTAACAACGTCTTCTTCAACGGCGCGAACGCGGTGGCGGCGAACGGCGGGAACGTGAAACTCTACGCGCCGGGCGCCTGGAGCCAGGGATCGAGTTACGCGCATCTCGACGAGGTCTTCAACGGCACGGCGAATGCGTTGATGACGTATTCGATCAATACGGCCGAATCAGTGCACAGTCCCGGCCCCGTCACGCTGGCGATGTTCCGGGATATGGGCTGGCCGACATCGAGTATCGTGTATGACGAATTCGTCTATCTGCCGGTCGTCAAGAATAACTGGCCGCCGCAGCTCAGCGGCTCGTTCTATTCGAACGCCGACGCCGTGATCTTGCAGGGCTATCCCGCGACCAACTTCGGCAGCACCGGCGACATGTGGGCCGGGTACGACGACTACCTCAACCCCGACGGCATGATCGTGCGCAGCCTGATCAAGTTCGACACGTCGGCGATCCCGAACGGCTCGACGATCAACAGCGCCGTCCTTCAGGTGTACATGATCGCATCGTGGGATTATCCGAGCAGGAGCCGCACGATCACGGCCTACCGCATCAGCTCCAACTGGGCCGAGTCGACCGTCACCTGGAACACACAGCCGGGCATCGCCGAAGCGTACGGTTCGGCGGCGATCGTGTCCGGCGCTTTTGGCTGGTACTCGTTCGACGTGACCAACCTGGTGCGCGCCTGGAAGAATGGCACCTACTCTGACTACGGCGTCATGCTGCGCGGGCCAGAGCAGTCAGGCTCCGACTCGTCGTGGCGATCGTTCTCAACGCGCGAGGGAGGCTACACGCCCAAGATCAACATCACGTACATCGGCGCGAGCGGTTTGAGCCACCTTGAGATCAGCGCCGACGGCGCTCGCCTCCCGCAGGGCGCGCAGTCGATCATCGAAGCGCTGTCGGCCGGCTATCGCCTGGATGCCGTGTGCAGTGCAGATGCGCTGCGTGTCGATGCCAGGTGTATCGACGCGCCGTAAGACCAGTGGCCCATTGTGGCCGGTTGGGTAGCCGGATAAAATGACCGGGTGATGGGCCACCGCACAGTTCAACACGCCAGAGGGTTTTGGCAGCGCGCCGGGCTGATCGTTCTGCTCGTCGCGCTGTTCTTGTGCGCGGCCCCGACCGGGCGCGTGTCCGGCAACTGGGTAGTGGTAAAGAAGTGATCGCCCGGAGTTCAAACTCCGGGCTGAAAAGAAGGAAGCCGGGTGAACCCGGCTGATCCACCTTATGCACGGAGGCTCCCGCATGTCTTCACGTCGATGGCTCAACCTGTCAATTGTTGTGCTGATCTCCGGTTTGATGATCGTCCTCGCCGGCGCGGCGCTGGCCCAATCGCAAGACCCGCCCGACCCCGATAAGGCCCAAGCGACCAGCGCTTTGTCCGAGCAAGCCGCCCAGCGCACGCTAGAAGGCTGGACACCTTCAGCCGAGCCTGTAGCCCGCGTTCAGTCCGTCGACGCGCAAGGCACCGTCACACTCACGACGGAAGGCTTCGAGGGCGTTTTCCCCAGCGCGGGATGGGATGTTTCCGTCGGCAATTGGGGAGCCAGCAGTTGCCGCGCGCGCACAGGATCGAAGAGCGCGTGGATCGAAGGCGGCACGACTCCCACCCCGCCGCCATGCGGCAGCGGATACGGCAACGATGAGTTCTACTGGATGGTCTATGGGCCGTTCGACTTGAGCGATGCGACCTCAGCCACGCTCAAGTTCTCCTATCAGCTCACGAGCGAACTGGACTTTGACTTCCTCTTCTGGGGCTCGGCCATCACACCGACATTCTTTGGCACCGAGGTCTCCGGCAACTCGAACGGCTGGGTCAACCAGTCGTTTGACCTGAGCAACCGTGCCGGCCAGCCCAGCGTCTCGATCGCTTTCGTCTGGATCAGCGACGGGAGCATCACGCGCACCGAAGGCGCGTATATCGACGATGTGGTGCTGACCCAGTACATCGGCAGTCCGCCGGTGTACCTGCCGGCGGTGATGCGCAATTACTGTGCATCCGGCGCCTTCACCGAAAATGTTTCGAGTCTCCAGCCAGACATGACGCAGATCAACGCCGACGACGCCTGGCAGCAATGCGTGCAGGGCGATCCGAGCATCGTCGTCGCCGTCATCGACACCGGCGCCGATCTCGATCATCCCGACCTGGTCGCGAATCTCGTCGCCGGGTATGACTACATAGACAACGATGCCGTGCCGGAAGACGGCAACGGGCACGGCACCAATGTGGCGGGCATCGTCGGAGCGGCGATCAACGGGCAAGGTGTGGTCGGCGTCGCGCCGCGCACGCGGCTGTTGCCGGTGCGCGTTCTCAATAATTCCGGGTCCGGAACGACCTCCTCGGTGGCGAATGGCATCACTTACGCCGCCGATCGCGCGCAGGTGCTCAACCTCAGCCTGTCTACGGTCTTCGACATTTCGACGATCCGCTCAGTCATCGAGTACGCGGTGAACACAAAAGGCCGGCTGGTAGTCGCCGCCGCCGGCAACTGCGGCGACCCGGCTACCTACACGTTTAACGGATGTAGCTCGCTCGATCAGCCGAACTATCCGGCCGCGTATTCCGCGAGTTATCCCAACGTGATGGCCGTCGCCGCCGTCAACGGCTCGGATCAGCAGGCCAGTTTCTCCAACCAGGGATCGTACGTCAGCATCGCCGCGCCAGGCGTCGATATCTATAGCACCTTCCTGAATGGCGGGTATTTCGCCGAATCGGGGACCTCGCAGGCCTCGCCGCACGTGGCCGGGTTGGCCGCGCTGATCTGGGCGCGCAATCCCGGTTACACCGCTGCACAAGTCCGCTCGGCGATCGAAACCACGGCGGTCGATCTGGGCAGCGCCGGCAGAGACATCCAGTTCGGCTGGGGTCGCATCAACGTGCTCACGGCGGTCGGCCTGAGCAGTTTGCCCGCCGAGATGGCATCCGCCGCGCCCGCGCTCGAACCGCTGCCCGCACCGGCTGACCGGCGTAATGCCGACATCGCTCCCGGCCGCGTGCTGATCAAGTTCCAGCCGGCCGTCAGCGCCGCCGACGTTCAAGACGCGCTGGACAAGTTCAGCGGCGTGAGCGTCGCCGGCGAGATCGGCGCGCTCGGCATCCGGGTCTTGAGCGTGCCGGCCGGGCAGGAATGGACGCTCGTCGATCAACTCCGCGCGCTGCCCAACGTGGAATTCGCCGAGCCGGATTACATCGTCCAACTGTATCCGTAAGCGGCCTCCGTGCGGCCAGACGAGTTGATCCACGAACACATGCGGTGCAGTGCTCCCGTCTACACGAATAGGGCAACGCTCTTCATGGGTTTCAGGAAGGTGAGCCGAGGCAACGGATGGGCAACGAACACACGCCTTCGGCGGGTGCAGTGCTCCCGTAAACGGATTCCCTTCCTTGCCTCTCGCTTCTTGCCTCTTGCAACCTGCCTCTTGCCTCTTGCTCAGCGTTCCTCGCGCCTTCGCGGTTCGGGCAAAGTTTTGCATTCTGCCCTGGCAGACTTATAATCGCCGCATTCCCCGGGGGAGAACCTTCATGTCCTCATCGCCGATCGACATCGTCGAGGCCGTCACGCCGCAGCAGCGCACCGAGTTGATCTACTTCCAATGGGTCCCCTACAAGGGCAACCCGTACTGGGTTCCGCCTTTGATCAGCGAGCGGCAGGTCTTCCTGGATAAGACCCAGCATCCCTTCTACCAGCACAGCGAAGTCGCGCTGTTCCTGGCGAAGCGCAACGGGCAGACTGTCGGCACCATCGCCGCGATCCTCAACAATCGTCACAACGAAATACACAACGAGAACATCGGCTTCTTCGGGTTGTTCGAGTGCGTGAATGACTACGCCGTGGCCGAGCGCCTGCTGACGACGGCGCGCGATTGGGTGAAAAGCAAGGGCAAGGCGGCGATTCGCGGCCCGGCCAACTACTCCGTCAACGAAGAGTTCGGCCTGTTGGTCGAAGGCTTCGACATGCCGCCGTGCATCCTGATGACTTACAATCCGCCTTACTACAAAGACTTCATCGAGCGCTTCGGCTTCGTCAAAGCGATGGACCTGTTCCAGCTATTCGTCGACGTGGGCAAGCTGCCGGACGCCGAGAAGGCGATGGACCCGCGCCTGGTGCGCGTCACGCGGAAGCTGCGCGAGCGCAGCAAGATCACGCTGCGCCGGGCCAACATGAAGAACTTCGACCAGGAAGTGGAGATCATCAAGAAGTTATACGGGCAGGCGTGGGAGAAGAACTGGGGCAACATCCCGATGACCGAGGCCGAGATCGACTACCTGGGGCACAACCTGAAGCAGTTCGTCGATCCCGACATCGTCATCATCGCCGAAGCGAACGGTGAGCCGGTGGGGATGGCGCTGTGCCTGCCCGATCTGAACATTCCGCTGCGCAAAGCCTATCCCCGACCCGGCGTGCCCGAATGGTGGACGCTGCTGAAGCTACTCTATCACTGGAAAGTGCGCCGCGAGATCGACACGCTGCGCGTGGTGTTGCTCGGCGTGCTGGAGAAGTATCGCAAGCAGGGTATCGAGGCGATGCTGTACATGGAGATCGCGCGTTACGCGCTGCCCAAGGGGCTTCACAAAGCGGAGTGCGGCTGGGTGCTGGAAACGAACGACCTGATGTGGCGCGGCATCGAGAATATCGGCGGGCGAATTATCAAGCGGTATCGCGCCTACGAGATGCCGGTCTGACCCTCACCCCATCCCCCAACCCCCTTCCCCTCTCCCGAACAAAGTCCGGGAGAGGGGAAGGGGGTGGCGCAAAGCGCCGGGGGTTAGGGTGAGAGCTACTGTCCTCCCCCTGCCGGCCACTGCGGCGTCGACGGCTCGTGCGCCGGGATCGCCGCTGCGCGCCTGCGCGGATCGCGGATCAGCAGGGCCATTACGATTGCGCCCGCCCACAACACGAGCGCGTTCAGA
>DATBWU010000389.1:0-16857 GCA_036514635.1 Anaerolineae bacterium | reverse complement strand
CTTGGGAATCTTCAGCGAACCTCAGTCAGTCTTCGCAGTGGAACCTTGTCGCGGAAGTAGAGTCAGACTGAACAAGGGTTGGGGTGGGCGGCAGTGCACAAGGAGGCAACGATAAGGAAAAGCCCTGATAAATCAGGGCTTCTGAGGCGACGAGGGGATTCGAACCCCTGAGTGAGGGTTTTGCAGGACGCGGCGTGGGTTAAAGCAGTTCCTTTGGCGCGTTTTGCTAAAACGCGGTCAACGTCCGTGCACGTCGCCCCATGTGATTTGTGGATGCACCTGCGCCGTGGATCTGTGCACGTACCTTAGCCAATAGACGTAACGGCAGTGGCACGAGCCAATACTGACTAGTTGCGAGTGTAACCTCATTCGGGCGTCATTGTCAATGTCGGCGTACAAGGTACATTCTAAATCTGCTATAACCTCGAATCAAGCCATGCCTTCCCATACTCAACTACAGTGTTTGGTCGGGGTCATGACCATAATGGGGTGCATCTCCTACTCGGAAAACTGGATTCTCGAATTGAGCATGTCCGGCCCCGCGAGGGAGGCAGGTAACTGCGGTCTCTGCTCGGCAACCGACTGCCCACCGTGCAGTTAGTCGAGCATAGGCTCATCAGACCAGTTGTGTAGGTAGAGATTTTGGGCGATAATCCAGGCTCGTATAGTGTGGCGGCTGAACACTATGCCGTTAAGCGGCTTTTACTATGGTCATGTCAACCGGAGCTCCAGCATGATGCGGTATTGTTTCCTACCAGTGTGTCTCTTTGCCGTCCTAGTAACGGCCTGCGGTTCTGCATCGGACGTGACTGCCACACAGGCTGCAACAGCCGGTTCGCCGCCCACAGCTACCGGTATGCCCATTCCAATAGCAACATCGACTACAACACCTGTACCGGAGCCGATCGAATTTAACGTCCTCATCCTAGGGTGTAACACCGGTGTAGATATTGCCCACGGTATGGGCGAGGTTACAAACATCTACGCTCTGATACAAAACGTGGGAGGTGCAGAAGCCAATAATGTGCAGGTGACAGCCAGCGCGAATGACGAAGGTAGACCCCATCCGGATAAATCACAAACCATTCCGCGTCTACCCCCAGACTACGAGATTACCTTCAAGTTCACCGTGGACACGCAATTCCGGGAGGGCACAACTGTTGCGATAGACCTCACCAGTGAAGAGGGCACCCGGGCGTCAGATTCCAGAACGGATTGCCGACAATTGGATCGGGGTGATCTCTCAGTGATCGATCTGGCAATCCTGCAGGGGGTGAGAAACATTACGAAATAAGTGAAAAGAGTTATTTCCTTCTCCAGAGAATCATTAGCAGAGTAACCAGGCTAAAGCCAAGTGAGACCAGGACGTCAGATGCGGGCCAGCGGCGCACGAGCCAACTGCCAAGCCCCACTGCGATCACTACCCCCCAAAAAACTAACGGTAGCCACACAAATTTTCTCCCCCAGCGCCACCAAGCCAACGCCATCACACCTGCGACGACAACGCCGAGCCAGACATTGAGCCAGAAACATATCGCGAGCAAGCCGCTGCCAATTAGGAGGCCAATGCTCCCTACCAGCGTGAGGCGGATCCGCTCCTGTGCCAACAAGACGGCAAAAGCGACTATCAGACCTGCCAAGGAAACAACATCAAAGAGATTCGCGGTTTGAGTCGCCTCGTAGAGAGTAAGCATTGTGCCATAAATGATTACCCACCAGTAGCTAGGTATTATGGATGTGCCGGTTCGATGCTGCCGCCAGGCCATCGTCCCAGCAAGAATGGTGGCGGCGGACATGAATATGAGAAATTCACCGTCGGGTGTAAGGAGCCACGGATAAAACCCATAGACGAATGCGCTCCAACAGGGTCCGACTAAGAGAAAGATAAAGAATATCGCGCCGTCGCTGATGCGTAGCCTGCCATACGCACGCCAGAGGTTATAGGGCACCAGTCGGGCCCCAGCATAGCCGAGCCCGACAGGCAACATCGCCGCTGCTAAATCAAGCCATGCCACTTGACGAATGCCCAAAGAATATCCTCCTAACGAAAAGGCAAAGATTGCCATATAGCCGAGATAAAAACCTATAAATGCGCCTTGATAAGTATAGAGACGTGTTACGCCGGCAGTGGCTAGATTATGCCGCTGCCAGAATTCATTATTCTGAGTCGAGGTTAGAACGCCAATAAAAAGCGGCAAGATCAGTGATCCCCCAGCATACAGCACCATGGCCTCCCTGGCTTGCTCCTGATCGATGAACGGCCAGCGGAGCGAAGGGGAGATGATCCACCACGTGAGAAGCCAGACCCACATCCAGAGCAGTGCCCGCGCAACATGTACGCTCGTCAACCGATCGAACAGCCATCTGAACACAGCTACGAGTATACGGGGCCACGGAGGTGACGGCCCCTCTGCTGCTTCCGTCAGGAGCGTATGTAGCTCTTCATTGATAGATTGAAGAAAAAGTTCCCTTAGAGAAAGTCTGGCTGTCTGCCTTTGGCCATTAGACTTAGCAGGCTGCGATTGGCTGGCTGCCTCGGTTATCGCGTCAGGAAAAACCTGGCGTTGTTCCACATCATCCAACAGGCGGTAGTTGCCGGCCGATAACAATGCATTTGCTTCAGACAGTGACTGCATTCCTGCGTAGTCATGCAATATCTTGAGAAGGCTGACCAGCACATGCCGATCGTCTGCATGAATCTTGCTTCTACCCCGTTCCCAAAGGCTAACAGCCTGGGGAGTGTAGCCTAATAGCTCCGCCAGGCGCTCTTGAGTAAGCGTTTTCCCTGTCTGTGGGTCTGTGCACCGTATGCGGTAGTCGCGTACCAGTTGCCCAAATTGACTCATGGTGCCGGCCTCTCGATTCAAGCGATGCCTACTGGACTTCAGCAGCTCGTATGCTTCAGATGAGTCATCAGACTGGAATGGCAGATGTGTATTTGAAGACGGATGAACATAGGATTGGTTACAGCATCATCGTGCGCGAGTTAGTCGGAAGACCCTATATCCTACTGATGTTTTCCCCCAGCAAGCTGCTCACGGAAGCGTAACCGCAACTCGTTTTCCTCATGCGATAGCCCACTGGAACGGGCCCACCGCAGCGCCTCCTTCAAGAAATCACGCCCATCAGGGTCTTTCCAGCCACTCCTTACTTGAGCCTCGGCCAGCGCGCTAATGAGCGTCTGGTAATGACGGGGGCCTCCTGGCTCTGGCATATCAACATTGTAGAGGCCGAGAAGCATACGTATTGCATTCGTGCTACGACCCTCCTTGATCTTCAGGCGTGCTTCCGTAACCTTTATTAGGAATTCATCCATCGCTTCTTCGCGGAAACGCAACGCGCGCCGTAGTTCGGCGAGAGCGTCTCTGGCTTCAATGCGTTCGCGCCGCCGAAGAAGCGCGTTTGCGGCATCCCGATAGGTAAGTCGTGCCCACAACCCCGGGTCTTGATCTGAGAACCGCTTGCCTAGAATTGGAACAATGCCGCGATGGTCGCGGTTGATCGTTTTGATGATTCGTAGCCCTTCTCGCCAGTAGGACTGTCCCAGTTGCTGGCAAGCGAGCGCCACCTGCTTTTTCGCCAGCAGACACAAATCCCCGTCGATGTTGCTCGCAAGTGACGACGCCTCCCCAGCGTGCCAATAGGCCCGGTCCGCGCGTTCGCGCAGGTTGTCAATGCATGCGAGGCGATATAGCGCCTCGGCCTTGATTAGCTGGAATCTGTGATTTGCATTATCGAGGACTGTTGCGGTAATCCTGGCAAAGTCGTGTGCCGCTTCGTAATACACCCTCTGAGCAGTCATGGGATCGCGGCTAAATTCGGCTGCTTCGTGCTTTGACACAGCCGCGGATAACACCTCTTCTGCCTGATCGAGCGTTTCCAACGGCGCCTGGGAGCCTGCGATACCGCCGCGCAGCCAAGACGCCATCTCGGCGCGATCTTCAGCGCCGAGCTGCAACGCTGCAAGCCAGCGTTCTCCAAGCTCTTGGCCAACGTTCTTCTTTCCACGCGGTGCCAAGACTCTCCGTATGACAGGCTCCGAAATGCCGCTTACCTTGGCGAAATCTTGGTAGGTCTTCAAACCAAGCTCGTGCATCCGGCGCCACGTCAGCAGACGCAGTCTTTCGAGACTCCCAGGCCTAGCGGCGGTCTCATCGAAGAATAGGCGGCCTCGCGAGCCGAGGCGCGAATTGCGGGAGCTTGTTACCACCATAGCGCACTACCATATCGGCAAACGTCAGGTTGTAAGGGACCATCATCGCCTAACACCACATATACAGTATAGCGCGACAGCGGGCAAGGTAACCCGTAATCTGCGTAGCAGTCCTCCAAATCGACTCTTGGCGCCGGTTTCTCGATTCAAGCGATGTTTGAGCCGATTCAAGCGATGCTTTCTGGACTTCAAATACCCGTGTACTTAAGATGGGCTATCAAACGGAAATGGCCGCAACATCAGCCATTTCGCGAACAGAACCTTAACAACTGAAGCCACGATGAATTGCCTGCACGATCTGGGTCTATCTCTTAACGCCGGGCAGTCCAACCCAGGTTTTGGGTGCGCCGGCGTCAACGCGCCGGAGAAGACCAGGTAATCCGAATGCGTGTGCCCTGCCCAGGGGCCGAGTCAATCGTCAGATTCGCCTGGATGAGCGTTGCTCGCTCGTACATCCCCGCTAATCCAAAGTGTCGGCGGGCAATTAGTCCCGACAGATCCAGACGCTCACCGGTTTCGAATCCAACACCGTCATCCTCGACGGTCAAGTCAATGCGGTCTTGTTCCAAAAGACCGTGGATAGTCAGTCGGCGCGTTTGGGCGTGGCGCAGCACATTCTCACAGGCCTGCTGCACAATGCGATACAGGTGCTGCTCAAGGTCGGCGTTGTAGCGCACGGTTGTCTCAGGCACATTGAGTTCAATAACCAGGTCGGGGAGCGCTCGGTCAGCCAGCGCGTCGGCCAGCGAGCTCAAGGCAGCTCGCAAGCCGTAGTTGAGCATGGTAGGGCGCAGGCCGGTGATGGTCTGCCGCAGGCTGGTCGTGATCCGGTCATAGATTTCAAAGAAATCAGATGAAGGGGAACGCATCTCCGCATTCCCTTTCAGGGTCGCCAAGTCACCGAGGACGTGATCATGCAGCTCGCGTGCCAGGCTGGCTCGCTCGGTTTCCATTCGGTCAATGTCAGCCTTATATGCCGTGCGCAACAGCTCAGATTGGACGATGTGTGCAAGTGCGATAGCTGTCTGATCAGCCAACGCCTGCAGGACTGCGATTTCGGGCCCGGCATACTCATCATCAGGATCGCGGCGGCCCAGCAGCCACAAGCCGATTAAGCGGTCGCCCAGACGCAAGGGAAGCACCAGGCGCACCCAGGCACACGGCTGCGATCGGTGACTGTCTTCGGCTTGCAGGTGAGGGCGATACTGCCCGGCTTCAGCCAGCAGTGCAGAGATGTCGTTATCCGTCGGGAGGTCAGCGTCATTGATGCCTGTCCGATAGAGCACCGTCGTTCGACGGGCCTCATCAAAATGAAGAAAGGCGGATTGGCGGACGAGCAGGCTGGCCAGGATTTCGTCGCGCAACAAGCTGACGAGGCCGAGGGTATCAAGGCGGGTAGCAATGCGGGCGGCGTACGTTTCCAGCAGATGGGTCGGCGCAGGAGGCACTCCCAAGAGGCGGCGCTCGACAAAGCGTTGAAAAGGCGCATAGCCAAAAATCGTGACCAGGGCTGTCAACAGGCTGCCCCCAACGCCGACGAGTAGCGCGGCGGACGAGACGTCCAGCCAGGTGCCGACGAGAGCATACAGGATGATGAGCACCGTGCTGAGCACGTTGACAAAGAGATACAGCGACAGCAGGCGGTTGCGACGCAGTTCCATACCGCCCAGCCGGCGACGATAGGCGGCGTAGAAATAGCCCACGGGCAACAGGAAAAGCCCCAGGAGAGAAGCGCCTACGGCGTAGTAAGGCAAAGCGAGGCCGGCCAACCTGGCGAGGCCGCTCGCCACCAGCGGAGCCACGGCGAGCACCGCCAGGAATACCAGGAGAGCGATGTCCCGACGCTGAGCAGGTCGGAGCGCGAAGTGAAGCAGCAGCAAGACCATCGCGCCGGCCACCGCCATGACCAGCCCGTATTGATACAAGCGCGGCGGAATCAATTCGAACCATGCCGCCAACGCCAGTACGCCGGCGGCTGTATACACAATCCACCCAGCTCGCTGGGGCAAACGCCGCAGGGGTTCCGGGATGATCCAATGCAGATGCCAGTACACCGGCACACTCAGCCACACCGTCGATTGCACGACGATAGCCGTTTCCCATACGTGCGCGGACGCGGCTCCGCCGCCGGTGATGAGCCAAAGCGCCGTCAGGTAGTAAAAAGCGACGAGCAAACGCTGGCGCATGTCTTTGGGGCGCACACTCAGCAGCACGAGAGTTCCGGCCAACCAGAAGAAATAGGGCAGAAACCATTGGCTATTGAGGCGCTGCAGAAACTCGTTCAGATTGGGACCTGGAAACATCCAGAGAATGGTCAACACCTGGCCGTCACGGTCGATCATGAGCGGGGCTCTGTCGCCGGGTTCAATCTCCTCGAAGAGCGTGCGGCGGAAATCTTGCCTGAAGTCGGCCCAATGCACCGGGCCGACCTGGAGTAGACGATCCTCCAGACGCAGATCGCCGTGGAGCGCCGGTTCCACATAGAGTTCGACCACCTGCCCGTCAGGTTGGTATCGAAAACCGGCGTAGGGGACCACCACGAAGAACGCATACGTGAACAACAACAACAGGCTCAGCATCACCCAGGGTAGAAAGCGTTCAGCGAGAGCCGATTGATGCAGCAGATAGCGCCCCATCGAATTTCTCCTGCGGAAGGTGGCCACCGATTGAAGGTCGTTATTGAGATCGAAAGGAGGCAAACCGTATTATAAGACAAACCAAGTAATTCGTATCGGCACCGCATTCGACCCTATCTCACACGGAGGTTCTCCCATGTCCGCAATGCAACTGTTTTACACCCGGCTGTTCCACGCGCCGGAGGTCTCGGATCCCGGCCTGGCGCGCCTGGCGGGACTGACGAAAATCAGCCCGAACGAGGTGCAGGCTCTCAAGACCGGGATGTCGTGGACCGAGTGGCCGGCGACAACTGAATAGATCACACCGTCACTGGCCGGGACTTTGTCCCGGCCAGTCAATCATTAGGAGGGCAACATGGAATTTCATACCCAGGCGTTGAACTTCGCGTTGGAGTTGCCATTCGTCCGGGAATGGCCCGACGTACAAGACCTGCTCAAGCGTGCAGCGCCGCCCAACGCGGCAGTCTGGAAGATGCCGGCACTGGCGTGCGAAGCCGTCGGCGGAACACTCGATCGAGTCATCCCCGTCTCGGCGGCGCTGGCCTGCCTGCAACTCAACATCATCCTGATTGACGACTTACTCGACGATGATCCGCGCGGCGAGTATCACCGAATCGGAGCGCCGACCACTGCCAACATCGCCTCCGCATTGCAAGCGGCCGGGCTGGAGGCGATCGTGCACAGTGAAGCCGACCGGGCAATCAAGCTGGCGGCACTGGACAGCCTGAATCGGATGATGCTGACGACCGCTTTCGGCCAGCACTTCGACGCACACAATCCCACCGACGAAGAGGCCTACTGGCGCGTGGTCCAAACTAAGAGCTCCCCTTTCTTCGCCGCCGCCCTGCAGGTCGGCGCACTGTTCGCGGGAGCCGCTGCCCAGACCGCGGAAGGTCTTCGCCAGATCGGGCATCTGTATGGCGAGATGATCCAGATTCACGACGACTTAGACGATGCCATGGCCATACCGGCCAATCCGGATTGGTTACAAGGCCGGTCGTCGCTGCCGATTCTATTTGCGCGGCTAGTGGATCATCCCGATCGTCCACGATTCTTGGAGTTGTGCCAGTTGGTATCTGGCACGCAGGCTCTGGCGGAAGCCCAAATGATCCTGATTCGCTGTGGGGCAATCAGTTACTGCATGGACCAGCTCATTCGTCGCCACAAACAGGCAGAAGAGCTACTCGGAAGTATAGCGCTTGCCCATACGGCAGGCGTAGCAGACCTGTTGGAGACTCAGATTAAGCCGGTACGAGAGTTCTTTCGGGCTGGCGGAGTCTTGCAGAACAATGGTGGGGAAGAATCGATGACAACGTAGCCGCTTAAGACGGCTCACCGCAGACCGAACTGGAACCACGCCCGGCTAAGTCTGCGGATCTTGAAAGGCTACACGTGGCACATCAGCCGGCGTGATCAAGCCTAACTGCCGGGCCTTGGCGACGGCGGCCGCACGATGGCTAACATCCAGTTTTAAGTAAGCACCGGAGAGCAAATTGCGGACGGTGGAATTGCTCACACTCAGCCTGGCGGCAAGGTCCGCCAACGATTCATCGGGATAGGCAGCACATAGAGACAAGGCCTCGACCTGCCGACGTGTCAGGAGAGGTTTGTCCGTCTTCCACCGATGTCTGGATAATTGCTGATGCGCCTGTGCGCTTAAGTATATCCCGCCGCCCGCCACTGACTGTAAGATAGAGCCTAATTGCCGGATTGCCGCGCTGTCATCTTTCAGGATGTACCCACTGGCTCCCGCGTCCATCACCGCCTGGATCAACGCCCGCTCGGTGAGCATCGAGATAACCAACACCGCAAGGTTTGGGCATTTCTGAAGCAGTTCAGGAATCACATGCAGGATGGGGTAAGGGTTGGAGTTGTCCGGCGCAGTCGGTACGTTCACGTCCAGTATCACAACGTCCGCCGGATGCTCGGCCAACAGCGGGTCGAGCTCGCTGCCGAAGGCAGCCGCGCCTACCACCTCAAGCTGGGAGTGGTCCTTCAAACGGTAGAGGTAGCCATCGATGGTGCTTTGATGGTCTTCGAGAATCGCCACACGGATTTTAGAGGACATCAGATACCCTCCCTGCCAAAGGCCGTTGTTACCTCTCGATATGTCGTACCCCGGAAGTCTCCTGGTTTTCAGCGCGTACTTTGGGCTAGAATCTGGTTCATGTCATCAGTCATTCTGGGCGAAGCGAAGCATCTCGGAACTACGGCGAAGATGCTTTACTTCGCTCAACACCAGCAATTCACGTTGTCCTTTCGCCGCCTCGGCAGTCTAGAATGTGGTCATCAGCCAGAGGGTACGCTTGGATGAGACAACAGGTGCGAAACAGCAGGAGCTAACACGAGCAACACTCATTTCGATCGAACCAACCTGATAGCGCGGTCCCCAATAGTCGACGTATTTTTCCAACACCGCTTCTATCGCCTCGCGGGCGCGAAGTTGCTCTGCTGCTAGCGAGAATCTATCGGGCGGGGGAGGAGTTTGGAGCGCCGGGCTTGCCACGCTCGGCTCAGCCGGCTGTGGCGTGGGTGTAGGCGTCGTAGGGGGTGGAGGGGCGGCATTGACAAACGATGGCTGCGCAATCGGCGAAATATTAGCGAAGAGCAGGCTGCCTACCAACGTTAACGTGAGCAACACGTTTTTCTTCATGAGCAGGACCTCTTTCAGTATCAAACACGTTCGATGGGCTTTGTCGGAAAAAGGTCTGATCCGCAAACGCGCACTCAGATGATATGTTCGTCAATGTCTTCGCTTGCCGATCAGTAGTGTGAACCGAGATGGACTACCAAAGGTTAGGCGGCAATTCCTCAGAACGCTTAAATGGCGATGCGGTCTATAGTTGCAAACAGGATAACACTCTCGGCGCTCAGATAGAAGCCTCCCGCCAAAAAACAGTACAACTGCCTATGCTGCACCGACACCGGCCCATTTACCCACGAGGCACTATGGTCTACATTAATCTTGAAGATTTCAGTAGCGTGCTTATTTGCCCGACTCTTGGGCTGCGTCAAGTCTCTAACTGCTCTTGCTCTCTTTCGCTATTATCTAATGGCAGCGCGCCCGCCGTTCTTGCGCCTGCAAATCAATTGACCAAACGCATCAATATCACTCCGATTCATCCGGATAAGATGAACGGTTCAAAATAGCATCACCTCCAATGCTACCGATCCTCGCCTCCGAGACTGAGCTGTTGACGATGTGCAAACGCAGGGTGAGTGCGTTCGCCGGGTCTCTACCGGGGGAACCACCGATACCTGCTCCCAAGCTTGCCGCGCAGCTCGCCAAGATCGTCTGGCGCAATCTGCACTCCGGGCGGGTGCAGCGCGTATTTAGCAGAGGTGAGGCTCGCGCGCCGATCAGGCTCGACTGGCTGGAAGAGTACGTCGACAGGGTCATCGGCTACTATCTTGCCGAGCACGAGCGTGTCGAGCGGTTAGCCGACGGGGACAGCGCCGAATGGGATCGCTTGCAACGCCTGCTGTATTGGCGCGCGTACAGGATGCTCCAGCATTGGCCGCTGAAGGGACTCACGGCGGAACAGGATGCAGTCGACTATGCTCAGCAAACCTGTATCTCCGTCTACAATGCCACCTTCCCTTACGACGTCTCATTCGACGCCTGGGCGACGTTGATCCTGCACAATCACATTCTCAAGCAATATACTCGTTCGACGGACGTGATCGACCGCAACCCGCTGGTGGAGTCGCTCGATAATTCGTACGACAGCCACGATTCCGACAGCTGGCGCTCGCCGCACGACGCGCTGGCCGACCCGGAGAGCGAGGCGCCATTCGAGAGTGTTGACACGCAAGAGCAAATCAAATGGGCAATCGCCCGGCTGCCTAGCCCGTCGCAGCAACAGGTTGTGACCTACACATTTCTGCTGGGGCGCAGCGACGAATGGATCTCGCGCGAGATGGGCCGGTCGCGGCAGTCGGTTTACAACCTCCGACATCGGGCAATTCAACAGCTCCGGCAGATTTTGAGCGCCTCGCCGCAAGAAATGTAAGTCGATTTGCATTATATTCCAGGCTCATTGGGAACTGCCGTGATCACAGGCCTGACAGAGCGCCTGTGTAGGCACATACGGCGGGTCGCTCGCCCAGTGATGCACATAGGCGACGACGAACAGCAGTTCGCCACGGCAACTCCCAGAGAGCCAAAAGTTTAAGTCAGTTCGGCTAGAAGTTCCATCAGCTGGAGCGCAGCAAGGATGCCAATTGTATGAGATCGGCGGTCCTCTCAACTTTGGACCGCCTGATGGACAGATTCTATCCGTCGGAGAGCGCGACTGTATTGGCGTCAACCTGCCCACGCCCATTGTCAACAGCGGTGATCAGTCGCCTGACTTCGTGTTCTACGAACGATGGGTGCCCGAACAGGAAGGTATCCAGCTAGACTCAGTAGATCCAATTTTGCACTCGCCCACTGCCGGACGGTGCGAAAAACAGACGGGCTCGCCCAAATCCTGTAAGATTGGAGGTACGCGCCAACAATCTTCGGAGGGCAAGCCCATGTCGAATGATACGCTGAAACTGAATGATCGGGAAGTGTTGCAGTACACCCGCGAAACGCTGCAGGCGCATCTGCCTCTGCACGCCGCCGGGTATCGCTGTACCACCGACGATCTGTTCAACGTGTTGCTGGGAGTAGCGGCCGGGCGGGGGACCGTCGAGTCGGTATGTGCGGACTTGGCGGGCAGCCCGGACGCCGAGACCCTTCGCGGCTATCTGCATGAGCAGTTGTGTGTGGAAGACCTGCCCGACTTGGCCGAGGACCTGAATGCCGCGCTGGCCGACGAGATTCCGCGTCGGGTATGGCGACAGCCGCCAGAGGTGGCGATTGACTTCCAGGACCGCCCGTACTACGGCAAGACGCCGCAGGGCGAAGGGTTGTGGGTGCGGGGACGGGCCCACGATGGCACCCCCCGCTTCTATCGCATCGCCACGGCGTATGTGATGCGCCACGGCTTGCGTGTCACGCTGGCGCTGCGCTTTGTCCTGCCGGGCGATACCATCGTCAGCGTGGTGGACGACCTGCTGAAACGCTTGAAAACACTGGGGATTCGCGTCGCCTGCCTGTACTTGGACAAGGGTTTCGGCGGCGTGTCGGTGTTGGACTACCTGACCCGCCACGAACAACCCGCACTGATCGCCTGCACCCTTCGCGGCAAGACCGGCGGCACACGCGCCTTGTGTCGTGGCCACAAGAGTTATCGGACGACCTACACCTTCATCGATGCGCAGGGTCAACCGTTCACGGCGGAGTTGGCCGTCTGCCGGGTGTTTACTACGGCGAAACGAACGAAACGCATGAAACGTCGCGCCGACTGGCTGATCTTCATCCTGATTCATCTCGACCTGTCACCGCGCCAAGCCCGGCGGTTGTATCGCCGACGCGTTGGCCTCGAGAGCAGTTACCGCTGCGCGGGCCAAGTGCGCGGCTGGACCGCCTCCAACAACCCGGCTTACCGCTTCGTGCTGCTGGCGCTGAGTTTCATCCTGCTGAACGTGTGGATTCATCTGCGTTGGCTCTTCACGCAAGTGCCACGGCGTGGCCGCCGCAGGTTGGATACCAAACGCCTGCAACTGACCCGACTCGCCAAGTTCATCGTTCGCGCGTTGGAGCAACTCTATGGCTGCGTTCGAGAAATCGAAGCTCCCGCCATACCTCGACTTTGAAATTTGGATCTACTGAGACTCGCTGCACAGTAGCGAAGGGGCACGAAAACCGGCGTGAAAACGCCACTTGCAATTTAGATGCGATTGCCCTGCCTGTGCGCTTGACAGGCCCAACCGGGGATGTTAGACTTCACTGCGTCAGTATGACAGTATGACTCAAGGGGCTTACAATGTCGGCCACAACCGTTCGTGTGCAGGAAAAAGGCCAGGTGACCATACCGCTTGAGATTCGTAAGAGACTCAAGTTGAGGAAGGGAGACCTGGTAACGTTCATTGAGACCCAGCAAGGCGTGCTCATCCAGCCTGCCGAAGTGGTTGTCGGTGCGGCGTTGAATGAAATCGGTCGAGCGCTCAAGGAAAAAGGACTCGCCCTTGAGGAATTGATCGATCGTGGCCGTGAGATTCGAGGCCAACTCGTTGAGGAAGAGTATAACTTGCGGGACGCGCTGGCCAAATGAGTCGGCTCTTCTTCGACTCCAGCGTTCTCTTCTCAGCAGCTTATTCGACTCGCGGCCATGCCTACGACCTCATCGGTATGGCTATTCGAAGGGAACTCACCGCCGTTATCAGCGCACTCGTGCTGACGGAGACCCGGCGCAACCTCGCCGAAAGCGCGCCTGAATATCTCGCTCTGCTGGACTACATTCTGAATAACGTTCCATTTGAACTCGTTCGACCAACCAGACGGGAAGTCGTTGCCGCGACCCAATACACTGCCTTGAAGGACGCCCCTATTGTTGCCGCCGCCAGGAAAGCCAAGATCGACTTCCTCGTGACGTTGGACTAGGAAACACCTCTTGGGTAAACCGGAACTGGCGAAGTATGTCCAGGCTGAGATTGTAACCCCCAAAGACGCTTTCGTGCGCCTGACACGGATGAACTGACAAAGCGCTCATTCCGGCGCATCACCTCCAGGCCATTCCGTATCTCCTGCTCATGGCGAGCATGGCTCACTCCTGTTGATCCTTCTCTGCCTGCCGTTGAGCCTCGATGACGGCCCGCGCTTCTTCGAAGGTCAAGGGATTGCCTTCAAGATGATTGGTATGATAGACAGCCCGGGTTGTGAGCTCATCCCACAATTGCGCTTCACGTTCCGGGGAGAACCTTTGGCGACGCAGCGCCTCGCGGGTGTCCTGAATGCGCTTCAGCGACGCGGCCAACACCGGCGTACGGCTGTAAGTAACCGCCAGCTTCTTGATCTTGATCGGTCGAGGCCGTCCGCGCGACTCGGCCTCCAGCGAAACCACCAAATCCCGCACCGCCCCGCGCATCGTCAACCAGGTCCCCTTGCTCTTGCGCGCCGCCAGCCGCCCCGATTGGGCATAGCGCGACAGGTTGGCGCGATCCAGCGGATGACCGAGTTGTCTGGCGAGCTCGACCGCCTCGCCGAGCGTAACGACTTCGCTGAGCATTTGTGTCTTCAGCACAGCACACCTCCTGAGCAGGACTGAACCAAATATACACATATTATTGTATATTGTCAATTCCGCCTGGCCGTGGTGTCAGAAGGAGGCATGACCATGTTGTTCCACAAGCCCATCTACGATGCGCGCTTCGGCTTCCGCGATCCAAATCGACGCTCCGAATTCAGCGCCAGCTTATCCATCGGCGAGTTGTCTTCATAAGAGGACCTGCACCAGCTGCTGCGAGAGATGCAGGTAACGTTGAGTGACCACCAGGCTCTCATGGCCAAGGATGAGCTGGAGTGCCCGCAGGTCGCCTTCGCTCACCAGGAAGTTGACGGCGAAGGTATGCCTCAAGAGATGGGCGTGTAGGCGGGTGATACCGCTGGCATCCCGAAGCCGCCGAACCACGTGCTCCAGGCTATTGCGAGTCATCGGTTCACCATCCGGCGCCAGGAAAACCTGATCGAACTCGTCTCGGCGCGGCTTCGCGCGGTACATGTGGATATAGCGCATCAACGCCTGCGCGCAGCGCTGGCCGAACGGCACGATGCGCTCCTTCTGACCCTTGCCGAACACTTTAAGCTGTCGCCGCTCCAGGTTCAAGTCGGGAATCCGCGCTGTCGCGACCTCACTGATGCGCAAGCCCGTGTCCAGCATCAGCATCATGAGCGCGTACTGTCGCGCACCATTCGATGGAAGCGCTTCAGCGCGCGCTGGCAGCTGGTCACCGAGTCCGGCGTGCAGCCGCGCCGCTGCATACTGCCGAGGTAGTAATCAATAAGCATGTTGAGAGTGGTTGTAGACATTTCCTTCTCGGTACGAGTCTTCGGATTATGTGCCATTGTAGGTTGCCTCCTGTGAGAAATCTATTGTCCGGTATTGACCAGCATTGCCTGCTATTGACTGGTTCGGGCACAGGACGGCAGACCCTTAGTACCTTTGCCGTCCAAGGTTCTTCAGCACCTTGGACGGGAGTGCCAAAAACAGCGAAGGGTCCGTGCTTTTGGCACAGACCCTTCGCCGCTTTTCGGTACGTTTCTTGTCACAGAGGCGACGGCGGGACTTGAACCCGCGCATGAGGGTTTTGCAGGACTCAACCACAGTGCTTTTGTCCCCTCAGTCGCGTTAGTGGCAATTACGACCAAGTTTCGACAGGTAATTCGATTCAGCCTTAGACAGAGCCCCTGAGTCGTCCTCCCAAGTGCCAGTCAATGAGAGTACAGTGATTCTCTGACCAACATTCTACACCAAGTTGGATCAGAATTCAAGTGTTGGAAAGTTGAGATTGCCGTTTCATGCTCTGATAACGATTATTCGTCGCGTTGCGAACGTAAGCGATTGACTGTGGCATCGTTAAGGGCTTCGGCCTGCTGTTGCGGGCCGTCGAGCAAGAGCGGCAGTTTGTTGAGAACGTCTCGGCCCAACAAAGTGAACCCCTCCGTTGCACTCGCGATCACACGCACGCCCGGCATTGTCATGTGAGCGAGATGAATGTCGATGAAATACAATGCGACTGGTATGCGCTCGCCGGTGATCCCGCGCAGCCAACCCGGTGCAGTCTCTTCAGCGCCGATTTCAAGCAATTCGCGGACTGGCACAATGGTTGCATCAGCCCCTGTGTCCACTAACGCAAGCAACGATTCGGTAGTACGGTCGGTGTCGGGCGAATAAAGCTTCACGCGCAGCGCAGGCATCGCAGGCCGCACATTGCGGCTATAGGGCTCTCTCATTCGGCCGTCTCCAGCTTCGGATTGCGCACGGTGAATTGTTGCTCCGGCGACTCGGTGACTTGCACAATGAGAATCGGCAGGCGGCCATGCTGTTGGCGCAGTCGTTTATGCAATGCACCGCCCTCAACATCATGATCGAGCACCTCGCCGTTGTGCATGCCGATGTATTCACCTTTAAACTTGTTCAACAGCTCACTGTGTTTGGCACGGAAGCGATCCATCTCGGCCACGAGTTGCGCATGACGTTCTTCGCGCAGGTAATTCTGCACGAGATCATTCATCACAGCTTCAAGCGTCTTCCCGCGTTCAGCAGCGACTTGCTGCAGCGATTCGGCGAGCTTGGCGTCTATCGGTACTTGAGTAGGCATGATATTTCCTCCTCGATTCTACTGTACTCCCAGTTTACCACAAATCGACTGCTGCTTTCACATTGTCTTTCACAGACGCTCTGAACTTTGGTCAGCCTTCATGTGCCAATGCTTGTGCTTTTTTCGCAGCTGACCCAATCCTACGAGAGCTCTCTAACCAGATACAGTTCGCACGTGCTCAACGCATCAGCGACACGTGCCCAACGCATCAGCGATAAGAATGCGGTGATCCAGGACGTGCGGCGCTTGCTGCTGGTGGAAAAGCCGCAGCTACGCGGGTGCGCGTCACGTTTTTGCGCGCCAGCCAGCGGGCGGGCGAATGGAATTCGCGCCTACGAACCGCGCAAAGTCCACCTGCGTGGACTGATTGCCAGCCGGCGGCGGTCGGCTTCGCGTGGTTATTGTTGCGACTTGCAGTCGCCGGAACGAAACCGACGCAAAACTTTGACGCGCACCCCAGCTACGCGTCGAGCTTGCCATTTATCGTTACCAGACCGAAGATATTTCGGTGGCCAAGGCCGCTCACCTGGCGGGCATGAGCTTCGATCAGATGAAGGCGCTGCTCGTCCAACGCGGGGTCCAGCTTCGCCTCGGTCCCGCCGACGACACTGAGGCCCGGCAGGAAATCGCCGATATGCGGCGCATCCCGGCCGACCGAAAACTTCGATGAGCGTCATCTCCAACTTCGCCGTCATTAGCCGCCTGGACGTGCTTCGCAGTCTGCTGGGCGAAGTTCACATCTCCACGACGTTTACGCCGAAATTCAAGACGGCCTCAGCGAAGGCTTCAACTTCCATACCGGCATCGAATCTCAAATTC
>DATBWU010000388.1:0-8647 GCA_036514635.1 Anaerolineae bacterium | reverse complement strand
AGTGAGACGCTTCCCTGCCCTTCAGACCTATCTGAACGAAGGCAAATCGCAAGGTCTTGCCGAAAGATATATCCCGCGCCATCGAACGCCGTGGCACAAGCAGGAATATCGACCACCGGCGCCCATCGTTTGCAGCTACATGTCCCGCAACCGATCGGGCCGATCAGGGACTCGTTTCTTCCGAAACAACTCGCAGGCCACAGCGCCTAATGTCTATTTGATGCTTTATCCGACCCCGACTGTGCGACAGGCTTGTGAAGATGATCCACGTCTGCTCAATGCGCTGTTCGACCTGCTCAAACGCGCGAGCGACGAGCAGATTTTGTATGAAGGGCGCACCTATGGTGGTGGACTCAACAAGATCGAACCGAAGGAACTGGCGCGAGTGCTGTTGCCCGATGATCCGATCTTGCAGGTCATCGAGGCGCGCACCCGCCAGCTGGTTTTACTCGAACGCTAACCAAGCAACCGCGTAACGAGACGCCACATGCGTGCAGTTGATATCATCGAAAAGAAGCGCGACGGGCACGAACTCGCCCACGAGGAGATCGAGTTCTTCGTCAACGGGTACACGCGCGGCGACATTCCCGATTATCAGGCCGCCGCGTGGTGCATGGCCGTGCTGCTGCGCGGCATGACGCCGCGCGAGACAACCGACCTGGCGCTGGCGATGGCCCACTCCGGCAAGGTGCTCGATCTGCGCGATGTCGCACCGCTCGTCGTCGACAAGCATTCGAGCGGCGGTGTGGGCGACAAGGTCAGCCTGGTCGTCGCGCCGGTCGTCGCGGCGAGCGGGCTGCCCGTCGGCAAGATGAGCGGGCGCGGCCTGGCGTTCTCCGGCGGCACGCTCGACAAGCTGGAATCGATCCGAGGCTACCGCACCGACCTGAGCGAGGCCGAGTTCCACGCACAGTTGAAGCGCATCGGCATCGTGCTGACCGGGCAATCGGTCGACCTGGCCCCCGCCGACGGCAAGCTCTACGCGCTGCGCGACGTGACCGGAACCGTGCCCTCCTTGCCGCTGATCGCGGCGAGCATCATGAGCAAGAAAATCGCCGGCGGCGCGGACGCCATCGTGCTGGATGTGAAGACCGGGTCGGGCGCGTTCATGAAGACCGAAGCCGACGCGCGTGCCCTGGCGGGCATCATGGTCGACATCGGCAAGATGCTCGACCGGCGCATGGTCGCGCTGATCAGCGACATGAATCAGCCGTTAGGCCGCGCGGTGGGCAACGCGCTCGAATTGCGCGAGGCGATCGAGACGCTGCATAGCCACGGCCCGCTCGATTTCACCGAGCACTGCCTGACCGTCGCCGCGCACATGTTGCGACTTGGCGCGAAAGCGACCTCGGTCGAACAGGGACGTGCTCTGGCCGAGTCGCTGATCCGCGAGGGGAAGGCATGGCAGAAGTTCGTCGCGCTGGTGCGGGCGCAGGGCGGCGATGTGTCACAGGTCGAGCAGCCCGATCGGCTGCCGCGCGCCTCGATCGTCCGCGATGTGCCCTCGCCGCGAGGAGGCGCCATCGCTCGCGTCGATGCGCTGGAGATCGGCCTGACGGCGGTGACGCTGGGCGCGGGTCGCGCCAAGAAGGGCGACCCGATCGACCACGCCGTGGGCATCGAGGTAGAGGTCAAGGTCGGCGACCGGGTCGAGGCCGGCACTCCGTTGTTCACTATTCACGCCAACGACGAGCGCAGGTGGACAGAGGCCGCGCGACGCCTGCTGGATGCCGTATCGATCAGCGATACACCGGTGGCGCGGCTGCCATTGTTCTACGGGACAATTGAGTAAGCAAAACCCTGGGTGGCCTTCCTCCTCTGTGTCGATCGCCGATTGGCTTGTTTTTCACCGCAGAGACCGCTGAGAGCGCAGAGTATTTTTCAAAACCCCTGCGGCCTCCGCGCGCCTTGACTGTGTGACATTTCAGGAAAACTCTGCTCGCCGACTGCGTCCCCGCGGTCGACACGCCCGCGAGGACGCGGGCTTCGAGCGAATGCGGCATTGTCGAAGTACTCTGCGGTAAAATCAAGTCGATGGGAGAGACTACCCAATCAGGAGCGGAGATGAATCCATTTGTTGCAGCGGGGGCGATTTTGTTGGCGGCGGTACTGGCGGGTTACATCATCCTGACGCGACGTGAGATCGCCAAATTGCCGCCGTTGGAGAAGCCGGCTTCGGATAACTCGACGGGGAAGAAAAACGGCGGCGGGGCGGCGGCGTAGCCGGCGTCAGGCGTGGACGAGCGCGACGCGACGCCGAAGCGCTTTCATCCGGGCGAGCAATTCTCGCGTGTTAAACGGCTTCACCAGGTAGCCGTCCGCGCCCATGTCCAAGCCGCGCGTCACATCTTTCACCCGGCCCATCGCAGTCAACATCAGAATGGGGGCGTCAGAGACTTCTCGAATTCTGCGGCAGGCTTCCCAACCATCCATGCACGGCATCATGATGTCTAGCGTGATCAGGTCGGGTTGGAGGTCCGCCGCCAGCGCCACCCCGGTCAGGCCATCCGTCGCTGTCACCACCTGATGCCCGAATCGCTCCAGGTTCAGCCGCAGATAGTCGAGAAATTCGACATCGTCGTCGATCGCTAGTATGACATCACTCATGATTTGCGCTCCCACTTGCGAGGGAATCAACCACCGAGGAGTATTGTGACACACGAAGATTGGGAAAGGGGAAGTTTTGCGTTATAGTCAGTTAGAGGTCACGGCACAAGCACGAGAATTGCAGCCGCTTTGTGTTGTTTGCGTGACGCTCCGACGACCATTTTCAAACGCTTATCATCGAACTAACTCCGGCTGACGATCTTTGCCGTAACGATACACGTACACCCGCGCCCCAACCCGATTCCTCTCGGCGTCAAATCGATAGGCTCCGCTTAACCCCGCAAAATCCGACTCCGCCAGTGCCCGCCGCATCCCTTCGCGTGACGGCTTGCCGTCCAACTGGATGTTGCGCGCCAGTGCATCGAACAGCAGGTGCATCGCATCGTAAGTCTGAAGCGCGATCGGCCCGGCGCGCGTCCCATCGATCGGGATAGCGTTGTAGGCATCGGCGAAGGTGCGCGCGGCGGGTAGCTCAGCGGGATGCGGAACGGTGGCGGCGAACAAGAAGGATGACGGATCAGTGGTCAGTGAATCAGTAATCAGTGAATCAGTGAGCAGTGAGTCAGTGATCAGTGAGCCGGTGAGCGGTGGAGTCAGCAGGAGAACGCCCAGGCAATCGCTTGCTCGATTGGATTCCACGGCGAGCAGAGGCAGGGTTTCGTCGCAGTAGGTTCCCATCGCCGCAGCGGTGGTGTCGGGAAGATAGTGGCCGATGACCGCGACGACCTGCGGATCGAGTGCAAGTTTCCGCGCCTGCTCGGCCGCCCTATCGGCGCTGCCGCTATCGTCTAAAGCGACCAACTCGACGCGGTAACCATCCACCCCACCCGACTGATTGATCTCGCGGATCGCCAAGCGTGCCGCATAGATCGCTTCGTAGCCGATGGCGCGATAACGTCCCTCGAAGGGCGCGACGAGGCCAAGCTTGACGACCGGTGCAGTTGAGGCAGAGCAGGAAGCAAGAAGCAGGAGGCCGGAAGAAAGAAGCAAGAGGCAGGAAGCAAGAGGCAGGAGGCAGGAAGCAAGAGGCAGGAGGCGAGAAGCAAGAGGCAGGAGGCGAGAAGCAAGAGGCAGGAGGCGGGAAGCAAGAGGCAGGAGGCGGGAAGCAAGAGGCAGGAGGCGAGAAGCACGAAACGGGGACCTGATCCACTTCCCTACTCCCATACCCTCATCCCCCTATACCCTCACGCTTCCTCTGAAAACCTCAAAATACGGTGCTCTGTCCACCGCGTCCTCGCGGCGGACGCCCGCGAGACGCGGGCTTCGAGCGACTTTTCAGAAAGGCTCTATGGACACTCGTTGGCTTCCTGCTCCGCCAGCGTCTCGGCGAAGCGGTGCGTGCCGTCTCCAGTGCACGACGCGCGGAAGAAGAAGTAATCGGATGCCTGCGGAGCAATCACCGCTCCGATCGAACTGAGGCCGGGGTTGGCAATCGGGCCGGGCGGCAAGCCGGGATTCAGATAGGTGTTGTACGGTGCGACGACGCCCTGATAGTCTTCCAGCGTGAGATTGGGCCACCAGTTGCCCGGCTCGCGACCATCGCCGAGCGCGTATTGAATCGTCGGATCGGCGTCAAGCGTCCAGCCCTGTGCCAGACGATTGAGGTACACCCCCGCGATCAAGGGCCGCTCGTCGGCGACGACGGCCTCGCGCTCGACGATCGACGCCAGGCGAACCACATCCCACAGGCTGCGACCGGCGGCTTGCGCGTCGGCGCGCATTTGAGGCGTCACTTTCTGATCGAAGTTGCGCAACATGCGCTCGATCAAATCGCGCGCGTTCGTTTCGAGCGGCAGGCGGTACGTGTCGGGGAACAGGAACCCTTCCAGCGATCCGTCCGCCGGGACATCGGACAGGAACAGGAACTGTGCCTTCCACAATGAGGCATTGCTTGCCAGCCGCAGAAACTCATCGGGGGCAACCTGCGAGACTTGCGACGCCACAATCTGCGCTACTTCTTCGATGCGCTTGCCTTCCGGAATGGTCACCGTCAGCTCGTCGCGGCGGCCCTGCTGAAGCGCCTGCGCGATGTGCGGGATGGTCATCGTCTTGTTCAGCGTGAACTTGCCCGCTTCGATGCCCTGGTCGAGTTCGTTGTATTGCAGATAGCGCCGGAACAACTCCACATCGCTGATCAGCCCCATCTGGAGCAGCCGATTGGCGATCGCGACCAGGCTCTCGCCGGGTTGAATCTCGAACTCGATCGGCGTCGAATCGGTGCCGGCAGGCTGCTCCAAGTTCGCCTGATTGGCGCTGAGGTACGCGGCGATGACAGCGTCTTGCAGGTTCTCCGGGGCTTCCAGTTGCAGGTTGGTCATGCCGCTGCGCAAGTATTGAACGGCGGCCGCGCCGGCAACGCCCACCACGACCAGCGTCACGGCAAAAATGATGAAACTGCGGGTACGGCGTTTCAATCTGAACTCCTCTGTGAGCCTGGCGAAAGACGAACGACCAACGACCAGGCGCGGTCTTTTGTCATTCGTCATTCGTCTGTCGTTGATTCAGATAGTCCTGCAAGATAATGGCCGCCGCCGCCGCGTCGATCGCGCCCTTGGCGCGACGCTTGCGAGGCGCTTCTTTCAACCGTTCTTCGGCTTCGACAGACGTATAACGCTCATCTTGAAAAAAAACGGGCACGCTGATCGCCGCCGACAGTGCATCGGCATAACGGCGCACACGCTGCGCCTGTGGGCCTTCTTCGCCGCGCAGCGTTTTCGGCAGGCCGACGATCAATCGTTCCGCGTCGTACTCGGCGATCAATCGGGCTACCTCCTCGAAGTCCTCACGCTTCGACGCGCGCACAATCGTCGCCAGGGGCCGGGCCAGCCGCTGCGATTCGTCGCTGACCGCTACGCCGATGCGCTTTTCGCCAATATCCAAAGCGAGCACTCGCGCCATATCGATCCACGAATCTTCACGAACACATGCGGTGCAGTGCTCCCGTGAACACGAATAAAGCCACTCGTGTCGATTCGTGTTATTCGCGGGCAGAAACTCCTCGGTCAAAGCAGCTGGTGATTGTTCACATCTCGATGGCTCTCCGTCCGCGTCCTCGCGGATGGCCCGCGAGACGCGGGCCTGGAGCATTTGTGTGCAATCACCAGTCAAAGCAGATGTCGCAGGGTAATACCCTCATACTCAACCGGACGCATCCACCACCGCCCGTATGCGCACCGGCAGCAACGGCATCAGCGGGAACCAGTTCGGTGAGACCGTGATGCGCGGCGGCTGCCGCAGCGACAGGCTCTCCTGGAGGATCGAGAGCGCCGCGTCGCGCGGCTTACCGGCAATCGACTTGAGGGCGCGCCCCACGTCGAGATTGGCCGCCGCATAGCCGATGCCTTGCATCTCGAACTGATACTGGCCTGCCTCGCTCAGGAACTGCTCGGTCCCGCGCTGGAAGGTCAGCCCTTCCGGCAGCAGCGCGTAACCGGCCGGCGACCGCGCCTGCATCGCCGCGAAGAGGATCGCGTTGGCGTTCTCGCTGTCCACGGCCAGCGCGCTGAAGCGAACGCGCATCTGGAGCGTCAACTCGGTGGCCTGCTCGGTGACCTCTTTATCAAACGTCGCGTCCAGAATCGCATCGGCCGAAACCGAACTGGCGAGCAGGAACTCAGACGGCTCAAGCGTCGTCTGCGTCAGCGTCTCGATCGCCTGCCGCCCCAGTTGATCCAGCAGCAAATTGCGCGCCGTGTCCAGGTCGGCCGGATCGACGGCGGTCACTTCGTTGTCGCCGCCGCCCTTCGTCGAGTCCGGGTTGCTCACGCGCAGCGACAGCGCAGCCACGCCTTCGAGCTCGTTGATGAAGTTGGCGGGCACATTGCCCGTCACGCCGACCTCGACTGCTTCGATCGGCGCTTGCGCTTGCGCGCCGATACCGGCAGGCACGTCGACATCCGACGTGACGACGAAGCGAATCGCCTGCGCGCCCGCCGACGTGCGGGCGACCGTGCCCTTCGGCACGCGGAACGGGATATTGAGCTGATTGACGAAGAACACGACGCCCGACGCTCGCGTGGTCGGGATGGCTCGCTTGCCCGTCGTCGGCACGGTGACCGTGCCTTTCACTTCGGCCAGGACGTATCGCGCCGGCACACGCGCCGCTTCCAGATCGGCCAATTGCAGATCAGGATCGGCCACAATCGTCACGTTCGCCACGACGCGCTCCGACTGCGGCACCAGGTACACCTCGGCGCTGGGCACGATGGCGATGGCGCTGAAGAGGATAGCGACGACGACGATGCCGATCAGCCCGAACTTGACACCGATCCAGATTTGGCGGCGCGTTTCATCGCCGGAGAGCGCAATGCGCGCGTCGCGCTCTTGCGCCGCGTGATAAGCCTCGCTGCGATCGGGTGGGCGATACGGGCCGTAGCCATCATCGTCAAGTTTGTGCCAACGCTGACGGCGCTGACCGGCTTCGACGCTGAAGAAAGTCGGGACGTGCAGCTCGGCGGCCAGCGCGCGCAAGTCCAGATCGCGCGTCACCAGCGCAATCTCCAGCCCCTTTTCTTGCGCGAAGCGCTGAATGCGCTGAAGATCGACGCGCCGCTTCAACACGTCGCCGAAGGGCGGAACCACCAACAGCACCCGCTGCGACTCGGCGAACTCCAGCCGGTCGCGGATGCTGTGAAAGTCTTCGTGCTCGTGCAGTTCCAGGATTTGTTCCATCGGGCGGGGAGTATTTTACCACGAGGCGAGCGACCACAACGGAGGGAGCCTGCCTGGTACATATACTCGACGCGGGAACAATCTGCGGTTTTGCTCACCGACCGCGTCCTCGCGGTCGATCAGGATAGACGCCCGCGTGGACGCGGGCTTTGAGCAACAAAAGCGCAACTTGTGACCGCGCGCAGTATAAAACGGTCAACGGATATGAAACGGGCGCGTCCGTTTTTCTCCGTCTGTTCGCTTCACATCCGTTGACGGATTACCGCATTACCTCGGCTACAATCTTCGACACCGAGGCCAGCGCCTCGGGCAGGCGAGAAGCATCTTTGCCGCCGGCTTCGGCGAGCGTCGGCTTGCCGCCGCCCCCGCCGCCGACGACCTGCGCCACCTGCCGGACGATCTTGCCCGCGTCGAGTCCGCGCGGCACCAGATCGGGCGTGACGGCGGCGATCAGGCTGGGCCGGTTGTTGATCACCGCGCCGAGCACCACCACGCCGCTCTTCAGCCGATCGCGGAACCAGTCGGTCATTTCACGCAGCATGTCGGACGTGTCGGCCTTCACCTGCACGGACAGAACCTGCACGCCGTTGATCTGCTCGACGCGGCCCAGCAGCGCATCGACCTCGCGCTGCGCCGACTCGCGCCGCATCTTCTCCAACTGCTTGACAAGCATCTGGTTCTCTTCGAGCAGCGCCAGCACCTTGCGGTCCAGCTCGTCGGGCGCGGTGTTGAGGTAAGCCGCCGCCGACGTGATCTTGTTCAGGCGCTCCTGGATGTAACGCTGCGCGCCGCGCCCGGTCAGCGCCTCGATGCGGCGCACGCCCGCGCCCACGCTGCTCTCCGAGGCGAGAATAAACGGCCCGATCTCCGCCGTCTGGTTGACATGCGTGCCGCCACACAACTCCATACTCACCGGCTCTTCGTCGGGCCAGCCGGTGCGCACCACGCGCACGATCTCGCCGTACTTCTCACCGAACAGCGCCATCGCGCCGTCGGACACCGCGTCTGTGTAAGGCTTCAGCGTCGGAATGACCGGGTAGTTCGCCAGAATCGCGCCGTTGACGTTCTCGACGATCGCATCGAGCTCATCTTGCGTCAGCATCGCGCCGTGCGTGAAATCGAAGCGCAGCCGCTCGGGCGCGACGAGCGAGCCGGCCTGATGCACATGCGAGCCTAGCACGTAACGCAGCTCGGCGTGAAGCAGGTGTGTGGCTGTGTGATTGCGCATGATGTCCCAGCGCCGCTCGAAATCGGCCAGCGCCCAGACTTGCTCGCCGGAGCGCGGCCGGCCCGACTTGACCCTGCCGGCGTGAACGATCAGTCCCGCCACCGGGCGGCGCGTATCGGTCACTTCGATCTCCCACAGCGG
>DATBWU010000387.1:0-6974 GCA_036514635.1 Anaerolineae bacterium | reverse complement strand
TGGGCCGAGGGCCTTGGGCTGTTTGACGTTGCCGTGTGCTTCTCGATGTTGCATCACATCCCTGGCGCGCGCCGCCGCCTGCGGCTGATGCAAGCGATTCGTTCCGTGCTGAAGCCGGGACATCGATGTGCCGTGTCCGTGTGGCAATTTCTGCACGTGCCGCGCCTGGCGCGCAAAGTCGTCGCGTGGAGCGAAATCGGTCTTCAACCGGGCGACGTGGACGCCGGTGATTATTTGCTCGATTGGCGGCGTGGCGGGCGTGGCCTGCGGTACGTCCATCACTTTGAGGAAGCCGAGTTAACCGATCTTTGCCGCCGCGCCGGTTTTGATGTGGTGGAAACATTTCGCAGTGATGGTCAAACCGGCAATATGGGACTGTACATCCTGCTGAAAGCAGTGCTATACTGAACACTGTCCACTGAACACTGTTCACTGTTCACTGTTCACTGCTATGCTGACCAGGGGTGGGCTAGCGCGAAGGATTCCTATGTCCCGGAAAACCTCAGACTCAGATGCCATTCGCTTTCCGGCGGTCGCCGGGATGTTTTACCCGAACGACCCGACCGAGTTGGCGCAAATGATCGACGGTTATCTGGCGCAGGCCCAGCCGAGCCAGTGGCAACCGTCGATTTTGATTGCGCCGCACGCGGGTTACGTATACAGCGGGCCGGTCGCAGCGCACACGTTCAAGTCGTTACAGGGCCGTGCGTGCGACGGCGTGATCGTGCTGGGCTTCAATCACAGCTACAGTTACGCCTTCGACGGCGCGTCGATCTGGACCGAAGGCGCATGGCGCACGCCGCTGGGCGACGTGCCGATCGATTCGGCGCTGGCCCGGTCGATCTGCGATGCGGATGATCACATTCAAGTCGGCCTCGACCCGCATGACACCGAGCACTCGATCGAAGTGATGCTCCCGTTCCTTCAGCGAGTGATGCCGGGGCAGTCCTTTGTCCCGATCTCGATCGGCCGCCCCACGCTCGATAACTGCCGCGCGCTGGCCGACGGGTTGACGCACGCGATCGGCAGCAAGAACGTCGTCGTCGTCGCCTCGACCGATTTGTCACACTACCCGCCGTACTCCGGCGCGCAGGAGGTCGATCGCGAGACGCTGGCGGCGGTGCTCAGCCTCGATCCGCTGGCGCTCGAAGCAGCCTTCGAATCGATGCACGAGTGGCGCGTGCCGAACCTGCACACGCGCATGTGCGGCCAGGGGCCGGTGTTGACGGCGATGATGCTCGCGCACGGCCTCGACGCGGGGCGGGCCGAGTTGTTGCGTTACGCCAATTCGGGCGATGTGCCGAACGGTGAGCGCGATCGCGTCGTCGGGTATGCGGCGATCGGCTTCGCACACGGCTCGCCGCCCGCGTTGACGGACGCCGAGAAGACCGAGCTGCTGCACCTGGCGCGCGGGACGATCGTCGCCCATCTCAACGATTGGTCGCTGCCGGGGCTGCAATTCGACTCGCCCGGCCTGCACTTGCCGCGCGCGACGTTCGTCACGCTGCGCGTCAAATCGACCGGCGAGCTGCGCGGATGCCGTGGGGAAATATTCGCGCGGAGCGAGGTGTGGGAATCGGTGCGGCGCGTGTCGCTCCTGTCGGCGGTGGATGATCCGCGCTTCGCGCCGATGCAGCCACACGAATCGAACGATCTACACATCGACATCAGCGTGTTGACGCCGCTGCGCAAAGCCTCGTCCCCGGACGAGGTGATTGTCGGCCAGCACGGCGTGTTGGTGCGGCGTGGACATCGCGGCGGGCTGTTCTTGCCGCAGGTCCCGGTCGAGCAGGGCTGGGATCGCGACGAGTATCTCACCAACCTGTGCGCGATGAAGGCCGGCCTGCCGGCCGACGCCTGGCGCCGGCCGGACACCGATCTGTACCTCTTCGAGGCGGATGTCTTCGAAGAGCATGAGGGATTGGGGCACGGATGAAAATGTAGCGATGGTGCTTGGTGCTATAATGATTTCATCCCTGCCGGACGCGTACGGTTCGGGTGGTGAGGAGCCAAGATGAGTGAAATCCTGCTGAACGTCAACGTCGAGCCTTTGGAAGAGGGTGGGTATCTGGCGACCAGCCCAGATCTAAATGGTCTGATCGCGCAGGGGCGCACGGTCGCAGAGACGATGGAACTTGCGCAGGATGTGGCACGGAAACTGATCGAGTCATATATTGAACATGGCGATCCGTTGCCGTCCAAGATACGAGCAGCGTTGAAGCGGCATAGTCGGCGTAGGACTAGGGCAACTATTGCGGTCGGCGTCTCGACTGAGGTCACGCGCGCATGACGCGACTTGCGCCGATGACGTATCACGAAGTCGTGCAGCGATTGCGGTTTGCCGGCTTCGAGTTTGACCGACAGGCGAAGGGCAGTCACGAAATCTGGTATAACCCAACGACACGCCGGCGTACGACGGTGCCGCATCATCCGGGAACGATTGCGCGGGGGACATTACGCGCCATTCTCCGGGAAGCCGGTTTAAGTGTTGAAGAGTTCATGTCGCTGGGGCGGTAGTGTTGCAGCAGGGCCGGGGTTCTCTGTTCTGCTGCGTCATTCTCGGTTGACGCCGCGCGCCCGATGTGGTAAACTCTCGCGCGGAATGATCCAGATGCGTCGGGTTTTTTGTGCCGGCGTCGTGTGAAGGGGGTGAGTTTCTTGACGGTGATGCTTCGTGACGAAGAGTCGTTCGACGGTTTGCTGCGTCGGTTCAACCGCGAGGTGATGAACAATGGCGTGATGACCGACGTGCGGCGCAAGCGATTCTTTGTCAGCAAAGGCGAACAGGGCCGCATCGATGCGCGCAAGGGCCGCCGCCGCGCGCGGATTCGCCAGTTGCGGTCACAAGGCCGCGAGATGTAGTTCGCGCGATGAAAAAAGGGACCTCTCAGCCGAGAGGTCCCTTTTGGTTTTACCGCCGAGAGCGCAGAGCACGCAGAGAACGGCAAGTGAGAACTCTTTGCGCTCTCAGCGCTCTCGGCGGTTCAAGCCCTACCCGCCGCCTTTGGCCCAACCCAGGTGCGACAGGCCGACTTCGAGCGCGCTCTTGAACGCGGCGCGGTTGTTGAACATCTTGAAGAACGTCATGATCGGGCCGGGGCGCAGCGCCCACTCGCGGAAGGCCCGGCGCTGCCAGTATTCCAGGTCCTCCGCCTTCAAATTGCCGTAGTCCAGCACCGTCGAGCGATCCATGTCGACTTCTTCCCAGCGCGTGCCCTTGCGGAACCAGCCGTTCTCGACAACTTCGAAGAAGAACGGCGTGCCCGGGTAGGGCGCGGCGATGTGGAACAGCGCCAGGTCGAGCGGCAGTTTCTTGGAGAGGTTAATCGTGTCGCGAATCGTCTCGACCGTCTCGCCGGGCAGGCCGATGATGAAGTACCCCCAGTTGTTGATGCCGGCCTTCTTCGCCCACGCCAGCGCTTTGTGGGCCTGCTCCATGCGGTAGCCCTTGTGCGCTCGCTTCAGGATCATCTCGTTGCCGGACTCGATGCCCCACGAGATGAACCAGCACCCGGCCTTCGCCATCAATTGCAGCTCTTCTTCATCGACGTAATCGACCCGGCTGTTGCACGTCCACTTGATCTTCAGCCCTTCTTTGATGATGAGGTTGCACATCCCCACCACTTGATCGCGGTTGAGCGTGAACAGGTCGGCGTACATGTGGATGTTGTGGATGCCGAGTTTGTTCAGCGTCCACAGTTCTTCCATGATATTCTCGGGCGAGCGGATGCGGTACGAGTTCTGGTAGGAGACGTGCTTGATACAATACTTGCAGCCCGCCGTGCAGCCCCGGCTGGTGACGATGAAAGTGTATGGCCCCTTGATCATCGGCATGCGATACGCCTGCAGCGGCAGCAGGTGATGCATCGGGATCGGCAGATCGTCGAGGTTCTTGACGAACATCCGGTCCGGGTTCATCACGATCTCGTCGCCGCGCCGCCACACCAGGCCCTTGATGCGCGCCAGTTTCTCGGTTACGGGCACGTCGGGCGGGATCGGCTGCCAGGTAGGGTCTGCTTCCTGCAGCATCTTCAGGTTATTGCCTTCCGTGGGCAGCCCTTCCAGTGTGTCGATCAGCTCGGCCAGCGTCAGTTCCGGCTCGCCGCGCAGCACGAAGTCGAGTGTGGGATACGGCTCCAGCGTCTGGCGCGCCATCGGCGTGACGTGCGTGCCCATGGCCAGCGTCTTCGCGCCGATCGACTTCGCCAGGAAGCAGCCATACATGTCGTTGGTCAGCGTCGGCGCGGTGACCTGCGTCAGGTAATACTTGGGCTGGGCCTTGCGCACTTTCTCCTCGAATTCCTTCCAGCCCATGCGCTCGGCGATGGCGTCAATCACGGCGACCTTGTAGCGCGGGTGCAGCAGCGCGGCCATCTGCGCCAGCGATACCTGCGGCCAGATCATGTTCTCGCGCGTGCGGCGTCCGACGCGATGCTGGCTGCGAATCCAGATCGCGCCGTCCGGCGAGGGCGGATTGACCAACAGCACATCGACGGCATCCGGCGAGCGCGGCGCGATGATGTTCTGGATCGCAACCGTCGCGTCGGGGAAGCGTGGTTCCGGTAGCTTGGGGATTCGGCGCGTGCCGAGATTTTGCCTGTTCGATTCCTTCAGTTCATCGCTCATAATCGACTCTCCTCACCTTGACCCGTCACTATAATTCTACCAGGCTCTCCCGGCTTTGGCGGGACGCTTCGCCGGAACCGCAACCCCGCACACAGCGCGGGGCAGGCGACGCAACCCCGCAAAAAGAAGCGGGGCAGGCGGCCGCCAGATATGACCGGCTAAAGCCTCGACTCCAGCGATTTGCCAAACTCCAATGATTTTACGTCTTGCTACCCTCGAGCGGCATAGCGGCCCGTTCGAGGCCCGGCGTGTACAGCATCGCTTTGCCGGTCGCGGGCTGTGGTTCGCCATTGAGGTCTTGCTGCGCCTTTACATCACGCGTAATCAGGTCGGACAGCACGCGCGACAGCAACCACGACGCGATCAACTGCATACCGGTCAGCACGAGCAGCGCGCTGGCCGCCGGCGCGAACCACGGCGCGGGCGAGGTGGGCGCGGTCCAGTTCTGGATCACGGCGAAGAAGTAGACTGCGAGGCCGATCACGATCGCCAGCGTGCCCAACCAGCCGAAGTGCCGTTCGAGCGGTTTGTACAGCATCGGTCGCCCGAAAAGACCCTGGCGGATGTGGCGGTGATGGAACAGGGAGACGATGTAGTTGAACAGCGTGCCGATCGAGAACAGGTTGATGCCGGCAACGACCAGCACCAGCGCGGCGAACAGGCGCGGGAATTCCGGAGACGTGCCCGCCGCGATCAGCGCGACGAGCAGGCCCAGCGCGATCAGCCCGAAACCGACCAGTCCGAACAGGCGCACCGGGTTGTACGTCACCACCGTCCAAACGATCGACCGCAAGAAGCGGAGGCCGTCTTTGATCACGCTTAGCTTCGAGCGGCCCACGCGCTCGCTGTATTCGATCGGCGCTTCGACGATCTTCATGTTCTCGAAGATCGCGCGCGCGCTCATCGCCGGCGTGAAGTTCAGGCCGTCGGGCAGGGGATACAGGTGGTCCATCGCAGCCCGGCGAATGACGCGCATGCCGCTGGCGCTATCGCTGACGCGCGTGCTGCTCAAAACGCTGAGCAACGCGGCGAAGAAGGTGTTGCCCACGCGGCGCGTCAACGGCATCTCGCTCTTCTTGCCGGTCATGCGCGAACCGACGACGATATCGGCGTTCTGCTCCAGCGCGACGCGGCACAAGTCGGGATACGCTTCCGGCGGGTAAGTGCCATCGGCGTCGAGGAATGCCAGCAGGTCGCCGCGCGCTTCGCGGAAGCCCGTCTTCAGTGCGCCGCCGTAGCCTTTATTCGGCTGCGAGATCAGGCGCACGTCGGCATACCGGCGCACGATCGCGGCGGTGTGATCGTGCGAGCCGTCGTCCACGACGATCAGCTCGAAGCCTTCTACCCCGACTTTCGCCAGGGCCGGTCGCACGGCCAGCACGCGCTCGATGATTTCGGCGATGCCGCGTTCCTCATTGTAGGCGGGGATGACGATGGATAGGGTCGTCACGATCGATGCTCCTCAGGTTTATAACGTGTGCGTGTTCCGTGTTGTGTGAACGGAGCACGCAGCACGAAACACCTCTAGTTGCGTTGCGCCCGGCGCGCCCGTAAGCGCTCCAGTTCTCCCAGGTGAATCGTCGATTGGGCGGCGCGCTTGGCGTTCTCGGCTTCGCGCCGATCCTTGACGACGCGCGCCGGCGATCCGATGGCGATGCTGTACGGTGGAATATCCTCGGTCACCACCGCGCCCGCGCCGATCACACTGCCGCGCCCGATGTGCGTGCCGTCGAGCACGATCGCGCCTGCCGCCAGCCACACATCGTCTTCGATGACGATGCCCTGCGCGGTGATACCCTGCTCGCGGATCGGCCGGTCGGGATCGGTGTAGACGTGGTTCACCGCGAGAATTTGCACCAGTGGGCCGGTGTACACGTCGTTGCCGATCGTCACCCCGCCCTGGCCGCGAATAACGTTCGCTTCTCCGATGAAGCCATCACGCCCGATCGTGATACCCGCGTGCGGCAGGCCGCGGAAGTTGAACACGTGCAGGATCGAGTTGTGCATCACGACCGTTCGATCGCCGATGCCGATTCCGCCTGGCAAGGCGTGCAAATACACACCGTGATCGATGTACACGCCTCGACCGAGGCGCAGGTTCTTGGCGTGGAGGATGCGCACGCCGTTCTCGATGAAGGGCAGGCCCGTGCTCTGGATGACTAACTTGTAAGCCAGCCCGCGCAGGCCGATGCCGATCAGGCTCGGCACCCAGCCGAACAAGGCAAACAGCAGCTGTTCCAGCAGGTAGCGTGGAACGCTGGTCGATTGCCCGGCCAGGAAATAGCGCAGCAGATCGATCATAGGGTTTGGCCCTGGAACGCAGGGAAAACCAGCGGGCGCGTGACCGG